>JBDGPY010000001.1:0-16341 GCA_042219425.1 Haloarcula sp. | reverse complement strand
AGGAGTACAAGCTCTCGCTGGTTCCGAGCGGAGCCATCCGCGGCAAGGTCGGCGTTCTCGGCAACGGGTGCGTCGTCAACCCGCGAACGCTGTTCGACGAGATAGACACGCTTCAGGAACGCGGCCTTGACCCGGATGTCCGCATCGCCGAACGAGCACACGTCATTCTCCCGTTCCATCGGGTGCTCGACGGCATCGAGGAGAAAGTCAAGAGCGAGACGGATCAGGAGGTCGGAACCACCGGCCGCGGCATCGGCCCGACCTACGAGGACAAGGCCGGTCGGCGCGGCGTCCGTATCGGTGACCTGCTCGACCCGGACGTGCTTCGGGAGCGACTCGAATACGTCGTCCCTCAGAAACGGGCGGTCGTTGAGGACGTGTACGGCCTCGATATCGCCGACCTCGACGATCCCGAGGCGTTCGATGTTGACGCGCTCTTCGAGGAGTTCCGCGAGTTCGGCCGTCGCTTCGAAGCCGAAGACATGACCGTCAACGCAGGGGCTTTCCTCAGTGCCACGATAGACGAAGGCCAGAACGTTATGCTGGAGGGTGCACAGGGAACGATAATCGACATCGACCACGGGAACTACCCGTACGTCACCTCATCGAATCCGACAGCTGGCGGCGCAGCGACAGGGACCGGGCTTAGCCCCGGCGTCGTCGGTGACGGCGAAGTTATTGGTATCGTCAAGGCCTACCTTACCCGCGTCGGGAGCGGCCCGCTGCCAACCGAACTCGGCGGCGTGGTCGGCGATACGCCCGGCTACGACGAGCAAGGCGAGGGCGAGAACGAGGAACTGGCGAACTACATCCGCGAGGAGGGTGGCGAATACGGTACCGTCACCGGCCGCCCGCGGCGTGTCGGTTGGCTCGACCTGCCGATGCTGCGTCACTCGACGCGTGTTTCTGGCTTTACCGGCATCGCCATCAACCACCTCGACGTGCTCGCCGGCCTTGACGAAGTGAAGGTCGGTCACACGTACACGCTAGACGGCGAGGAACTCGCGTCGATGCCCGCGACGACCGAACAGTGGGCCCGGTGCGAGGCGAATTTCCGGAGCTTCGACGGCTGGCCGGAAGTCGACTGGCAGGACATCGTTGCCGACGGATATGAGGCACTACCGGAGAACGCAAAGGCGTACGTCGAGTACATCGAATCCGAACTCGACACGCCGGCCTACGCCATCGGTGTTGGGCCCGGCCGTGGCGAAACCATCATCCGCGAACAGCCGTTCTAGCGGTTGACTGCCCGCTCCGATTCAGAACTCTCTCACCCAGAGACGGGTGTGGACCCACGGGAGAGCGGCAGACTTTTGCGACCGCCGGTCCTGGCTCCGTGTATGAAAGAGGACCTGATGGAGATTATCTGCTGCCCTCTGGACAAACACGACCTCGACCTCGACGTGACCGAGCGCGACGACGGCGAAATCCTGTCTGGTGAACTCGTCTGTACCGAGTGTGGCGAGACGTTCCCCATCGAGGACGGCATCCCGAACCTGCTCCCACCGGACATGCGCGACGAAGCACCGGCCTGAACCTTTTTTTCCTCGCACTTCGCAGTCAGTGTCGTGCCTGATTCCCTGCCCGTGCACGTCAACCGGACCGGCATCCACAGTCTGGAGGTTCCGACTGAGTACGACGCGACGGGGAGCTTCGACATCCAGTTACACAATCATGGCGAGGCACTCTACGTCCACCTCCATCTCGACGACGCGCTGTCATCGGTTGCCTCGCTCGACGCCACGAACCATTACCTCAAGGAGGAGAGCGAGCGCCGAGTCAAGGTGACAGTGAACGGCGACGGCCCGGTACGGGGAAAGCTGAAAGCCGTGACGGCCCACGGCGCGGAGACCCGGTACATCGACATCTACGTTCCCGAGGGCGGGAGTGAGAACGAGCCGGTTATGGTCGACGAGGACCTGGCGAAACCGCAACCGAACACCCAGTCCCAGTCCGAACCCAGCCTCGACGACCTGTCACCGGAGCTGTTACTGGCGGCCGGTGGGTTCACGGTGCTTGTCGTGGGGCTGCTCATGCTCGTTCTCACCAGTAATACCCTCCTGACGGTCGGTGTTCTGATTGCCGTGACGGTTCTGCTGGCAGCCCTGTACGTCGTCGCCTTCGGCTGACGGCCGCGCACAAGCGCTCAGCGATTCGTCTCGACGCCGGCCAGGTTACCGTCGTCGTCGAACAGCTTCGCCCGCAGGAACCGCGTCCGGTAGCGGTTCGCGCCCTCGTAGATGTCCGCCTCGCGGATGTCGTCGACAGTACCGTCAGCGACGGTGTCAACGATGGCCTCCAGTTGTTCCTTCTCGCTCGGCGTGAGTTCGAATTCGTACGTCTGCGTGTCCTCGCCTTCGAGCTTCGTCCACTTGCGTGCCCCTGCGATGACCAGCGAGCAGGGCTCACGGCAGGGGAATGCGCCCGACCCGCCGTCGACGTCGAGGTGCGTCTCGTCGTCGTACTGCCACTCCCGGCGTTTGAGACACTGCGAGTCGTCACAGCAGGCCTCGGCGACCCAGTTGACGTGTTCGTGGCCGTCACCGCGGTCCCAGGTTCTGACGACGCCGTAGATGCCCGTCTGGCGGTCGACGGTGTCCCGCCAGTGGGTGACGTCGAGTTCATCTTCGCGCTCGCGGTGCCAGTTCGAAACGGTGGCGGGATAGAATGCGTCGACCGCCGTGACGAACTCGCTGGCCGAGAGCTCGGGGAACGCCCAGCCGGTCTGGAGGGACGGAGCGGTCTTGAGCGGTCGGTACCTGCCGACGTCGTCGTGTTTCGCAATTTCACGCGCATCGAGCGGATCGTCGTGGATGTCGAGCGCGCTTGTCCCGACATCGGCGTCGGCGCGGTGGCGGACGCTGTACTCGCGTTTCCCATCTGCGAGCGTGACGGTCAGGTGGAGTTCCCCCCACGTCGACGAGATGCCGTCGGTGAGGACCTCGTACCGCTCGGTGACACCGCGCTGCTGTGCGCCTTCGATCCAGCGGAGGAACGCCCACCGGTCCTCTTTCTGCGGGGCGACAGCGTGCCAGAAGTACCAGTTCCGCACGTAGGGGGAGTCGCTCGCGACGGTCCGAAGCGTCGTTTCGTCGATGCCACTGTGGTCCACGTCCGGCGTCTGGAACGTGTAGCCGTCGGTATCGTTGGCCACGTGGAGGTCGTCGAAGGCGATGCCGTCAGGGGCGGTTGCCACCAGCGCGTCCACGTACTCGCCGTCCATACCGGTAAACAGGACTCAGACGGCAAAAGTCGGCTGGTTCCGGTCAGCCAGCAACGGGACCCATCTCATTTCTGACTCGACAGCGACACGCCGTCCGTCTCAGTCACCGGTTGCTGGCGTCGCGTCGCCGGTCTCCTCACGCACCTGCTCGATCGCGCTGCTCACGTCGGCCCCCGCGTCAGCGGCTCGTTCGAGTACCACGTCGGCCATCAGCGGTTCCGTCCCGACAGCCCCCGCATACCAGATATCGTGGCCCTCGACGGTCGTCGGCACGTCATAGCCCGTCCGGTAGTCGTCGGTCAGGCCCATGTCTTCGGGGATGTCCTCCTGGGTGTGGAAGCCGTCGGCGATGAACAGTGGCACGACGACGATGTCGTCGCTCTCGAAGTAGTCGGCGACGTCGTCGACTTCGGGATCTTCGTCCATGAACAGCGACTGCACCTCGTCGAAGCGGTCGCGCTCGCGGATACGGTCGGCGTGGTACTGGATGGCCTTCGCGGAGTTCTCGTTGCGCTCCGTTCCGTGGCCGACGACAGCGAGACCGAACCCATCCCCAACGTCGGGGTCGCCGGTGACGGACTCCGCCCGCTGGACGATGACGTCGCCCATGGAGTCGTGTGTCCCGACCGGCCCACAGTAGTGGACCGTCTGGCCCGTGTCCTCTGCTTCCAGCGTCGCGTTGGTCGCGCTCGTCCCGTCGGAATCCCACAGTTCGGGGTCCCAGTCCTCCAGACGGAACTCCCGTGGGATGACCTGCTCGGTGAAGTACCCCTCCGAAATGAACAGCGGAACAAGGTACACTTCATCGGCGTCAACGGTCCGCAGGACCTCCCGGAACGACGGTTCCTCCTTCCAGAAGGATTCCCGGACCTCATCGAACGCGCCGGTCGCCCGAATCGTGTCCGCGTGGTCATACGTCGGCGTGCTCGACTCGGCGTTCAGGTGGGAGCCGTGCGCCGCGATAACGAGCGCTTCGTCCATACCCGTCGGTTGGGGTGAGCAGTCCTTAGGGCCTTCGTTGCCACGTTCAAGCGACCGGCACAGCTATGATAGCTCGCAGGAAACTCCGAGAACGAGTGGTTGCCGCCCGATTCCGCTCGGTCACAGCCCGAACAACAGGACGTAGTGAGTGGGCGTCGACATGGACACCCCCCCGTAGCTGTTCTCACTCGCTGGGAGCGGACCCACAGTTTTGGGGGCAACCGCTTCAGGGCAGTGACCACGACAGCTACGGCATGAGGCGTTGCCGACTACAGCGCGCCCAATGGAACTGCTTTTGCCCGCGCCGTCCGTGGCCGATGCCAATGTCACTCGCATCCGAAACACGGGATGCCGTCCGCGAGCGTCCATTTCTCTACGACGCGCTCCGGGCCGGCGTTGTCAACTACACCGCCGCCGCACGCACGCTCGCCGTCGACGGCGAGGAGGAGGCCATCGCGACCGCGCTCCGTCGGTTCGCCGAGGAACTGTCTGACGACCCGGCACACGACAGCGACGCCCGTGTGTCGATGCAGAGCGGGCTCGGTCGAGCCGAGTTGGCCGAGAATGGCGATGCCGTGCTTGCGGTCGGTGACACCAGCTACGTTGACGACGCTGGCTCGCTGACTGGTATCGTCGCCACCGGCGACCTCTCGTCGGCGGCGCTTTCCGAGGTGCTGGGACGGCTGCGAGCCACGGACGTGTCGGTCGAAGCCGCTGGTGTTACCGAGGGCGCACTCGTCGTGGTGGTGCCACGGCGGGCGGGGCCGGACACACTCCGGGTGGTCGAGGACACAGTACAGGAGTGAGTCGGCTTCCGACGGCTTAAAGCGCGCGGACCCAGTGCTCCCGATAATGACGCTTCGTGTGACGAACACGTTGACCGGTGAGAAAGAGCCCTTCGAGCCGCGCGACCCCGACTCCGTGCTGCTGTACTACTGTGGGCTGACGACCTCTGACCCGCCACACCTCGGCCACGCGCGCGGATGGGTTCACGTCGACGTGATGAGCCGCTGGCTTGACTGGCTCGGCTACGATGTCCACCACGTCGAGAACTTCACCGACGTCAACGAGAAGATCGTCGCCCGCGTCGGCGAGGACGGCGACAGCGAGGCCGACGTGGCCCGCAACTACACCCAGCAGGTCATTGCTGATATGCGTTCTCTCAATCTCGGGCGTGCAGAGGTGTATCCTCGCGTCTCAGAGCACATCCCCGAGATTATCGACCTCGTCGAGCGACTCGTCGAGCAGGGCCACGCCTACGGAACTAACGGGTCCGTCTACTTCGACGTGACCAGTTTCGAGGACTACGGGACACTCTCGAACCAGTCCGTCGACGATATCGAATCGCAAGGCGAAGACGCTGAGGGAGAGAAACGCCATCCAGCGGACTTCGCGCTCTGGAAGGCCGGCGGGGTCAACCCCGAGGACATTGCCGAACACCGGCACTCTGAAGCTGCACCGGCCGAAGAAGCCTGCCAGACCGCACAGACGTGGGATTCTCCCTGGGGCGAGGGCCGTCCAGGCTGGCACATCGAATGCTCGGCGATGTCGATGACACACCTCGATGAGTCGATTGACATCCACGTCGGCGGGCAGGATCTCGTCTTTCCCCACCACGAGAATGAGGTGGCCCAGAGTGAGGCGGCAACCGGCCAGCAGTTTGCGAAGTACTGGCTCCACGTCCGCCTGCTCGAAACCGACGACGAGAAGATGTCCTCCTCGCTGGGCAACTACTTCACCGTCGCGGACGCCGTCGAGGAGTTCGGCCCCAACGTGCTCCGGACGTTCCTGCTGTCGACGGCTTACACCTCACGGGCAACCTACAACGACGAGACGATTTCGGAGGCACAGGAGCGGTGGGACCGTCTCTCTCGGGGCTACGAGCGAGCAGTCGAGGCCTGCGACGACGTGAGTGCGCATGCGAAAGTATCCGACGAGACGCTCCGCGACGCGGTCGAGGACGCCCGCTCGGCGTTCGAGGCCGCGATGAACGACGACTTCAACACGCGGGAAGCGATGACTGCGCTGCTGGACCTGACGGCCGCGGTCAACTCACATATAGACGCCCACGCGGAGTTCGATTATCAGGGGCTCCGCCGTACTGTCGAAGTCTTCGAGGAGTTCGGCGGCGGAATTCTGGGACTGGCGTTCGGAAGCGACGACAGCGGCGACGTGTCGCTGGCAGGCGATGTGGTCGAACTGGTCCTGGAAATCCGCGAGCAGGAACGGGACGCTGGCAACTACGACCGCGCCGACGACCTCCGGGATGAACTTGAAGCGCTTGGCGTTGAGGTGCAGGACACTGACGATGGCCCGTCATACCGCCTCTGACGGTGTAGAATTAATTAAATGACTGGGTGAATCCTTTTTACCTCTCGTACATTCTGTAGCAGTATCATGCAAAGAGGGCTACTTACAGCACTCGTCGGGCTACTCGTTGTCTCATCCGGGTGTGTCGGTCTGTTGACCGGGGAGACAGTCGAGTTCGACGCGTCGCCCGCGTCAGTGGATGATAGTGCACTCGAAGAAACCGGTTACGAGCAGACGATGGCAGACGAGCAGACTATCGAGCGCACTGTCACCGTCGCGGGCCAAGAACGGACGGTCCGTGTCACGAACCAGATGCGCCAGTACCAGCGCGGCATCGACCTCGGCCCGCTCGGTGAGGTTGAGGCCAGCCGGTTCGTCGTGTTCTCGACGCCGAGCGCGAGCGTTGCCGGTCAGGCGCTGAACCCTGCTGCGGACTGGTCGAACGAACGGCTTGTCGAGGAAGTTGCGAGTCGGAATAGCCAGATAGACGATGTCCAGTTCGAGCGCAACCGGTCAGTGGATGCGCTCGGCGAGTCCCGTGAGGTGTCCGTGTTTTCGGGCACGACGACTATCGAAGGGCAGGAGGTTGATGTCCTGATACACCTCGCGAGCTTCGAACACGATGGTGACGTGGTCGTCGCCGTCGGAATCTACCCAGAGCGTGTCGATGGCCGGGAAAGCGACAGAGTCGATACGATGCTTGGCGGACTCTCGCACACAGGCAACTGAGGGCTGGGACACAGTTTTCTTCGGGGAGGGTGATGTCGAAGCCATGAATCGGGTGCTCGCATCAGGAGTGGGACTCACACTCCTCGGGATCGCTGGTTACGTCCGCAGGGCGCGCGCTACTACAGTGCCAGCGGGACAAGCAACACCCCCATCAGTGTCACCCGGCGGGCCCCGAATCGGGATGGCAGGTGACCGATTGCGGTTGCTGCCCCGAACGAACCGACACCCAATAGCCCCGCAAACAGCGCAGAGAGACAGACGAGCAATCCGATTACCGACAGCGAGAGCCACGTCGGGTCCAGTTTGCCGACGGTACGCAGGTAGCGGTCCCCGACGGTCGGGACGAGGATAGCTCCGGCGACGGCGGCGATGGCGACGGCAGCGAGCAATACCGGCAAGACGAGCGGCACCCCGGATCGGTCGAGCGCGACGAGGACGCCGGTTCGCGGTGTCCCGAGCGAAACGAGGGCAAACAGCGCAAACACTGCTGTTGCTGTGTTCACGCCGCTCGTCGTAACGACGAACGCGCGTGGCCCCTGGTTGGCGACCAGACCCAGCGCCAGCGTGGCCGCGATTGCGCTGGAAACGCCCGGAATGTAGCCGACAACGCCACCACAAAGCGTCCCGATGCCCGCAAGGACACCCACGGTTCGCCGAGGTGTTGTCACCGATGCGTCGGTCTGTGACGGGACGCCGTTTCCCTCGATGGCACTCAGGAGGATCGGTGCGCCGAACAGCCCTGAAAACAGTGGGACCAGGACATCCGAGACAGGAAGCAGGCCGGTCAGTGGCGCGTCGAGCAACGTGACGCCGAGCAGCCCACTGGCAGCCAGCGAACATGCCGCACCGACCTGTTGGCGGCGACCTCGCTCGGTGAGCACGAGCAGCGCGGCGACACCTGCGAGCAGCACCGACAGCCACGGTCGAAGTACCGGGTAGACACGCTCCATTGCCAGCGTCAGCGGAATGGCAAGGGGGACCGCAAACACGACGGCGAGCCCGCTTCCGAGCGCCGATAGACGGAGCGCCTCCCGGCCCCGACCTTCGATGACTAACTGGTGGCTCGGAAGCGCGCTGGCCGCCATAGCCGGATCTGGGACCCCAAGGGCCAGCGCCGGAATCACGTCGAGAAAAGTATGAGTTACCCCGGCCGACAGCATCGCCGCGCCGACGTAGAGCCGCGGCCCGGGCAGGCTACTTGCCGTCGCGGCGAGCAAGAGCGCGAACGTGTTGGCGTGCAACCCCGGCACGAGTCCACTGAGTGTCCCGAGTCCGACCCCCGCCCCGACGGCGACGAGTAGCGCAAACGTCGCAGTCAGGTCCACAACGGGAGTCACGGGCAACATACTGGGCCGTGGCTGCCTCCCCCTATTTGAACCTCGGCGTCATCCGGACTGCTGCTATTCCGTCGATCACCGCTCGACAGCGTGATGGGGCCCGACCGGACCGTGGTCGGGACAGGCTCCGGCGATTGGGGTGTCGTTGAGACAGCAGTGCCGACTGTCGGTCGCGACGAGGTCAGTCGAGAGTTCGTTCCCACACAGGCGACAGTACAGATCCGACTCGCCCATACGCTCTCTGTCAACTGTACCTCCCTAAACCTGGCGAGCTTTTTGGTGTGTCGGCCTTTCGTACCGACATGAGCAACGAGTCCCGTAAGTCGGCCGGATTTAAAGACCGAACACCGGTGACGGCGGCCAGGGAGACGCTACTAGACGCTGTGACGCCACACGAGCGGACGGAGCGCGTGCCGCTTCGCGACGCCGACGAGCGCGTCGTCGCGACACCGGTTAGCGCCAGGCGGGCGGTCCCTCACTACCGGCGCGCGGCGATGGATGGCTACGCGGTCCGGGCCGAGGACACGTTCGGCGCGAGCCAGCGGTCGCCGGCGACGCTCCGGGTCGGCGAAACGGTGACCACCGGAACAGCGACCCGCGTCCATACCGGCAGCGAGCTCCCGGATGACGCCGATGCCGTCGTAATGATTGAAGAGACAGAGGTGACCGGCGATAGCGTCGCGGTGTTCGACGCGGTCGCGGGCGGCGAGAACGTCGCCCCAGTTGGCGAGGATGTGTCTGCGGGCCAGACGCTGTACGAGGCGGGCCACAGACTCCGCCCGTCCGACCTCGGGCTGTTGAAATCAGTCGGCTACGACACCGTCGAGGTGTACGACCGACCCAGTGTCAGCGTTATTCCAACTGGAGAAGAACTGGTGCAGGACGATCCAGAGCCCGGGGAGGTCATCGAGACAAACGGGCAGACCGTCACCCAGTACGTCGAGCGCTGGGGTGGCGACGCAACCTACCGCGACATCGTCACCGACGATGTCAGCGCGCTCCGGTCGGCTATCAGCGACGACCTGGACCATGACATCGTGGTGACGACCGGTGGGTCTTCTGTGGGCGAGCGCGATCTGCTCCCAGAGGTCGTCGACGAAATCGGCGAGGTGCTGGTCCACGGCGTCGCGCTGAAACCCGGCCACCCGGTCGCGCTGGGCGTGGTCGAGGAGACGCCGATCCTGATGCTACCGGGCTATCCCGTTGCCTGCATCGTCAATGCCGTCCAGTTCCTCCGGCCGGCGCTCAGAAAGGTTGGACAGCTTCCGTTGATGGATCCACCGACGACACAGGCAGAACTGACGCGCAAGATAGCCAGCGAGCCGGGTACGCGAACGTACGCCCGGGTCGAACTGCAGGAAGCGGATGACGGCACAACTGCAACGCCGACGCGTGCCAGCGGGTCGGGCGTCCTCTCCAGTGTCGCACTCGCTGACGGCTGGGTCGTCGTACCGGAATCGGTCGAGGGGTACGATGCCGGGCACACTGTTGCCGTCGAGGACTGGGAGTGGTCCCAGTGAGCGACCGCCGAGAGTTCCGTGACCTGGCGTCGCCCGAGGAGGCCCACGAGATCATCGCGGGCCTCGACATTGATCCCGACCCGGAGAAGGTCGCCCTCTCCGAGGCACGGGACCGCGTCCTCGCTGAGCGGATCGATGCCGACATCGACGTACCGGGCTTCGACCGCGCGAGCATGGACGGCTACGCCGTGCGAGCAAGGGACACGTTCGGCGCTGACGAGGCCGACCCGGTGACGCTATCGGTTTCCGGGGAGGTCCACGCGGGCGAGGAACCCGACGTGACTGTCGAAACGGGCTCTGTCGCGGAGATTTCCACCGGTGCGGTGATGCCACCCGGAGCTGACGCGGTCGTGATGGTCGAACGAACGACTGAAACCGACGACGGCGTCGAGATTCGCACGTCCGTCGCGCCCGGTGATAACGTGATGCTGGCCGGTGCGGACATCGCGGCCGGGGCGCGCGCACTCGGTCCCGGAACGCGGGTCACACCCCGGGAAATCGGCCTCCTGTCGGCGCTTGGTGTCGATGAGGTCCCGGTCCGTGGTCGCCCGCGTGTGGGAATCCTCTCGACCGGCGATGAACTCGTCCGCCCCGGCAATCCCCTCGACAGCGATGCCGGGCAGATATACGATGTGAACAGCTACACGCTGGCCGGTGCGGTCGAGGAGGCCGGCGGCGAACCGGTGATGTACCCCCACGCCGGGGACGACTTCGAAGAGATGGAGCGGTTGCTCCACGAGGCGGCCGACGAGTGCGATCTCGTCCTCTCCTCTGGGTCGACCAGCGCGAGTGCGGTCGACGTCATCTACCGCGTCATCGAAGAGCGCGGCGAACTCAGGCTCCACGGCGTCGCGGTCAAGCCCGGCAAGCCGATGCTCGTGGGTACCATCGGTGACGCCGCGTACGTCGGCCTTCCGGGGTATCCTGTGTCGGCGCTGACCATCTTCCAGACGTTCGCCGCGCCGGCGGTCCGCGACGCCACTGGGCGGCCCTCACCGCAAACGGCAGTGGTTTCCGGAGAAATGGCGGTTCAAGAGCGCTACGGTGAGGGGCGGAGACGCCTCATGCCGGCTGGGTTGGTCAAAGACGAAACAGGATCGCTACTGATCTACCCTGTCGATAAGGGCAGCGGCGCGACGACGAGCCTCGTCGACGCCGACGGCTTCGTCGACGTGCCTCCCGAAACAGACTACCTTGCTGAAGGTGAGTCGGTCGACGTAACGCTGTTTTCCCCCGCGGTCAGACCTCCAACGCTCCTCGGGATTGGCGAGGACGACCCGCTCCTCTCACGCTTGCTGGACACCGTTGACCGCCCGCGGTACCTCCCGTTCGGGTCCACCGAAGGCCGACGCCGACTCGACAACGGCGTGCCGGACATCGCGGTTACTGCGGGACCGCGCGACACTGCCACCGGCGCGGTCGATATCGGTGGCTGGCGACGCGAGTGGGGGATTGTCGTGGCTCCTGACACAGACATATCGAGTCTCGGGGACGTAATCGACGGGAACTATCGGTTCGTCAACCGCGACAACAGCTCCGGGCTGCGGCGGAGTTTCGACGACGCAATCGACGCCCTCGGCGACGAGCGTGGCAGCAGCCGGGCTGAAGTCGTCAACGCTATCGACGGCTACGAACTGACGACAAAGGCCCACGAGAGCCCCGCCCGGAAGATTCTTGCCGGCGACGCGGACGCGGGGATCGGCCTCCGTGCCACGGCGACGAAACTTGACCTCGGATTCGTCCCGCTGGGGACGCAGCCAGTTCGTGTCCTCGCCAACACGGACCGGAAGGAGAAGGAAAGCGTCAGCGAGTTCGCGGAGACGCTAGGGGACATCGAACTGCTGACGGACGGAATGGACGGGATGAAACCCCGGTAACGCGAGATTCAGCCGAGAAAAAGAGAGGTATGTATTAAAATACTCGCCGATACACATACATCTACTCACAAATTGTCGGGTTATGTACGCAGTATTCGCCAATAAGAGGTTGTATATCGCTATTTTAACTCTAGTACTATCGAATATCTCTCTATCTGGAGTATATTAATAAAGAAATAGCTGTATAACTCTCTAATATAGCAAATATATCTATACCTGGGCAACTATCACGAGGTATTTTTCAGGAACAGACTTGGATCTCGCACGGAGGGGCCACTCGCGTTCAGCGACAGCAGTCGGTCAGTGGTGTATCGGGCGCTCACACAAGGCGTCATTCCCGTCCAGTACGGCACCTCGCCGGCCGACGAAACGATGCTTCACTGACCCACACGTCTGGCCACGGACTGTCCAGTGACGGACGCTCAGCGCGAGTCAGGCAACAAAGTCTCCCATCAGTGTCCGTGTCGAAGTGACATACCCGTTCGTGCCTGACGAACAGACAATCTCGTTCGTGCTGGCCGATATACGCTAGAGATGGGAATAATAACAGGTGTACGTATATTATCTACGATGGCGAAGGCGTTCGTTCGTTGCGAACGTAGTGATCGGCGGTGCAGTACGTATTCCGCATAAGCGGTTAATATCACGCTGACAAGGCAGATATCGCTTTAATTCGTGCATTCCGTTCGCCCAGGCCGAACAGTGGTGCAGAACTAGCGTTGGGAATCGCCCTGGCAGAGAGTGGACCGCGAAGCCGCTATGTATCGAAGCCGAAACGAGGAAGAGGTCGGGACAGCCATTGCCAACGCCGACGTCAACCGCGACGACCTCTTCGTTGCGACGAAGGTCGCCCACTTCGAGGAGCCCGAAAAGACCACCGAGTACGTCGAGCGAGCGGTCGAGGAGAGTTTCGAGCGGCTCGGACTGGACCGCATCGACCTCCTGTACCACCACTGGCCGCGTGGACAGGACGAGATCGAAACCGTCCTGCCAGTCCTCGAAAACCACGTCGCGGACGGGCAGGTGGACAACCTCGGTGTCAGCAACTACACCGTCGACGACCTCGAACTCGCCGCGGACCTCGTCGACGTACCGATTGCTGCCACGCAGGTCGAGATGCACCCACTGCTCCCGCAGGCGGACCTCCGCGAATATCTAACCGGCAGCGAGACGGAACTCGTAGCGTACTCGCCGCTCGCGCAGGGCGAGGTGTTCAACGTGGACGCGATACACGCCGTCGCCGAGAAACACGGCGTTTCCGAGCCGGTCGTCACGCTCGCCTGGCTCCTCTCGAAGGACGGTGTCGCCGCGATTCCACGAACCAGTGATATTGACCACCTCCAGGACAACTTCGGGGGCATGGACCTCGAACTCGACGACGAGGACATTATAAAACATATGGTTTATAATGTTTTATAATACATCTGTCAGATCGGCTACGTCCCGACCATCATGTGCTCTGCTGGAAGGGGTGAGACACCGGAAGCTATTCTTTAGCGGGGCGAGAACAGGAGGACGATGCACTTTGGAATTGTCGGCTGTGGACTTGTAGCACAGGTCATGCACATCCCGTATCTCGCGGAAAACCCGGATGTCGAACTGCACGCGTTGGCCGACCCGGCGACGGATAGAGCCTCCACGCTCGCGGACCGGTACAACGTCCCGAACGTCTACGGGACTCACGAGGCGCTCGTTGAGGAGAGCGGAGCAGACCTCGATGCGGTTGTCGTCCTGACACCGTCGCACACACATGCGGACGTGACTGTCAGCACGCTGGACGCGGGAATCCACACGCTGGTCGAGAAGCCGCTTGCCACGTCGCCCGAAGACGCGAACCGGATGGTCGAGGCGGCGGAGGCGTCCGACGCGACGGCGATGGTCGCCTACATGAAGCGCTACGACCCGGCCTACGAACGGGCGGCGGCTGCCATCGACGACCTCGAACAGATCGACCTCGTCACTGCCTACGACGTGGACCCTGACCATCACCGCATCGTCGAGGAAGTGTACGACCTCGTCGAGGGGACGCCGCCAGAGTCGCTCATCGAGGAGAGCATCGCCAAGCGCCAGTCAGACATGGAAGCGGCCATCGGGACTGACGACGAGTGGCTCGTTGACGCGTACGACTTCCAGATCGAACACGTCTGTCACGACGTGAACGCGCTCCGTGGGCTGTTCGGTGAGGTCGAGTCCATCGACCACGTCAACGTCTTCGCCGACGGGCGGTACGCGACGGTCAACCTCACCTACGAAGACGGTGTCCAGTGTGTGCTCGAAACTGGAGACTCGGACCGCAAATGGTTCGAGGAGTCAATCCGCGCCGATGGACCCGACGGGATGGTGAACGTGGAGTTCTCGAACCCGTTCATCAGGAACACGCCGACCGAACTACAGGTCAAGCAAGGTATCGAGGAGCTAACAGCCACCGTTCAGACGCCGTCCTACGACGAACCATTCAAGCGCGAACAGGAGCAGTTCATCGAGTGTATCACCAGCGACACGCCGGTGCTCACGACTTTCGCCGAGGCCCGGGACGACGTCGAACTCGTTGCTGACCTCTTCCAGACGTATCGCGAGGAGCATTCTCAGGCGGACTGAGTCGGTGCAGTACTGCGCCGCTCGCCGCTATCGCAGTACTCGAACTGGATCGCTACGGTTGTGGCAAGCGTTTATATCGCCCAGATTGAAAGAGTACTGGATCTCCTGTGAACGATTGCTCTGTTGTGGTGTCAAATCTCATACGCAACAGCATCCTCATCCTATCGGTCCGATTAAAAACCGGGTCGTCTGAACGGTGACGTCCGGGATTACGTCTTCCGGTGCTGTTCGACGGCGTCCCAGTCGAGTTCGATGCCCAGCCCCGGCGTGTCGGGGATCTGAATGCGACCGTTCTGGATGAAGTCCTCGTCGCGGGCCAGCAGGTCCTCCCACCATGAAACCTCGCGGGCGTGGTACTCCAGCGCGACGAAGTTCGGAACCGTCGCGCCGACATGGGCTGTGGCGGCCGTGGCAACCGGGCTGCCGATGTTATGCGGGACGAGCGCCTGATAGTACGCTTCGGCCATATCGGCGATCTTCTTTGTCTCAGCGATGCCGCCGGTTTTCGGCACGTCGGGTGCGAGGAAGTCGACGGCCTGGTCCTCGATGAGATCGCGGAAGCCGTGGCGGCCGTAACGGTTCTCGCCGGTGAGGATCGTCGCGTTCACCCGGCGCTTGAGCTCGCGCATCGCGTCGGTGTTCTCCGGCGGCAGCGGGTCCTCGATCCACGCGAGGTCGTACGGCTCGAGCGCACGACAGAGCCGCTCGGCCGTCTCGGGACTGAAGTTCCAGTGGAGGTCCACGGCGATCTCGGCGTCGTCGCCGATCTCCTCCATGACGGCCGCGACGACGCGCTGCTTGTGGTCGATCTCCGGCGGATCGAAGTGCCGCGACAGCGTGTCGATCTCCCGACCCGATGGCACGTCGAGGTCGAACTTCACGATGTCAAATCCGTCCTCAACAGCGGCGCGAGCGGCCTGCGCATAGGCCTCGGGCTCGTAGGTCTCCTCTGCCTGACCCTCCTCGGCGGATTCGACCATCGCCTCACCGGCGTGGCAGTCGGCGTAGACTGCCACCTCCTCACGGACCTTCCCGCCGAGCAACTGATACACCGGCTGGTCCAACAGTTTGCCCGTCACGTCCCACAGGGCGAGTTCGACACCACTGATGGCGATGGTTCCGACCCCCTCCTGTGATCCGCGACCCGAGAGGCTCTCACGCATGAGGTTGTAGAGCCGTTCCACGTCGGTCGGGTTCTCACCGACTAGCACGGGGCGGAGGTAGTCTGTGATAATCTCGTGGACGCCCGGCGAGGGGTATGCCTCGCCGATGCCAGTGACGCCCTCGCTGGTCTCGACGGTGACGATGGTCCACGGGAAGTTCCCGTCGATGACCAGCGTGTTTACGTCTGTTATTTCTGCTGGTGGGCCGTCCGCGCGGCGCGGAGTTTCGTCGAAGTCGGCCCACATCGTCGCTGCGAGCTTGGATGCGAAGTCTTCGTACATGGTTTGTCTGTGTTCGTCAGTCCACACCGCCTCCCGATGCGGGCTGGAAGTGTCGTGGTGGCTGCGTACGGTTCCGTCTCGGCAACCCGGTGGCGTCCGACGCGACAGAACTGCCGCACCAGACGATACCGAATCCCATCATTTCCGATATCTACGTTTATCCTGTTATAAGTTCCGATGAGGGAGTTACACGGCCGTGTTCTCTGACCACCTGCGGCTCTTCGATGATAAGTAGAAATGCGCAGGTGTCAACGTGTGTGTCGTGTACCGCCCCATCCAAGTGAAGTGTGATCGCGTATAGCTCGCCGTCGTTCCTCTCAA
>JBDGPY010000092.1:4959-16796 GCA_042219425.1 Haloarcula sp. | reverse complement strand
ATCACCGTGAGAGCCATCTCTACCGACTGATTCTCATTTCCGCTATCCAACTACACGACCGACACGCCCGCCTTCGGTACGCGTGACGTGAAACCGCGCCTTCGGCGCGGTATGCTGCTTCGGCCGCACCGCAGCCGCGAACTGCTACTGTAACGGTATCCGCCGGTAACTAGCGGCCGTGCGGAATTTGACTAGCGGTCGAGCGACAGTCCGGCATGCCACTGGTCTGCATCGGCTTCCTCCACGGCCGCGTCCATCTCCGCAAGGTAAGACACTGCGAGGCTGGCGCATTTCGCCGCTTTGCGCTCACCGGCGGTGCGGAACTCACCGGTGACGCGGTTCGCGTACACCGTGCAGACAGCGCCGGCTCGCAGTCCGTACAGGTTCGCGAGTGTGAGAATCGTCGCGGCCTCCATCTCGAAGTTGAGGACGCCAGCCGCTTGCAGCGCCTCGATGCGCTCGTCGCTACGGCTGGCCTCGAAACCCTCGAACCCGGGGCGCGACTGGCCAGCGTAGAAACTGTCCGTCGAGCAGGTGACGCCGAGGTGGTAGTTGTAGCCGAGTTCTTCGGCGGCGGCGACGAGCGCCGAGACGATTCGGTGGTCGGCGCTGGCAGGGTAGTCCTCGCGGATATACTCCTTGCTGGTTCCTTCCTGTCGGACCGCGCCGGTCGTGATGACGAGATCGCCGATGCTGGCTTCTTCCTGAATGGCCCCACAGGAGCCAACCCGTATGAACGAGTCCGCGCCGACCCGGGCCAGTTCTTCGAGCGCGATAGCGGCGGACGGACAGCCGATGCCGGTCGACGTAACGGATATCGGCGTCCCGTCGTGGGTTCCCGTTGCCGTGCGGTATTCGCGGTGCTCGGCGACGATGTCGTGGTCGTCCCAGTAGTCGACGACCTTCTCGACGCGTTCCGGGTTCCCCGGCAGGAGAACGCTGTCGGCTACGTCGTCCGCGCTCACTTCCAGGTGGTACTGTACGTCATCGTTCGGGTCTTCGCTGTCTCCTGTCATTTGTCAAGGTGGTCGCTAGTAATCGTCGTCGGGAGGAGGTCGCCGAGTTCGTACACTGTTGGTTCCTCGCCGTCGGTGATGATCTGGAACGATTCGTCACAGAACTCGCTGAACGTCTGGCGACACATCCCACAGGGGGTGACGCCGTCGCGCTTTCCGGACGTGACGGCGACGCGCTCGAACGACCGGTGGCCGTCGCTGACTGCTGCGCCGATAGCAACTTCTTCGGCGTGCAGGCTGTTGCTGTAATTGGCGTTCTCGATGTTACAGCCAGTGTAAACGCTTCCGTCACTTGTTTCGAGAGCTGCGCCAACGGTGTACTCCGAGTACGGGGCGTACGCCGTGTCGATGACATCTCTCGCCGCAGCGAGGAGATCCTCCATGCTCAGCCTGTCGACGGGCGCTGTAGAAATTCTGTCGGTCTCACGACGGGGTCAGGCGTCGGCGGCACTGACCGCCTCGACGGCATCGTGAACGACGCCAGTCGTTTCATCGACCAGCTCGTCGATGTCATCGCTCTCGGCGTACACCCGGACATACGGCTCGGTACCGCTCGGGCGGATGAGGGTCCACGACCCATCATCGAAGGAGAGCCGGACGCCGTACTCGGTGGACACGTCGGCCTCCGGGAACGCGTTGGGAAGACTGGATTCGAGTCGCGACATCGTCTCGGCTTTGGCGTCGTCGGGACATTCGATACTCACTTTCCTGTAGGGCCGCTCGGAGATGACGGCACGTCTGTCGCCGACGTCCTCCTCGGCGAACAGTCGCGTGAGGACGGCCGCGCTGGCGACGCCATCGATCCAGCCGCCAAAGGCAGTGTGGATGTGCTTCCAGGGCTCGGCGGCGAAGACAACGTCCGTCTCCCCGGTCGCGTCCGCGCGAACGTCGGCGATTCCCACATGGAGCGAGCCGAGGTGGATGCGTTCGACCCGTCCACCGGCAGCCTCAACCCGTTCGTCGATGCGGCCGGAGGCGTTCGGCGTCGTCACGACCACCGGATCCGCGACATTCGCTGCTCGTGTGTAATGTTCGGCGAGCATCGCGAGAATCGTGTCCTCATGGATGACATCGCCGTCGGCGTCGATCACGACGATACGGTCGGCGTCGCCGTCGTGGCCGAACCCGAAGTCAGCGTCCGTTTCGGCGACGAACGTCCGGAAGTCAGACAGTGTCTCCGGCGTCGGCTTGCTCTCTCGTCCGGGGAAGAAGCCATCGACGTTCGCTTCGGTTGCCAACACGCTCGCGCCGAGCTGCCCGAGGACCTGCGGTGTGGCGGCGCTGGCCATCCCGTTCCCGCAGTCGACAGCGACTGTCAGCCCCGAGGGATTGGCCCCGAGAGACTCAGCGTACGTCGCGACGGCGGCCCGGTAATCGTCGAGGAATGTAACTGTCTCGGACTTGCCCCAGTCGCTCCAGGCGCTTGGCTCGGAGCCACCAGCCAGCCGCTGTTCGATACGCTCCTCGGCGTCGTCGCCGTACTCGGTTCCGTCGGTAAATACCTTGATACCGTTGTCTGTCGGCGGGTTGTGGCTCGCGGTTATCATCACACCGTGTCGGCCCTGTGAGGCGTAGGCAAGCACCGGCGTCGGGACACGGCCGATCCTGACAACCCGAGCGCCGGCGCTTTGCAGCCCGGCAGCCATCGCATCGGCAAGTGCTGGCGACGTAACCCGGCCGTCGTAGCCCAGTGCGAACGTCTCGCCGTCACGACCAGTGGCCTGCCCGACCCGCAAGGCGAGTTCAGGTGTAACCTTCGATGCGACATCACCACGGATTCCCGCCGTTCCGAACAGTTCCATATCGGCGATGCGGAAGCCGGCCGTTTAGTTCTCTCGTTCGGACATCATTTTTTCCCGATGAGGAAGGTATCACCCTTGCCGTCGCGAATGGTCTGCTCGGTGACGGTAAAGCCATGCTCTTCGAGCCGGCTCCGGATACCGGGCACGGAGTGTCCGTTTACCTGGATCCGGTCCGCGTGAACTTCACAGTAGACGAGCCGACATGCCGGCCGACCGAGTACCCCTGACAGTCCGTCGAGGACGGCACCTTCCGTCCCCTCGACGTCGATCTTAATAGCTGTGGGTGTCGGGAGGTCATTAGCGGCGATGAACTCGTCGCCGTGTCTCTTACTGATGGTGATCGTGTCTTGCGTCTCGGTTGTCGAGACCAGTGAATGACCCGCAGAGCCGACCTTGTCGAGTGTGAGCGAAAGTTCGTCCTCACCGTCGGTGTCGACCAGCGCGTGCTCAAACAGTGAGACGCCACCGCCGTTGTGGTTCGCGTTCTGCTGTAACCGCTTCGCGTTGTCCGGGTGTGGCTCGAACGCGAACACAGGAGCGCTGGTTACGCGTGACGCCAAGCAAGAGTACAGGCCAATGTTGGCCCCGATATCGTAGAACACGTCGTCAGGTTCGAGTTCGGTGAGGAGGTCGGCGAGTATCGGACGTTCGTCTATCTTCCAGAGATCAGTAAACTCATTGTATGTCGGTATCAGAAAACCAGCGCTCACATCGCTGACTCTGACAGTGTACGTATCACCGGCAAGTTGGTAAGAAAGGCGACGATAGCGGCTGTAAGCGCGGTCAAGAACCGGTCGGACTCCGAGATGAGAAGCAAGACGAGTTGCCAGAGTAGTATATGTCATAGTACCTAATATTCTCATATGATATGTAAAGCTAACGAATATAATATGTTTAATCATCTATTGTGGTGGATGGAATCCAGTGATATCCCCTGAATGAAGCTGTATCGAACCGAAGACTACCCAATTGGGGGATGAGAAAGCAAAAAAGCAGACGAGCTTTCCTCAGGCGGTATGGATCTCTTCTGAAAACGGAGCGCACTGCAACGGCCGGTGTCGTATGTGGCCGTTACAGCAACTCGTCGAAGTCGTAGCCGTCAATGTCGACGCCGTCGGCAGTGACATCAGCGAGGTAGATCCCGTTGCCGGAGCCGGTGTCACGCTCTGCGGCGGCCTTGATTGAGGCGGCGGCAACCTCCTTGGCTTCCTCGTTGGTCATGTCGTCCTCGTAGCGGTCTTCGAGGGTCCCGTACGCGACGGTGAGCCCGGAGCCGGTGACAGTGTAGTCGTCCTTCATGACGCCGCCGGCCGGGTCGATAGAGTAGACGTGGTGGCCGTCGTCGTCGACGCCACCGAGGATCGGGTTGATAGCGAAGAAGGGGCCGCCGCGGGCGAAGTTCCCGGCCAGCGTTGAGAGGCCCTGCATGCTGATGTCCTCGCCACGGCGGGACTCATAGAGGTTGACCTCGGCGCGGAGCGTCCGGATGAACGACTGTGCACCACCGACGCTTCCGACGAGCGTGAGCGCTGCGGTCGGATGGATCTGCTCGACCTTCTGAACGTTCTTGTTCGAGACGAAGCGCCCGCCCAGCGAGGCACGCATGTCCGTCGCGATGACAACGCCCTCGGACGTACTGATGCCGATGGTCGTCGTTCCGGTCTTGTTCACCTTCTCGGCGTCCTGTGCAGACTGTTCCGGGAGGGAACCGACCTCGGGCTCGTATGGGTCGGCATGGAACTCGTCGGCAGTCTGGGGTCCAGAGAGATCCGGCCCCGGAGTCATATCTCGCATTACCGTTCGGTACCAGTCGGGCGCTGATAAAACCTCTTTTTGTGGTGAGGCTGACCGCCTCCACCAGCCGCGGGCCGCCCTATCAAATGGGGGTGGTCGCGCTACGCGCTCGCCTGCTCGTACGCGTCGTTGAGTCCTGAAATGGCCCTGTCCATCGGCAGACGGATGCCAAATCGCTCCGTGACCATCGCGACCGGCAACAGCATGATGCCGAGCAGCAGGGTGAGTTGGTACAGTGCGAGCAGCGTTGCGGTATACAGTCGGGCTACCATCTTCCTCGGTCCATCCAGTGTGAGTCTGGTATATAAGCCTTATTGGCGACTTTCGTATATTTATCATCAATTATGAAGGAATGGGGCATCGCCGTCCTTCGGTTAGCTGAGTACCCTGAAATGAGCGGTCAACTGGAGAGCAGTACCCCCAGCTGACGTAATGGGGATGTGAGTCAGGCCGGTGGTTCACATAACTTATGCAAATAATAACAGTGACGTCCGCACACCGAGGCGAATCAAAACTATCGAATAGTCGGACCACGAGAGGTAATACATGAACTACCTCGTGGCGATGGAAGCAGCCTGGCTGGTTCGTGACGTAGACGATATCGACGACGCCATCGGAGTGGCGGTAAGCGAAGCGGGGAAACGCCTCAACGAGGGCGAGATGGATTACGTGGAGGTCGAGGTCGGCGCGACTGGCTGTCCGGCCTGTGGCGAACCGTTCGACTCGGCGTTTATTGCGGCCGACACGGCGCTTGTCGGTCTGGTCCTGGAGATGGATGTGTTCAACGCGGAGTCGCCCGAACACGCCCAGCGAATCGCCAAGAGCGAAATCGGTGGCGCGCTCCAGGACGTCCCGCTGAAGGTTATCGAGGTGTTCGAAACCGAAGAAGGCGAAGACGAAGCTGAGGCCGAGGCATAACGCGGCACGCTTTCTGTCTCTGCACGCACCCGCTGTAGCCGTTGGCTTTTTGTATTACCTTGGGTAATCGGGAGTATGGATCTACCGACGCCCCAAGATCTTCGGGAACGCCGCAACGACCTCGGGTTGACCCAGAGTGAACTCGCCACGCGCGCGGACGTCTCACAGCCGCTCATCGCCCGTATCGAGGGGGGTGACGTCGATCCACGACTGTCGACGCTCCGCCGGATCGTGACTGCGCTCGAAGAAGCCGAGAGTGGCATCGTCAAGGCCAACGACCTGATGAATTCCCCGGTGGTTGCCGTCGCGCCCGACGATTCCGTCCACCAGACGAAGGAACTGATGGACGAGAAGGGGTATTCGCAGGTCCCCGTGATCCGTGACGGCGCGCCGCAGGGGCTCATCGGGAACTCGGATATCCGCCAGCGGTCGGAGGAAAACGTCGGGGAACTCCCAGTCGCGGAAGTGATGCACGAGTCCATCGCGACTGTCGAACCCGACGCTACCATCGACGAAGTCGACGCATACCTAAACCACAACGCCGCCGTGATGGTGGTCGAAGATGGGGAGACTATCGGTGTCATAACCGAAGCGGACATCGCACGTACGGTCAGCTAACCCTTATTCTCAGAAGTGGAAATAGAGATAGTAGCCGCATACTTCCTGTAGGGGAGACTTAACGCCGGAAACAGTGTCAATGATATATAGTCATTCTCACCAACAAAACAGATAGTCATATGCCAAGTTCCGATGACCCGTTGTACACTGAACTCGAAAAGGCCCTCGACAACGCCGAAACCGAGGCCGCCAAGTACCACATCCGTCAGGCTCTCCAGATGCGTATCGCGGAGGAAACAGCTGGGAAAGACATTCTTTCGGCTGAGCGCGGTCTGTAGACTGCGGACGTCTTCTCGTCAGTTACTCTGACAGCTCGAGACCGCGGATCGCGACTGCCTCGTCGCCTGCAGCTACCGTCCCGATGATTCGGGCATCGGACGACTCGTCGACGATATCGTCCGCGTCGTCGGCCGACACTGCGGCGACAAAGCCTGTCCCCATGTTGAACGTCCGGTGCATCTCCTCATCGTCGACGTTGCCCTCTTCCTGGACGAACTCGAAGACCGGCTGCGCGTCGAACGGATCCGTAATTTCGAACCGATAGCTCCCCATTCGTGTGAGGTTGGTCCAGCCACCGCCAGTGACATGGGCGGCGGCGTGTGTTTCGTGGGCCCGAAGCGGCTCCAGCACTTCGCTGTAAATCCGCGTCGGTGTCAGCAACTCTTCGGCAATTGTCCGGTCCGGGTTCGGTGGGAACGGATCAGAGTACTCGTGATTCCGAGTGACAGCCTCGCGCGCGAGCGTCAACCCGTTCGAGTGGATGCCCGAAGACGGCCAGCCAACGATGGCGTCGCCGGGTTCAGCCTCGCCCGGGAAGACAGCGTCTTTCGGAGCCAGTCCCGCGCAGGTCCCGGCAATGTCCAGCCCCTTGATGACGTCAGGCATCACGGCTGTCTCGCCGCCGACGAGCGCAACGCCGGCCCGTTCGGCCCCGGTATGGAGCCCCGCACCAATGTCCTCACTCGTTTCCTCGTCCGGTGTCTCGACCGCGAGATAGTCGACAAACGCGACTGGTTCAACGCCGGTCGCGATGAGGTCGTTGGCGTTCATCGCGATGCAGTCGATACCGATGGTCGAATAGTCGTCAATTGCCTCGGCGACGAGGAGCTTGGTTCCGACGCCGTCGGTCGCGAGCGCGAGGAACTGGTCGCCGATGTCGACCAGGCCCGCGTAGTCGCCCTCGAACTCACCGGCCGCGCCGATGAGCGCCTTCGTCGCTGCCTCGCTGGCGTCGATGTCGACGCCGGTTTCCGCGTACGTCAGTCCCTCTTCCTCTCCGTTAGCGTCGCCCTCGGGTTCACCGTCGGTCATACCCGAGAGCGGGCGTGGCGCGGGCAAAAGAGCGTCGTTCTGGCGGAGGCGTGATCGGCCGCTCAGAGGAGGAACAGCGCACCGACGGCAAGCAGAATCGACGGAATCGCTACACCGAGGAACACCGGCGTGCTCCACTCGCGGACCGTTCGGCCATCAAGCGGACCGAATGGAAGCATATTGAACCCGGCAAGCAGGAGGTTGATCTGCAGGCCCATCCGCGCCACTTCCCATAGGAAGCCGCCGGTTCCGGAGAGTATCGCCGCGACGAACGGGACGAGGAACACGACGGCAAGCGCGAGGTTCGTCACTGGCCCCGCAACGGCGATGAGACCGTGCTGTTTCGCTGTGACTCGGCCGCGGTGGACGACCGCGCCGGGCGCAGCGAACAGGAAGCCGACAAGTCCCCCAAGGATAGCGAACCCGAGCATCCGATAGTCGGCCTTGAACGCGGCTATCTGTCCGAAGCGGACGGCGACGACCTTGTGAGCCAGTTCATGCAGCAGGAAGCCGACACCGACGGTCAGCAGACTGACCGCGAATGTCCCGACAATTTCGCCCGCCGACAGTCCGCCAAACTGGCCGAAAACGATTCGCCGAAACTCGCGTTCGAGGAAGAACGTAAACGCCAGTCCGAGAGCAAGCCAGGCGATGAGGAGGTCTTTGAGTTCGCGCTGGCTGAACGAGAGGCTGTTCACAGACCGCCCGGTCGCAGTGTTTCGTTGTGGTCGACCCGCCATCAGAGCACCCCCACGAGAATCTGTGATCCCTCACGGACTCCCTGCCAGAGCAACCGCGAGACACCCTTCATCCCGCCGATGTCCGAGGAGATGTATGGGATCAACACCGGGAAGACAACGTAGGACGCGACTGCGCTCCCGACGTTCGTCAGGGCAACGACGAGAATCAGGCGGAACAGCGGGACCTGTCGCATGCGCGTAATGAGGTCCATAATCGGCGACTCCTCATCGCTGAGTATCTCGTTGAGCGTGGCGATATCGCTGATGTTGACAGAGATGTGCCGCAGTTCGACGTAGCCAGCGAACCAGCCGGCAGCCAGCAGCGGGAACAGGCTCGTCAGCCAGCCGAACGCGCCCGCCGCGATAGCGCTCGACCAGTGCGCGCCGGCCACCTTCGCCAGCCCTCCCGCTAACACGGCATTGACGGCGACCAGCGCGACAAACAGTTCAAGCAGGACGGCCTGGCTCGCCCCACCGAGAATGAGCAGTCCGAAGAAGACGAGGAAAACGAGTCCGAACCCGTAGCCGACGAGTTTATACAGCGACACTCGGCGACCGCTCTCAGTTCCGGTGAGCGACTCCATCGACGGGAGCGTCTCCGGCTCGTCGAGGTAGCGTTCGATACCCTCCCGGTGGCCGGCCCCGACGACTGCGACGACGTGATAGCCGGCCTCACGGAGCGCCACCAGTCGATGTGCGATGAATGCGTCCCGCTCGTCGATGAGCGCCTCGGCACCGCCGGGCGAGAACTGACGGAACTCCTCCATCATCGCGCTGACCACGTCGGTGTCGGTCAGTTGCTCCATATCGAACTCCTCGACCTCGGCCTCACCGCGGAACCGGGTCAACAGGGCGGCGATGGGGATGCCAATAACGGCGGCGACGACACAGATCAGCAACAGCGTATCGAGCAGCGAGCCGACTGAGCCGGCAAGTCCGCCCGAAAGGACCCCACTGGGGACGATGAACGGGCCACCAAACGCTCCGGCGACAATAGCCACTATCCCGCCGAATACAGCACCGACAGTCAGTCCGACGGTCAACGGTGGCCCCATCTCAGCCGCGAGGCTGCCGATCAGTGTGAGCTTCTCAACGGCGGTTAAACGGGCCCAGAACCGCTGGACAGTCGTCTGGATATCGCGGTCGACCAGTGCGACCCCGAGTCCGAGCCGCTCTGCAGTGTCGATAGCCGCCTTCATGTCCGCGCCGGGTTGGATGTCGAACCGCTCGCCAAGGCGGGTCTGGATGTACGACAGCATCCAGTACGCCAAAAACTGGAAGACAGTGTTCCCTCGAAGGAGGTCAGCCGCTTCGAGGTCGTCGGGTGTCTCACCCTTGATCTGGCGATACCGCCCCTCATCGAGTTCAACAGCGACGATGTCGGGTTCAGATTCCTCGATAGCTGACTCCACTTCTGTGACGCTATGCTCGGAGACGTGGGCGGTTCCGACGACATCGACGCGTCCGGACCCCGATGGCTCCGGGAACTCGTCTGCCGCCGACTCCGCGTGTTCGGTCATCACCCGCGTTACACAGTCCCTTCCTTTACCGTTGTCGGGTCCGGCCGCATCGCTGTGGACGAGCCTGAATCATGTCTGGAGCATTGTATGTCACCGAGAATCGCTGAAGCTATTACGCTCGATATTGTTAATATATCCACATATTTCGTGGTAACTACCGGACGGAGCGGGGTACGCCCGCATCGACCGCACCATTGCTGATTCAAAAGACTGATATGTATGGGGTTGGACTGTGTCGGATATACAATGTACGATCTGACTGGATTCCAGCGGGACCTGCTGTACGTCATCGCAGGGCTGGACGAGCCACACGGACTGGCAATCAAGGAAGAGCTCGAAAACTACTACGAGGGCGAAGTCAACCACGGTCGCCTCTACCCGAACCTTGATACCCTCGTTGAGAAAGGTCTCATCGAGAAGGGCGAACGCGACCGGCGGACGAACTTCTACACGCTGACCAAACGAGGTCAGCGCGAGCTCGACGCACGGAAAGAGTGGGAATCACAGTACATTCCGGCGTAGTCGGAGACGTCCGCTGCCGGTGACTTCTCTGCCGTCCGATAGACTCAACGGGAGCGGTGGCCAACATCGGCGCATGCCAACACTACTTGACTCGTATCTCGAAAATCGCTGGATGGTTCAGCCCAATCATTCGAACCATCTTGGCACGACACACGGTGGGAACGTTCTGAAGTGGATGGACGAACTGGGGGCGATGTCTGCGATGCGGTTCGCCGGCGAAAGCTGTGTCACTGCGCGGATGGACCAGGTGAACTTCAAGCGCCCGATTCCCGTCGGTGATACGGTGCTCGTCGAGGCATTCGTCTACGATACCGGCGAAACGAGCGTCAAGGTTCGGCTGCGAGCATCGAGAGAGAATCCCCAAACGGGTGAGTGTGAACCGACAACCGAATCCTACTCAGTGTACGTCGCCGTTGACGACGAGAGGAACCCCGTCGCTGTCCCCGCGGTGACGACGGAGTCGGAGCGCGGCGAGCGGCTTCGCCAGCGCGCCCTCAACGGCGAGGCGAACCGCTGACGTTTATTCCCATCGCCCCACTACGTCGACTATGACACTCGATGTCGAGACGCCCGACCGGCCAGAGCTGTCGACCGGCGTCGCAGCCGACGAGTACGATGACGCGGAGGTACAGGGCGACGAATATCGCCGCGAAGAACTCGCCGCCGCACTTGATAAGGGGGCGTGGGAAGAGGCCTTCGAGGAGTGGGCAGCGGACGCCTCGCTGAACGCAGACCAGTGGGCAATCGTCACCGATCTGGGGCTCATCGAGGAGTTCGACTTCTTCTGGGACTCCTTCGCCGGCCGAGTTGGATACCACGCGCCGGGGTTGCCCGAGGACTGGCGCGAGCGGGAGATTCATCCGGATATCGACTCGTGGGGTACCGTCTCCGGAATCAACGCTGGATTGACGGAGTTCGGGCAGGTCGTCTGCGAGGTGCTGGCTGACGAGTACATCGACTGGGAGGCCGAAGAAGTCGGTGCCGACGACCTCCCCGACTTTTAAGCCGGGTGCGCCGCCACGACCAGCGACGGATCCGTGTCAAACAGCGAAAGCCGCTCGTCGATAGAGAGAAGCTCGTACCGGCCGGGGACAGCAAGCCTGTCGGCCCGGTCGACGCCGGGCGTGTGAAATCCGATCACCGTCGTGTTCGGGACGGTCAGGGACCGGCAGCCTGATAACGACTCACGCGTTTGCACCAAATATGGCCGAAATCGTCACGCCTCGAAAACGGGAGTGTGAGCGCTGCGGACGGGTAGACGAGTGGGATCAGGACCGTCACAACTGGAGTATCGTCACGGAAGATGACACCAAACAGTCCGGCAACCCCCACTGCCTTCACGAGTGGGACATCAACGGCACATTTAACCCACTGGCCGAGTGAGCGCCAGCCGCTTCGTCTTTTCCGGTACTGTCCGCTTCCCACGCAGATAGTGGGCTGTCGTCTAGCTTGGATTGTAGAGACCGGTGTCCGTCGACACAGGTCGCTCTAACCGTCTATCACTGCCCTCAGAAAAATTGACTGCCAGCGGCGGCCGTGTACCGCGATTATGTCGCCTGCTGTTCGGTCGCTTCTGCCGTCGACGGGTCGGCCAGC
>JBDGPY010000092.1:0-4859 GCA_042219425.1 Haloarcula sp. | reverse complement strand
CCGCGATTATGTCGCCTGCTGTTCGGTCGCTTCTGCCGTCGACGGGTCGGCCAGCGACTCCTCGCTGTTTCCGTTGCTCTGGCTCACCGTCACAGGCTCTAGCTCGACGGTTGCGGCTGACTCATCCTCACCGATGACTTTCCCTTCCGTGACATCGGTCGTCCCGGTAAAGACTGTCCGGTTCCCGTTGTTAGCCCCGATTGCAGTGAACTGGTACTGGGTCTCGGACCGAACGCTTACGTTCGTGTAGCCTTCCTCAGTACCCCATTCGTCGTACCCAGTGGTGGAGTACGGAACGGTCATCTGGAAGTTCCCGTTCTGATCGGTCTGGGTCTGCTGCCGGTAGACGAACGTCTTGTTCGTTGCCGGGTTGTGCATCCGCACAGCGGCCTGCACAGTCGTGTTCGCCGGTGCAGTCCCTTCAACCGTCGCACCGGGCACACGCTCGAAGATCTTCGTCCAGGCGGAGTGCTGGTACTGCGGGCTGTCCGGGAACGCCTCGGTTTCACTGGATCCGACGAGGCGATAGTGCTCTAGAGCAGGGACCCGTTCAGCGGGGTTGCCGCCGAACCCACCTAGCTGGGAAGTGGAGTCCGATTCGACGTATTGCTGTGCCTGTGCCATGCTCTCGAACTGTCGGATGACCCGTCCCGGTTGCTGGCCTTCAGGCTCCTGCTCGCTGGTCGGCGCGCCACGGTACTGCCCGCCTCGTGGCGTCTCCTTGTTCTCCCAGTCGACAACAATCGGCTGTGGCGCCGCAGCACTCCCGTGGAACCGGTAGAGGCGGGTAACCATCGTCTCGTAGTAGGCCTGCTGCTGGAACGTTATCTGCTGGACACCGCCCTGTGTCTGGAGGTACATCCGGCTGTAGTAATCACTGGCCTGTTTCCCATCGACGAAGGCCGGTGGGGCGAAGAACTTCCCGCCGAGATTCCCGTTCGTCTCGGCCATCTTCCAGTCGACAGCGACGTACCGCGTTTTCGCGTCATCCTCGTCTGTACTGTCGAGGACATCGTTTGCCTGTGTTTCGTTGGATGCGATCAGGAACGGCGCAGCTGTGTTTGTTCCTTGCTGGAACGGGTTCGCGTTCGGAATCCGCTCTCCTCGCGTTGTAATCCAGTGGCCATAGTCCCACCACGACAGGACTCCGTACTGACCCTGCTGGTAGTCGAAGTCCTCTTGCTGTTGATATTTGCCGTAGTAGTCGAGCGACGCATCGCCGCCAGAGCCGTATGCTCCTTCTGCGGGTGTGTTCTCCTGCATCCACTGCATGCTCTCGTCCCAGTTTTCGATAGCCGGTCCTGGGTCGGCCGACTCCCCGACCGCTGCCGCCGTTCCACCCATGAAGAACATGGGCAGAATGATGGCGACGACAAGCGTTAGCACTGTCAGCACCTGATACGGCTCGACATCGCCGTCCGGCGTCAGATCGAACCAGATGACTGCCCGGCCGACAACCATCCCTGTCAGGACGGCGAGCGGAGCAGCGAGGTAGTAACTGAACCGTAGCTGGGTAAACGTCGCCATTAATATGATTACAGCCCAGACGACGACGAGCAAATCTTCTGCGGCTGCATCATCAGAGAGGAACTGTTTGACCAACAGGATAGCGGCACCGACAAGACCGACAGCGGCCGCGAACCCGTACCACTGGAAGATCTTGTTGGTATCTTGAAGGGATTGGGCCTCACCGACTGTGGCGGCTGTCTCCGACGTTCCAAAGCCGACGACCCGGTCCAGGTTGTTGGTGAAGAACCCGAAGAGATCCGGAAGCACAATGGCCATGAACGCGGCACCGATACCGATGATGCCAAAGACGACAATCGGATAGGCGTACCATTCGTAGTCGTCTTGCTCCATGTACCGGGCGAGCCAGGCCATGAACACACAGCCGACGGCGACGGTGAGTGCCAGCCCGGGCTGTAGCAGCGAGTGAGAGGTCGCAGTGATCTCAAGCGTCTGTAGCCGGGCCGTGCTCAGGACGGTGACCGTCGCCATCGTAAGTGTGCCGGCGATGGCAGTGTGCTCTGGACTGCTGCCGTGACTGAACTCGATACAGAGCCGCAGGAGGAAGAATATACCGAGAATACCCAGCAGGAGGACGCCGGGTGGCCAGGTCCAGAGATACAGCGAGATTGCGACGCCAGCTAGAACGGACCAGGCGAGGGTGTCCCGGAGCGCACCGACATCGCGTTCGAGGAACTGCTCGTAGATCGGTTTGTCACGTGCGGCGACGCTGACCGCGACCATGACGCCGAGGACACCGAGCGCCTGGAACAGCGCCTCGGCGACGTGGTGGTCGGAGAACCCGACCACACTCCGGCTGAGAAGACCGCCAGCGGAGAACGCGAGGACAGCAACGGCGGTAACGCCGCCAATGCGGCCACCGAGTCGCCGTCCGATGATGTACGTCGGAACCGCAACAAGCGTCCCGAACACGGCAGGGGCGAACAGGAGGGTCATCGCGATCGTCTGGTCGCTTGGCGACCCCAGCCCGACAATGAGCGCTGCCGTGGCGACTAGCTGGTCGAACAGCGTCCCGAACTGCCCTGAACTGGTGCCGTAGGGAAAGTTTGTCCACGGGTCGAACGGCATCGTTGTGGGCCAGTTCTGGACTGTGTACTTCGTCGTACGGAAGTGATACCAGGCGTCGTTACCGCTGAACAGAACCTCGCCATCAACAATGAAGTTCTGCCAGCTTCGAACACGATTCCACAGCATGAACCCGAGCAGTACCAGGAGGACCGGAACGTGGTACCAGCGCTCGGCCCACTCCAGGGCGGACTCGAGTTCGGGGTTGTCATCAAGATATCCCCGGGATTGACTCATTGCACGGAAAAACTGCCAACGCGCGCATAAGCCTTTTGACCTCTACGCGGACCCAGGATGGAAACGCCTAACAGCACCGCTGGCACACCACCGACCATGCGAGTCTCGGTCGTGCTCTGTACGCACACGATGGAGCGGTACGACGACTGCACGGCGGCGGCCGAGAGCGTCCTGGACCAGACCTACGACGACGTGGAACTCGTGCTTGTCTCGGACGGCAACCAAGCCGTGTACGAACAGTACGACTTGGATTTCGGCGACCGGGCTGATGTTGTGACCCACTGCAACGACGAAAACGTCGGCCTGCTGGAGAGCCGGAACAACGGTGCCGAGAGGGCGACCGGCGATGTGGTTGCGTTCATTGACGACGACGCAATCGCCGACGAGGGTTGGGTTTCGGCGTTAGTTGCCGCTTACGAACAGCACGACGCGCTTGCTGTCGGTGGCCGGATGACACCGGCGTGGGTCGCCGGCAAGCCGGCGTTTCTCCCCGAGGAGTTCTACTGGCTCATCGGCGTCACCCATCGCGGGTTCGGACCGAACGGGGACCCCGACGAATCCGGCGAGGTCCGCAACACCTTCGGCTCGAACATCTCTTTCGAACGGGACGTGTTTCTGGAACTTGGCGGCTTCGATGACGACATCGGCGGCCGCCAGGGCGAGAAGAACCTTCAGGGCGGCGAGACAGAACTCTGTGCGCGCCTGCGAACAGAATACAACGAAGGAGTGTACTACACTCCGGACGCACTGGTCGCCCACAAGATATTCGACTACCGGACTGATCCCGGCTGGCTTCTGGACCGCGCGTTCTGGCAGGGGTATTCAAAACGCGGGATGGAGGTGTTCGTTCCCGAATCGACTGGCGAGGAGTCCGACTTCCTCGGAGATCTCCTGTTTCGGTTCACCCCCGCTCGGATCTGGAACCTCATCCGCTCGCCATCGGTAGCCGGCGCATTACAGTTCGTGTTCCTGTTTGCCCTCACCGCCTTCGTCGGCTTCGGCTACCTGTACGGAATGACGGTCTGGGGGTGACAGATGTCGGACGCTGTACCTCATGCCGACGTGGACGAGACTGAGACGACAGTCCCGGATGTGTGCGTTGTGACCCATCCGCTCGCCGCCGCTGGCGAGAACGCCACGCGGAGCCTGCTCGATATCCTGTCGGCTGTGACATCTGTCGCGCTGGTGACGGCGGACCTGCCAGCTGACTCCGAAATTCGTGACCGCCACGAACTCGTCGAACTCACACGGAAGGGCGCTGGTGACACCGTTGTCACCGCTGCGGTCCGGTTCCTGCTGAACCAGCTTCGGATGTGCCGGGTCATCGCCGACCGTGACGAGGACGTGGTTCTGTTTTTCGGCGCGACGTCGTACCTCCTCCCTATCGTTGCCGCTCGATTACTCGGGAAGACTGTCCTCGTCGAGCCTCGTGGCGACGTACCGCTGACGCTCCGACTGAACTGGGAACAGCGGTTACCCGATCAGGTGGCCGCTGGACTCGCCGGTGCGGTACGCACACTGGAACGGGCTGGCTTCGCCGTGGCTCACGGCGTCGTCACCTACACACCGGAGATGGCCCGCCAGCTAGAACTACATCCCGAAGCCCCGACTGTGTATCCCATGGGTGCGCGATACGTCCGGACGGACGAGTTCACCGTCCAGCGTCCCTATGCCGACCGCGACCGAGTCGTCGGATTCCTCGGGCGACTGGACGAGGAGAAGGGAGTCCGTGAACTCGCTACCGTGGCCGCTGAACTGCCCGACGACGTGGTCTTCCGGTTTATCGGTGACGGCGACCTCCGGAAGTGGCTCGAAACCGAACTCGCCTCGGAGATTGAACAGGGGCAGGTCGAACTCACCGGCTGGGTTGACCACAACGATGTCCCCCAGCAGTTAAACGACCTCTCCCTGCTTGTGCTTCCATCACAGCCGACGGAGGGGTTGCCGACGACGATACTGGAGGCGCTGGCCTGTGGAACGCCGGTGCTTGCGTCACCGGTGTCGGGCGTCCCCGACGTGGTTCGGGACGG
>JBDGPY010000057.1:0-16875 GCA_042219425.1 Haloarcula sp. | reverse complement strand
ATCGGATGGCCACGGAACTCGTCGACGAGGCCATCGACTTCGCCGACGAACTCACTATAGACGTACACGCGCTGGAGGGCGACGCCGCGGTGCTTGACTTCGGTGTCGAAGTCCCCGGCGCTGTCGAAGCCGGTATGTTGCTCGCGGAGATCCAGACGGCCGGGCTGGCGACAGTCCGGTCCACAATGGACACTGTTGACGGCGCGCCGCTGAACCACGTCGAACTGTCGACGGACCATCCAGCGCTGGCCCTGCTGTGCTCACAGAAGGGCGGCTGGGAGGTAGCCACCGAGGACTTCGAGGCGCTGGGGAGTGGTCCTGCACGCGCGCTCGTGGCCGAGGAGGAGGCCTTCCAGCGGATCGGCTACCGTGAGGACGCCGACTTCGCCGTCCTGGCGCTCGAAACCGACGAGCTGCCGGATGAAGCCGTCGCGAGCCAGGTCGCCGAGCGTACCGGCGTCCCCGAGACAGGCGTGTTCCTCCCGTCGTTCGCGACGGCGAGTGTCACCGGCAGCACTGTCGCCGCGGCGCGGGCCGCTGAACTGGCCGTGTTCCGACTGGCCGAACTCGGCTTCGACCCGATGTCAGTCCTATCAGCCAGCGGGCGCGCGCCGGTCGCGCCGCTCGCCGGTGACGAGGCGTCCGCGATGGCCCGGACGACGGACGCACTCGCCTACGGCAGTGAAGTCCATCTCACTGTTGACGAGTCCTTCGACCGCTTCGAGGAGGTCCCCTCCGTCGCGGCCGAGCAGTACGGCGAGCCACTCGAAGGCGTCTTCGAGGACGTCGACTGGGATTTCTCGGAGCTTCCCGTCGAACTGTTCGGCCCGGCCGCGGTCACCATCGACGTTGTCGGTGGCGACACACACGTGGTCGGCGAGACGAACGAGGCTGTCCTGGCCGAGAGCTTCGGCCTCTAGCTGGAGGCTACTGTGCGCTACAAGGTCGCGCCACCGGTCCGCTCGCTCTCGTTTCTGGAGACCGCCCGAGAGGAGATACCGCTTGTCCCTGATAGCGAATCCGACTGCTGTCAGGCGATCCAGATGTCGACTGACGTGTCTGACCGTGACACGGCGGAAGCGTATCTAGTCTTCCTGCAAGCACTTGGACTGGTCGCCGAAAGCGACCGGGGCTACTACCGAACCCGAGACGACCTCAATCGGATGGATCTCGCGGCGGCATTCGAGGAGCACGTCTTCTGTGTCGATAGTATCCTGGAAGCGCTCGACGGCCACCCACAGGATCCCGAGTCCGTTTTCGAGGCAATCCGGGACGAAATCCCGCGCTGGGAGCGCGAGCGCCACGCCGACTGGGAGGCAGTCTGGCAGAGACGAACGGTGAACCTGCTGGAGTGGGCGGTCGTGTTCGACCTCGCAACGGAATCGGACGGGGCGTACGTCAGGTCGACGTAGTGTCTATCGCCGGGGACTGCTGCGCATCACTCATACTACCGGCTGTACCATTTCGAACGAATTCGAGGTGCCGAATATCTTTACGAACGTACAGCCGGTAGTATCAGTCGCCAGCCCACTCGTAGCCGTCCTCGTTCTCCCGAATCATCCCGTCAGCGAGCCAGGTCTTTCCCCGTCCCGTCTGTCAGCGCACCACTCCACGTCGCAGCCGCAGTACCTGTTGGCATGCGGACAGTGCTACGTTGCGATGAAACGAGTGACTGATGCGGAGCATATGAGGGTGCTTTATCCCGTCTGGTGGTCTGGTCGGTTGCCCCGACCCGGAACCCGCTACTCCACCGGATCGATGTCGGTAACGGTCCCAACGCCCTTCGAACTCCCTTCGCGGAAGACGAACTTCTGGCCCTCCTCGACGAGATAGGAGCGGAATTTAAACCGCACGCGAGCCATGCCGGCGTCGCCCGGGAGTAACTGGCTGCCCTCCGGGTAGAAGGCCGCGGCCTCGCTGACAGTTTCGAGGTGGACGACGGGCTCGTATCCGTCGCCGATGCGGGTCGGATGGTTCAGCACCATCACCTCGGCTTCGAACTCCCGGGCTGGCGACGGGTCGGCGTCCGCCGGGAGCAGGACCATCCCGCGCTCGATATCGGGCTCGCGGACGCCCTTGAGCGCGATGCCGACGATTCGGCCGGCTTTGGCCTCGTCGACCTGATGATAGTGCATCTCGATGGAGCGGACTTCGACCTCGCGGAAGCTACCGTCCTGCATCGGCCCGAGCAGCAGTTCGTCTCCGGCCTCGACCGCACCGGACTTGATCGTCCCCGAGGCAACCGCGCCGACACCCTGGACGTTGTAGGTTCGGTCGATGTACATCCGGAAGTCACCGACCTCGCCAGCGGTCTTGGGGAGCGCCTCGAAGATCTCATCGAGCTTATCGAGCCCATCCATGGTGACTGCGCTGGTCGTGATAACTGGGACGACAGTCTCAGAGATTTCATTGATTGCCGTGTCGACGCCGTGGCGCTCGACGCGCAGTGGTGTCTTATCGACCTCCCGAAGTGCCTGTTCGACAGCCCGCTCGACTTCGGCGATCCGCGCCTCGTCGACGAGGTCACATTTCGTGATGACGACCATCGTCGGGAGTTCAGTCGCCAGCAGGATACCCAGGTGTTCTCGCGTCGTCTCTGTCACGCCGTCGTCGGCTGCGACAGTCAGGAGTCCGTAGTCGAGTTTCTGTCCGACGAGACCGCGAATCGTCGTCCGGAGCCACGGCTCGTGGCCCACGGTGTCGACGAAGGAGACGAGACGATCCGCCTCCTCGACGACACGTGCGCGGTCGTCTTTCCGGTGGGGGTTGTCCATCCGGATCGGCTCGCCAACGTCGTCGAAACCGTAGACGCCGTAGGAGATATCAGCTGACAGTCCTCGCTCGACCTCGTGGGGCTGGACATCAAGGAAGCCACGGGTCCCGCCTTCGCCGTCGTCGGCGTCGCCGGTGACCAGCGACCCCACGAGCGTAGATTTGCCGTGGTCGACGTGGCCGGCGGTCCCCACCACGATGTGGTCGTCGTCCGCAAGGACCGACCCTTCGGTGACCGACGCGACACCCACGATACCGTCTGTCACTGTCGAGCCGTTCTCCGAGACGCCGTCGACACCCCACGTCTTGACATCCTCGATGTGGGCGTCGGCCTCCTCGGCCAGCAGGCTGAGTACATCCATCGACTCGGAGAACTCCGCCGGCGAGATGCCGGCCAGGCCGCCATCGTCTGTAACGCCAACGACGTACGTTGCCTCTCCGTCACCGGAGAGAACGCGGTGGCGCAACTGTGCCGCGAGGGATTCGAGTCGTCCCTCGGACAGGTGCAAGTCCTCTGTGAGCCGTTCTTTGAACTCGACGCTGCCGCCCTCCCGCTCACCGCGGTCAAGCGCGCGCCGAAGGACAGCCCGGTCAGGGCTCATATTCCCCCGTTACCGTGGGGCAGGTATAAGCCTTCCCCGGATTTGTGCCTCCTGACGCCTCCTGTGGCCGGTGGCTGAGTGTGTCTCTCACAGTACGGCTCGGACGTATATGTATCCCCGAAAGCGGAGCCAGAACGTCTCGTGGACTGAGCCGACACGCGGGACTTGCGGGTGCGTAACGCCATTCCGCGTCTGAGCGGCGGTCGATATCTGGGGCGTCACCTGTTCGTCAGACCGCACACCGAATGCGGACAGTATCAGTCTATGTACGGCGCGACCGCTTCGAGAAAGCCATCGGCATAGGTTGCAGTGGTCACTCTGTCGGCCCGCTTGATAGCGGTCTCGTCGGCATTCGCGACGGCGACCGACTCCCCGGCCCGGTCGAACATCTCCGCGTCGTTCTCCGAGTCGCCGACTGCGAGAAACATCCCTGGGGTAAGCTCCAGCTCCGCACACACGGCTTCGAGGCCCGTTCCCTTGTCGACGACCGGGTCGGTGACGTGGTAGGCGAAGCCGGTGTCGAGGACGACGAGCCCATGCTCTGTGGCCAGTTCCTCCAGCGGTTCCAGTGGTTGATCGAGCGACACGACAAGCTCAGTCTCGCGCCACCGGTTTGCCAGGTCGACTGCGCCGAACCCGAGTTCGTGGCCCAAGTCGCGGTAGGCCTCGCCGACCATCAGCGCCGCCTCGTGATCGCCGTCGAGTCTGAGTTCGTCAGTCGCTTCGACGAACACGACCCCGCCGTTCTCGGCGATGATCGTCCGCTCGATACCGAGAAACTCACAGAGTCCAATCGGGAACGGCATCGCCTTCCCGGTCGCGATGACGACGCGAGCGGGCCACTCGCGGAGGATCGGAATGACGCGAGGGTCCAGCGCCCGAGTTTCATCAGTCAACGTCCCGTCGATGTCGACGATAAGCGGCGGCGTATCGCTGTCCATACGTCTGGATTCGGAGGGGCGTGTTTGTGGGTTGCGGTCACGCTGGCCCAACACACCGTGCTCTCGGTAGCTTGCGTCGTCTCAGTCGGTCTGCAGAGATTCAGGGGTGCGAGGTGGCTGACGAACGATATCCGTTCGTGCTTCCTCGTGTTCGATAGCCTCAATCGCTGGTCAGCGTCTCATAGGCTGCTTTCACCTGCTTGAACTCCGCTTTGCTTCCGGTGTCGGTGTCGGGATGTACCTCCTTGACCTTCTCCCGATATGCCTGCTTGATCGTCCCCTTATCGGCGTCGGGGCTCAGACCGAGCCGGCGGTATGCCTCTGCTGGACTCGGTCCGTCCATCGATCGGCCACGCTGTTGTCGTTGCCGCCCTCCCGCTGTCTGGCGGCGCTGCCGTCCCCTTGCGGACTGGGTGCGACGGCGGCGTTGTCGCCCATCCCGTGTACTGCGTGAGTGGCGCGCTTGGCGGCCGTCTCGCGGCGGCTCCCACTCCTCACGCGGGCCGGCTCCGAACCCGCCTTGGCGGGCGGTACCGGTGTTGTGTGCCGCCTGGCGCTCCACCCGTTCATAGAGGCTTGCGGCCATCTTTCCGCTGAGGTGGTAGTACATGAAGTACGTCGACACTCCGAACATGAGCGCCAGGAAGAGGACCGCCGGATTGACGAGGATGCCCACCGCTGTCAGGACGACCGTTAAAACCCCGAACACTACTGCGACTCCCGTGGTGAGCCCGTCGTACTGCACGCACTATTCTTCGGTCTACAGGCCTGTAAGCGTCCCGCCTCTCTCACTCGCCAAAGATTCAAGCCGCCAAGTGTGCTATACCATAACATGAGTGTCGCAGGACTGTGTGAACTCTGTGAACGCCCCGACGTTGACCACACCTGCGACAGGTGTGGGCGGCTCGTCTGTAAGCGCCACTGGGACGAGGATACTGGGATGTGCGTCGAATGTGGCGCGGAGGTGGGACGGCCGAGCGACCGGATGTCACCCGAGGACTTGCCCGACGGCGTAGACACGTACCGGTTCTGAGCTATCGGAACTGATTCAGCCGGTCCTGCAACTGTTTCGCGGCCTGGCCAGCTGCCTTGAAGAATGCGTCCCCATCGCCTCGTGTGTCAGCGCCCTCGCCGGCAAAAATGATGCCTCGGGAAGAGTTGACGAGGCCGACTCCGTCGGCGAGACCGTGTTCGACAGCCGCCTCAGCGTCGCCGCCCTGTGCGCCGACCCCGGGGACGAGGAACGGGATGTCCGGCACCAGTTCCCTGATTGCTTCCAGTTCGTCTGGATTCGTCGCGCCGACGACGAGGCCGACGTTGCCGTTTCCGTTCCACAGATCCGCGAGGTGGACGACACGCTCGTACAGTTTCTCACCGGAGGCCAGTTCGAGGTCCTGTAGATCCTCGCCGCCCGGGTTCGACGTGCGGCCGAGCACGAATACGCCCTTGTCAGCCTGCTGCAGAAACGGCTCCAGCGAGTCGCGACCGAGAAACGGGTTGACGGTTATCGCGTCGGCAGCAGGACCGTCACTGTCGTCGAGAATCTTCGCGTACTGCCGCGCGGTGTTGCCGATGTCGCCGCGCTTGGCGTCCAGCAGGACGGGAACGTCTTTCCCGTGGGCATAGGCGATTGTCTCGTGAAGGGCTCGCCAGCCGTCCGGGTCCTCGTAGAACGCGGCGTTCGGTTTGTAGCATGCGGCGTGGTCGTGAGTTGCATCGATAATCCGGCGGTTGAACTGCCAGCGTGGGAGGTCAGCGTCCTGAACGCTGTCGGGGAGGCGGTCGGGATCTGGGTCGAGACCTACCGAGACCACGCTGTCGGCGGCCTCGATACGGTCCGCGAGACGGTCGAAGAAGTGCATAAATATCGCGCCGGTTGGCAGCGACACAAGCGTTTCCCTCTCGTCCCGACTGTCAGTGCTGTGCGATCACGTGCCATAGATATCCCATATGGGACAGAATCAAATATGATATTTGCAACCCCCGTCTATTTGCCGTCTCCACCACAAGCGCGGTCATGGACCGCTCTCTCGACGTTGGCCACGTTTCTGAGACGCTTCCCGATCTTGTGGCGGCTCTCGATGACCCCCGGCTACGGAGAGTTGGTATCGTCGGCGGTGTCGCCCTCGTCAGCGTCGGTGCACTGCTTTCGCTTGCACCGGCGACCGGACAGTGGGCGTTCTGGTCGTACGCCATCGCCGCGACACTCGTGTTCATCGGTGTCCCGCTGCTCTGTCTCGGCCTCGCGGCTCCAGACCCAGAGCCCGGTTCAGTGTTCCACCTCGGCATCGACCTGACAGCGAAGCAGCGCCGCGCTGTTGCCCTGGGGTCGCTCTGTATCACCATCACGCCAATCCTCCTTGCGGTCGGGACGCCGCTCGGACTTCCCGTACTCGTTCTGGCTATCGCGGCCACGTCGGCCATGTTCGGGACAACGCTCGTCCTCGCCGGGTTCGTCGCCTGGACGTCCGCGACAATCGGCGAACCGACCAGACGCTAGTCTCCGAGTGTTTCAGCTATCGCATCGATCAGTCCTTTCACTGCAGCCCCGCTGTGGGCGACCAGCGTGTCTTCATCAACGGTGACGTCGGTCCGTTCCGGAACGACGTCGTGTTCGTTCTGGAAGCGAAGGCGGGCGGTCTCCGGTGTCACGTAGACGCTCCCAATAGCTGTTCCGTTGTGTGTCACACGGTACGCAAACGCCCCACTCGGTGTCGGTTCGACATCTGTATCTGCATCGACGACCGCCACGTCTGCCAGCGGGCCGCGTTCGAGACCAGTGAGTTCGGAGGCCAGCAGCTGGGCGATCCGCGTCCCGTCAGTGATGCGGTCCTCGACCATCAGAGTTCCTCCCGTGCGTCGGCCGCGATATCGGCCACGTCGACGCCTTCGCTGCGTGCGTAGACGACCGCAGCGGCCTCCAGCGTGACGGCGATCTCGGACTGGAGCGAATTGATCCCGGCGACGGCGGTCTGCTTCTCGATACCGGATTCGACGACGGCATCCAGTACCCGCTCGAACGTCGACCGCGACTGGAGGATCTCCTCGCCGGGCGCGAACCCGTCGGGAATTTCGGTATGTGTGGCGTCGAATCCGACGACGAGGTCGTCGTCGTCCCGTTCGACTAGCCCCTCACTCGCAGCTACATCGACCAGCGTCTTGGCCTGGTCAGGGGAAAACCAGTTCCGGTCCAGCGACAGCGCAACGACGAACTCGCTCTCGGCCATCCGGTCGGTTCCCCGCTGGCGAAACGGCGCGGCGACGGCCGTCTTCAGACTCATCGTCAGAACAACTGGCCGGCACGGGCGTAACGATTTCGATGGCGAGTTCGCATCGAACGGTTCAAGTAGCCACTCGGTTATGCTTCTCGTATGAAAGACCAGGGACGCTCCCCTCGCAAGCGGACAGGTGGACGCCGACGACCAAACCACAAGAAGAAGAAACATGAACTCGGAAACGAGACCACCGAAACGCAGGTCGGCGACCCGAGTCTGAAGACCGTCGACTCCCGCGGAAACACCCAGAAGGTTCGTGCAGTCGCGACCAACGTCGCGAGCGTCGCTGACGGAGCCGAGACCCACGAAGCGAGCATCGAGAACGTCGTGGAGAACCCGTCGAACCCGAACTACGCCCGGCGAAACATCATCACGAAGGGCGCAATCATCGCCACCTCTGAAGGGGAGGCTCGCGTGACTTCCCGCCCCGGACAGGACGGACAGGTCAACGCCGTTCTAGTCGAGTAACGCGGCGGATTCCGTCACTTTTGCTGGACAGTCATAGCACTGCGCGGTAGCTGCGCTACGAGGGTCGTGGCGCGGCCTTCTGCAGCGCACTCTCCGCGATGTTGCCGCCGTAGTCGGCTGTCCGGGACAGCGAGTCGACAACTCGGCCCAGGAGCTGCGCGCTCTGGGGGTCCAGTTCTCTGACTTTCCCATCTACTTCTCGGGCGGTCGCATCGACATCAGGAATCTGGCTCCGTGCCTGGTTGGCGAGTTCGACCGCCTCGTCGGAGTCATCGGCCAGCAGGGCGTCCATCGCCATCTCGGAGACGTCGGTCGCCTCGTCCGAGAGCTGGTCGAGCAGGTTGGCGGTTTCACCAGTGACTTCGCCAACCTCCTCGGAGAGGCTGGCGATCTTGGTCGCGTGGTCTGCGATTCGTTCCAGCTGGCGGGCGCTCGACTGGTAGTCAAAGACGGTCTCGCGTGGGAAGCCAATCTCGTCAGCCGCCGTTGGGTTCCGGAGGACAGTCCGGAACACACGCGAGACCATATACCAGAGGCGGTCGACATCGTCGTCGCGCTGCATCACGTCTTCAGCGAGGTCGTCGTCGTCTTCGATGAGCGCTTCGACAGCGTCAGAAAGCATCGTGAGCGCGACGAGTCGCATGCGCGTGATAGCGTTAAGAACCGACAGCTCCGACGAGTCGAGCAAGTCCTGCAGAACGACCCGGTTGGACGTCTCTTCGATCATCTCTAACCCGACGAGGCCCTGCGTGGCGTCGCGGATGATCCGCCGCTGTTCGGCTGTTATCCGCGAGGCCTCCAGTCGGATGATGTCGAAGCCGCTAACGTACATCGTCATCACTGCACGCGTGAGTTCATGTCGGTTGTCAAGGCCGGTCACGTCCAGTGTTCCCTCGGCGTGGTCGTCACTGTGCTGTGGCGAGACCAGCAGTAGGTCGTCTTCGGCGTAGAACTCGACGACGCTGCCGGCACTTACTTCGTTCTCGGTCGCCCACTTCTTCGGGAGTGAAACGGTATACGTCGACCCACCTGTCAGTTGTACTTTCCGTGTTTCCATATTACTACCTAGACTGATCCTTAATAGGTAAAAAGATTCGTAAATATATACTATAGGACACTTGCCACACAAACTGATGACTGCGCGATAATGTACAATACGAACAGAGAGATCTCGATGCATACTTCCAGCTGTACGTTCGGACGGAGATTCGGCACTTGGAGTTCCAAATTCGTTCGCAGTGGTACAGCCGGTCGTATCAGGTTAGACTGCTTGACTCGGTTGTATCTTAACTACAGTTCCTACGACAGATTCGCGCTATCCGTGTGTGATTGACTGTCTTGATATCCATTCTTTGAATCGACAGCCGACCGCTAGTATATATAGATAAATAGTTTTTATATCCAAATATAGTTCTAATAGTAGGGTACTTATTCAGTGTTCATCTCCATTCAGTTGATGTCAGATTCACCGAGTGGTGGTCTCTCACGTCGTCGCTTCTTAACAAGTTCTGGTGCAGTTGGGACACTGGCACTGGCCGGCTGTACGGAGCAGTCATCAGGTGATGGAAGTAGCGGCGGCGACACCAATTCTGCGACTGATAGCGGCGGTAACAAGCTCTCAGGAGAAATTACAATTACCGGTAGCAGCACTGTGTTCCCACTCGCAACCGCTGTCGCCAACGAGTTCCAGAAAAAACACAATGCGGTCAACATCAGTCTTTCATCAACGGGTTCTGGCGGCGGATTCAGCAATCACTTCTGCGTCGGAAACGCTGATCTCAATAATGCTTCCCGTCCGATTTCGAGCGAGGAAAAGCAGCTCTGTGCCGATAACGGTATTGAGTTCCACGAAATTAACGTCGCGACGGACGCACTGACCGTCATCGTCAACAATGAAAACGACTGGGTAGACTGCATGACGCCGGACCAGCTCAGGCAGATCTGGCGGTCCGACGGAGCGTCGACTTGGTCCGATCTGAACGCTGACTGGCCAGATGAGCAGATCACCCGCTTTGGGGCGGCCGATACTTCCGGCACGTTCGATTACTTCAATGAGGCGATTCTCGGCGAGGAAGCCAACCACACGAGCAATTACGAAGCGACCGAGCAGGACAACCTCATTCTTCAGGGCGTCCAGCAGGACCAGTACGCAATCGGATACTTTGGCTTCGCCTACTACCAGAGCAATGCGGATTCGGTCAAAGCACTTGGTATCGACAACGGCGACGGCTGCATCAAGCCCTCGCTTGAGACGGCCAAGGCAGGAGAGTACCAGCCCCTCTCGCGCCCCCTATTCACGTATCCTAGTAAGAGCGCACTCGCGGAGGAGCACATCGCTGAGTTTGCCCGGTACTTCGTCAAGCAAAGTGCAAACGCCGACCTCGTCTCAGGGGAGATCGGCTACGTCCCACGGACAGAAAAGGGGATGCAGGAGGAACTCGATGCTCTCAACAAGGTCATCGACGAAGTCCAGTGACGCCACGAATATATAGACAACAGAGACAGTCTGGGTACCATTTCACGAGAGACAACGAATGACTGAACGATATCGATGAGTAACGAGGGTCAGACGCCGGACCTAGCGGGTAACCGGGGTTTCAGATCGGTTCGTGAGTCGGCATATAAATACGCACTGGCGGGCTGTGCTGTCCTTTCTGTTCTGACGACACTCAGTATCATTGGGGTGCTGGTACTGGACGCCGCGAAGTTCTTCGCCGAAGTCCCCATACTAGAGTTCTTAACTGGAACAGAGTTTAGCCCGAATCTCGAACCGGTCTCCTTCGGTGTGTTGCCGCTCATCCTTGGAACAGTACTCATCACCATCGGCGCGGCCGCGCTCGCACTCCCGATCGGCGTGCTGACGGCGGTGTATCTCAGCGAGTACGCAAGCTCGCGGACGCGCTCAATACTGAAACCGATGCTCGAAGTACTGGCCGGGGTTCCGACCGTCGTCTACGGGTATTTCGCTATCGTCTACATCACGCCCGCACTGAACGTGTTTATTAGGTGGCTCAACGGTGCCTTCGGAACCGGCTTCGGACAGCTTGGACTGTTCAACGGGCTCTCAGCGTCAATCGTTGTCGGCATCATGATAATCCCGATGGTCTCCTCTATCAGCGAAGACGCGATGAGTTCGGTCCCTGACTCTCTGCGGCAGGCCGGGTATGGACTCGGCGCGACGAAATTCAACGTGTCGCTGACTATTGTGGTTCCCGCGGCCGTCTCAGGCATCGCCTCCTCGTTCATTCTGGCCGTCTCGCGGGCCATCGGTGAGACGATGGCTGTCGTGCTGGCGGCCGGATCACAGCCGCCGGAAATCCCGGCTGTCCAGCAGGCGTTCGGAATCCCATATGTGGCTCCGACCGACGTTCTCGGCCTGTTCACTGAGAGTTCCGCGACGATGACCGTCGCAATGGTCAATATCGCTCAGGGCGACATCTCCGGCGGATCGACCGCTTACCAGTCGCTGTTTGCCATCGGACTCACGCTGTTCGTTATTACGCTGGCGATGAATGTCGTCAGCGACCTCGTAGCGAGTCGCTACCGGGAGGTTTACGAATAATGGCCACACCACCAGCAACCGAAACCGAGTTCGGCGAAGTCAGTCGGATCAAGGGTATCGCCTTCAAATACATCTCATTCGTCGCGTCTATTGTCGGCATCCTCGCGCTCGGCGTGTTGCTGGCGTACGTGTTCTGGGACGCGCTCGGGTTGGAGAGTGCCGGAACCGGGTGGTATCTAGCCTACACAGGGACGTTGCTGATCCCGATGGTAGCGTTTTTGTCATACGGCCGAACACGCCCAGAGGTCATCACGGGAGTATTCGAGCTGTTTAGTCTGACACTTGCAGGCGTGCTGCTGACCGCTGCGGCAGTCATCGTTCTCTCGATCATTGCGAGCCCATCGGTGTGGTTCGCATACTTCCTTACTGTGGTCAGTCCGCTCGCCGCCCTGTACGTCTACGGCCAGTACAACCGCGAAGCGACCTGGGTCGGGCTTGCGATGCTCGTCACACTCATCGCGGGGCCGATTGTCGGAACGCTTGGTATTGACGTGTTGACCACCTTGGGTGACCTTCTTGGTTCGCCCGGCATCTACTTCCTTTCGCTCGTAGTCCCGGGGGCGGCGGTCGCCGCGTATCTTGCTGTGGAACGGCTGGAGCTTTCCCGGCGGCGAAGTCTGGGTATCGGCGTTGCCCTCCCAGTGATCGCTATCGTCGCTGTCCCGCTTGTTGACACTGTTCCAGTCATCTCCCGATCTGTCTGGCTAATCGGACTCGTGACGCTCGGCCTCCCGGCCGGGTTCGCAGTCGCAAACACTGCACGCGAGCGTGAGCGGTGGCTCGCGTTCGCGTTCCCGGTTATTGGTGTCGCTGGCTTCCTCGCTGGCGAGGCGATAGTCGGCGCGACTGGCGTCACACAGCCTTCGCCGTGGCTCGACTGGCAGTATGTCACGAGCAGTCCAGCGCAGACTGCCGCCGAAGCGGGGCTGTATCCGGCTATTATCGGGTCTATCTTCCTCATCGTGCTGGTGAGCATCTTCACTTTCGTCTTCGGTGTCGGAGCCGCTATCTACCTCGAAGAGTACGCCCCGGGAACCGGCCCGCTAGGGACCATCACGAGGATTATTAATGTCAATATATCGAACCTCGCGGGAGTTCCCTCTGTGGTGTACGGATTGCTGGGCCTCGGTATCTTTGTCAACATCGAGGCTCAACTGGGACCGCTTACATACGGTGGCTTCGGCGTTGGGACGGTGCTTACCGCCGCGATGACGCTTTCATTGCTCATCTTGCCGATTGTCATTATTTCGGCGCAGGAAGCGGTCAGGTCGGTCCCGGATTCCCTGCGACAGGCGTCGTATGGAATGGGCGCAACCAGGTGGCAGACAATCCGGAATGTTGTCCTTCCGCGCTCGCTGCCGGGAATCCTCACTGGAACGATTCTGGCGCTCGGACGGGCTATCGGGGAGACTGCACCGCTCATCATGATCGGTGCGGCGACGACGAAGTTCTCCCCGCCAAGCGGGCTGTTCGGCAAGCTCACTGCGATGCCGATGCAGATATTCGCCTGGGCATTCGAGCCGAGCGACGAGTTCCGATACGGCGTCGTCGCGGCGGGCGTCGTGACGCTGCTCATCGTGATGCTGACGATGAATTCTGTCGCGATTCTCGTACGCAACAAATATCAACAGGAGACAAACTAATGACTTCACAGGACATGGCCAGTGACACCGACGTTGAGACAGACAGCGACTCCCTCGTGACGACCGATCCCGGCAAGGGAGGACTTGACGAGAACGACGCTCGTGGGGCGGTCGACCAAACCGGCACCGGGTCCGTCATCGAGTCCCGCGATCTTGATGTGTTCTATGGCGAGACACAGGCACTACAGAACATCGACTTGGCCATTCCGGAGAATCAGGTGACGGCTATGATCGGCCCGTCTGGCTGTGGCAAATCCACGTTCCTGCGGTGTATCAACCGCATGAACGATCTTATCGACATCGCTCACGTCGAGGGCGACCTCACGTTCAAAGGAAAGAACGTTTATGACTCCAATGTCGACCCGGTCGCCCTGCGACGCCGGATCGGGATGGTGTTCCAGCATCCGAACCCCTTCCCGAAGAGTATCTACGACAACGTTGCTTACGGGCTTCGTATCCAGGACAAGACGGAGAATATGGATGAAGTCGTCGAGCAGTCACTCAAGAAGGCGGCCCTGTGGGACGAAGTCAATGACCGCCTCGACGAGTCCGCACTGGACCTCTCCGGCGGGCAACAGCAGCGACTCTGTATCGCCCGGGCTATCGCTGTTGATCCAGAAGTCATCCTGATGGACGAGCCGGCGTCGGCGCTCGACCCCATCGCGACCTCACAGATCGAGGACCTCATTGAGGAACTGGCCGAAGAGTACACCGTCGTCATCGTCACACACAACATGCAGCAGGCGGCCCGGATTTCCGACAAGACTGCCGTCTTCCTTACCGGCGGCGAGCTGGTCGAGTTCGATGACACTGACAAAATCTTCGAGAACCCGGAGAGTCAGCGCGTCGAAGACTACATCACCGGCAAATTCGGGTAGCTGAGGCCTTCTCCTCACGTAGTCGCTCGTCGGTTCGCCCAGGACATCACTGTTCCAGCGTCGCTTCCGTGTCGATGCCGTACACTTCTGCCGGCGTCTCGATGTGTGCTGTTCGGACTGCGTCCTCGTGACCATTCTCGAGAAGCCAGCGGACGCGCCGCGGTACTGTTTTCGGACCAAGCACGGCACCGGGGCGGTCTGGGTCGTCGATGTAGTCCGTCTCCATCAGGAACGGCTCGTCAGCCGCGACCGCAGTTTCGAGTTCGTCCTTGTCCGCGAGCACCGATTTGACCGGGCCACGGAGTCGGCCACCGGAGTAGTGCTTGACAACCTGTGTTCGGTCGAGGCCGCGTTCCTCAGCCCAGCGCGCGACGTCTTCGAAGTCTTCGCCCCCCTCCGTGTGGAGCTGTATCGCACATCCTACGTCAGCGGCGCGTTCGAACCCATGACACATCACCTCGTTCGAGGCCTCCCAGACGGCGTCGTCCACATCGTAGTGTGGCCGACCGGACTTTATCGCGAGTGCCTGGCCCTCGGCGACGTAGTCGGCCGCCACGTCGAGCCCGGTCTGCATGATATCTCGGGCTTCCGGCGGCGTGTAGCCGTCACCGACGAGCTTCGATATCAGGGCTGGATGGACGCCGAGCACGGGCCAGGCGCGGCCGTCGAGTGCGTCTGTCGCGGTGGCAGCCGCCCCAACAGTGATGTCGAACACCTCCCGGAAGATCGACGCCTCAGTCGCTTTCTCGACGAGATGCCAGGAGGGTTTGTTGAGCACCAGCAGGTGTGTCCCACCCTGGGAGGCGAACTCCTCGACTGCCTCGACGTTGCGACCGTTGACTGGGTCGAGATGGAGGTGGTTGTCGAGTACCGGCGTATCGTCGATGTTCATACGTATCCAACAGCGGGAGTGGCAGAAAAAACAGTTGGTGTCACCGTCACTGGCCGAGCGTGACAGCCTCATGAGCCGCGTTCCGTAGCGCGTCGGAGCGGCCGTATTCCCCAGGGGCGATGGCGACTGTCTTGACACCTTCTCGGGCAGCCACTTCGAGCGCGGGCTTGAAGTCCGTGTCACGCGATGCGACCACTAACACGTCGAGCTGTTCTGAGACGGTAGCGTCCGTCGCGTCCACGGCAAGGCGAACGTCCACGTCGCCGCTGGTGGTGACGACTTCGAATCCGCGAGCCTCTGCGGCCCGGATGAGACCCGGTGACGCGTTCTGGTCGACGTAAAGCCGGGTCAACGCGAGCGGGCCGTACGTCTCGGCTTTCTCGCGAACGTCGTCCAGGTCGATGTCGAACTCGCCCCGGAGGACGTTCGGCCCATCAACGAACAGCCCTACTCGCGTTTCGATATTTTCTGCCCCCAGGAACCGACGAAACAGCTTCATGCACTCCATTTCGCGCTTAGCCGTTTATGAATCCCGCTTTGGGATATATATCGCTATCCAGACGTTGAGACAGGCCTCCATATACCGTCGGCTGTACGTTCGGACAGAATTCGTTCGAAATGCTACAGCCGGTAGTAGCAGCATCAAAAAGCCGGCTCACAGCTGAGACGCTGGCAGACCTGCAAACACACGACGTGTGACGCTGTCGCTGATTGGTGCCACAATAGCAATATGCTAGCCGCAAGGCAAATCTCATCTCAGGAGGCAAGCGACTGGAAAACTCGCTGAATTTCATCACTAACTTGCCAGTTAGACTGTGATTCAATGGCAAGTACCGATGCTGAGAAAATAACCACGCCAGTCAGGATGAGTGTTCCTAGCCGAAGGAATGGTCCAAGCGGAACGCGCGGTTCAAGATGCCAGACAATCAGCCCCATAGGAATGCAGGCAAGTGCTGGATAGATAAACTCATAGAGTATACGTGGTATGCGGAGGTCAATTGCCCGCGCGATAATGTAGATATCGAGTGGCATCATCGGAAACACGTAGATACCTGTCACGGCAATAGCGGTGCCGACGATACCAAATTCAGCCGTAAGCGGGTAGATGGTGATCGCAAGCAGAATCACACGAAGTGCCGAAAGTTTCGTTATGAAATCTGGACGGCCTATTGTTTTCAAAACCGGACTAATCGTCCGTCCAATAGCACGGAACAACCCGTAGAACGCAAGGATTTGCATAACCGGGACAGCGGGCATCCATTCCTCACCAAAAGCCGCTAGTATGAAGGTTGGTGCGATGGCAGCAATGCCGATCGATGAGGGGAACGCAATAAACGCTGTCATCCGGAGTGTCTTCAGGAAGGCACTCCGGAGTCGCTCTTCATCTTCTTGGAGTTTCGAAAAAGCGGGGAACATCACGCTATTGACGACCTGTGTGAGTTCAGTTGCTGGTGCGTTTGAGAACCGATAGGTGTACTGGTAGTACGCGAGTGAAGTTGGCGTGAGAAGCCATCCAACGAACGCGTCGTCACCCTGGCTATAAATGAAATAAAGAACCGATGAACCCGTGAGCCATTTGCCGTAGTCAATGAGCTCCTTCGCAATGTCGAGATCGAACGACAGCCATGGTCGGTAGCCGTGAATGAGATATGAAATGGGTAATTTGGTCAAATCAGCTGCGATGAAACCGAAGACGAATGCCCATGCTGTCGGTTCAATAAGTGCATAGCCGATACCGACGAGTAGTTGCACCACGTCTCCCGAAACTTTGTAGATGAACTGTTTATCAAATTCAAGACTTTTTTGAAAGTAAATCACGCCGGGGTTACGCAATCCTAGAAT
>JBDGPY010000126.1:0-16911 GCA_042219425.1 Haloarcula sp. | reverse complement strand
CCCGAGAGCGCCTGAATGACATCCTCGCCGGACGCGTACTCTTTACTGACGTTTCGAACCGTGATTTTCTGTTCGGTCGCCGTCACGGACGCTGGCGTATTGCTCAGCGCCATGCAAGCACCCTCCCTTCGAGGAGTCTGAATCCAACATCCATACAGAGGAAGGCAAGGCTGATCAGAAACATGTAAGCGACACTGGTAGCCATCGCGAGATTGTTCGATGCATTGATTATTTCGTACCCAACGCCGGGCGCGCCGAACAGTTCCGCACCGACGACGATCATCCAGCACCGGCCGATACTGGTTCGGAATCCTGTCAGGATTTGTGGAGCCGCGCTCGGGATTGCAACGAGTTTCAGCATCGAGAGGTCACGTTCGACACCTAACGTCGAAGCAGCGTCGGTCAGTTCGGTGGAGACCCCTTCGACCCCGCCGTAAGCACCATAGAAGTTAATCCAGAAGGCGCCCACAAACACGATGAACGCCGCGCCGGTGTGGTGGATCCCAAACCACACGATCGCAAACACGATCCACGCCAGCGGCGGAATCGGGCGGAGCACACGCACCAGCGGCTGGAGCCAGTCGTCGAACGTCCCGCTCCATCCCATACCTAGCCCGAGGCCGATTCCGCTAGCTGCACCGAGAAGCAGTCCGGGAACGTAATGAAACAGCGTCTGTGCCAAGTGTGCGAGACCAGTGGGGAGGACGAGTTCCAGGCCAAGTAGCGGGACGATGATCGGTGTTGACGTCGCAAACAGCATCCCAAAGGCCTGCACCGCGCTTACAGGTCCCGGCACGAGATACGACGGCTGGGTCATCGTTGCACCGGCCCACCAGACCACCAGAAATACGCCGAGGCCACCGAGTCCACGGAGGTACCGTCGAATCGATATTTCCGACCGCAGCAACGAACTCTCCCATTGTCGTTGCTTCGTCAGTAATAGCGTGTGGATCCGAGAGGAAGTCCGAAGCACGTGACTCGATTGCCGTTTCAGCGAGGTCATCGCTCACCCCTGAACCGATAGCCGATGCAGCAGCGGCGGCGGAAGCGGCCGGCGAGTCTTGCGTATGCTCAGTTGCTGCAACGTGTTGTGCAACGAGTGACTGCGAAATGTCGTCTGCATCAATGACTCGCTGGTTCGCAAACAGCACTGTCACCGGGTGACTCTGGAGGATATCGCCGGACCATGCGAGTTCACGGAAACCGTCGGTCTGCCCGATGATCGTCGCGAACGGCTCTTGGATGATCGTGGCGTCGATGTCGCCTGACTGGATCGTCTGCACCGCTTTTGCCGGGGGAACTTTTGACTTGGTTACGACAGACCCCGGCTCACCGAGGGCGAGATCCCGTTGAATCCAGTACCGGAGAACGACAGCAGGAACGCTCCCATCCGGTGGCGCACCGAATCGGATCTTCCGGTTGTTTTCGTCTTCGAATCGGGCGAACGTTGCTGCCCCCTCTCGCTCATACAGATCCACGACCTCGTCTGTTGCCATGATCTTGAACCCGTTCCTGGAGTTGGCTGCGAGAATGCCAGCATCGGTTCCTCTGTCGGCCAGGACCATCGCAGGAGTAATACCAAAGAACGCAAAGTCGATATCACCGCTTGCGAACGCTTTCACCACACTCGGGCCGGAACTGAACCGTTCGATGGTCACCGACGCCGGTACGTCGTCGTAGTATCCCTGTTGGTCCATCACGTAGTGTTGCATGTTCGGATAGATAGGCACGTACGCACCAGTGACGGACTCTAACGTGCTTCCACTCCCCTGTCCGAGACAGCCAGCCATACCTGAAGCACCGATTGCGCCTGCACCGAGTCCCTGAAGCAGTCTACGTCGAGTCGTTTCGCTCATCGTCATTATTAACTCTATAGTTGAATATAATAATTTCTGTGATTTGAGATAGTATAGTTAATACTCCGAGCATCCGTGAGATGCGGCTTCTTTCGTCTACAGTATAACGATATCAAACGGCGGCTACCACCGCTCTCAGGTGTGCTTTTCCGTGTCGGTCGGGCTTAGATCAGGGCACTGGCAGGCTAGCGTGTCACCGCTGTCGAACGGGACCACCGAAGACACAGCACGCTATCTGCGACCCAGTTCACGTTATTGGCCAGCCCGCAAGCGAGTTGCTGGATAAGCGTCGTCGCGGCGTCAAACAGTGGCGACGTACCCCAGGTCTGTGGGTTGTCGACCGCTGACCCGGCCTCCTCGTATTGATAGCACGACCGACAGCACCGCCGTCAGATCTTACCGACTCCCAGCCGTTACTTGTCGCATGGATCCCCATCCCGGCTTCCACTCGCTACATGAGGAGACGGCCACGTCAATCGCCGTCACAGGCGACTTGCCTGACTGGCTCCGTGGAAGCCTCATCCGGAACGGCCCCGGCGCATTCTCGTTTCCCGACGGCAGCAGCGTCGACCACTGGTTCGATGGGTTCGCAATGCTGTACCGGTTTACGTTCGACCCGGAGGGACGAGCCAGCCCGGGCGAGGGCGATACCGTCCACTACCGGAACCGGTTCCTCCGCACCGATGCCTACGAGGCCGCGAAGAGCGGCGAATTCGAAGGTGGCTTCGCAACAGGTGAGACGACACTGCGCTCGCGGCTCACGACGTTTCTCACCGATCCCTACGACAACACGAATATCATCGCCGAACGTCTCGGGGACGAGTACGTCGCATTGACCGAATCCCCTCGAAAGGTTCAGTTCGACCCGAACACGCTCGAAACGCTCGGCCATATCAAGTACGACGACGATGTTCCCAGCGGGCAGCTCTCCTGTGCCCACCTCAAGCACGACCCGGCGACTGGCATCCTCGTCAACGTCGATACGGCGTTTGGACGGACCAGCCAGTACCACGTGCACACGATTCAGCCAGACGGCAGGCGGCAGCATATCGGAAGCGTCGACACCGACCAACCGGCGTACATGCACAGTTTCGCGCTCACGCCACGGTACGTCGTGCTGACGGAGTTTCCGTTCCGTCTCGACCCCCGGCGGTTTCTCAAGCCGGGCCGACAGCCCCCCTTCATCGAACAGTTCGAGTGGGAACCCGACCGTGGAACCCGTATCATCGTTATGGACCGGACCAGTGGGGCGGTGGTGGCGGAGCCGGTAACGGACGCCGTGTTCGGCTTCCATCACGTCAATGCCTTCGAGCAGGCCGGCGGGGCAGAACTCGTGTTCGATCTTGAGACGGTCCCCGATGCCACGACTATCGACTCGCTGTATCTAGAGAACCTTCGGGCCGGCGAGATGGGAGCGATTGTCGGTCGCATCGAACGGTTTACTGTCGATCTGGGATCCGCGGATACCGGGCGCAGATACGGAACCGGTGACGCGACGGTATCACGCGAGATGCTATACCCCGACGGCAGCGCGCTACCGACGGTCTCACCGGAACGATGGTGTCGCCCCCACCGATACGTTTACGCAATGGGGATGGACACGCCGGTCACCGAGTGGGCGCGTCGCGTTCTGAAACTCGATACGGAGACCGGGAGTGTCAGGACCTTTGATCAGGGTGGCGACTACTTTGGTGAGCCGCTGTTCGTTACCGCTCCCGAGAACGAGGCCGAGGACGACGGTGTAGTGCTGACCGTCGGGCTCGACACCGACGTCGACCGGTCCCGCCTCCTCGTCCTTGACGGTGACACCTTCCAGGAACGCGCGAGGATACCACTCCCACACGCTATCTCATTCGACTTCCACGGTCGGTACTTCCCCAAGCTCCGGGTGTCGGCCGCAGCCTGACCCGACTTGCTGTCCGGCGTCGCATGGCGGAAAGTTGAAGGTTGTTTGTATCCCCTTATATTAAATATCTGATAGTGGGTCTGATAAGGATGGAAAGAAGGTCAGAATACTGTAACCCGCAGACACCGTACGTTTTTGATGTGCAAAGCGATACGGCGAGCAGGGACGGGACCAACAGAAATGAGTGACCAGCCACCGGCGGTCGACCGTCTTGTCACCCTTGTTATCGAGGAGCCGACGAGCGACGCGATTGCTTGCCTGGAACGATTCGGAGAGACTTCGGCAGAGGATCGCAAAGCAGCGATGCAGGCGCTCCGTACTGTTGCTGCGGACCGGTCGGTTACGCTCGACTCGCTCTGCCCGGCACTTGTACAGTACCTGAAGGACGACGAGCGGGCGGTCAGGCTCTCGACGGCCAAGCTATTGGCCGTCATCGCCGAGTCGGACCCGGATAGCGTGATCCCGATGATCTCGGCGCTGGCCGACCGGCTGGCTGATGACGATGAGTTCTACTACGTTCGGGCCCGCGTGGCCGAAACGCTGGGGTACATTGCTGTGGAATATCCCGAGAAGGTCACGTCACCCGAAACCCTCGCGGACCTCCGAATCGGGTTAGCGTTTGATGAGCCAGAGGTGCGAGAGAAACTGTCGAAGGCGCTGGAGTACATCGCCCTCGGCGCCCCACACCGGCTCCGTCATCAGGTGTCGGCGCTTGCCGACCACCTCGACGATGAGAACGAACTCGTGCGCTATCACCTGACTTCGGCGCTGGTAGTGGTCGGGTGTGAGTTCCCCGAGCGACTCACCGCGGCACGGGACGACCTCGTGCGGCGACTAACCGACGACAATGACCACGTTCGCGGGCGGGCCGCGGAGGCCCTCGGTCTGCTCGCCAGAACTGGGAGCGATGAGAGTACCCCTGCTGAATCCAGCATCAGGGAATTAGTAGAAACTCAGGAGGAGGACTCGTTTGCTTCCAGGCGTGCTCACTTTGCGCTCAACGCCATCAGTAGCTCCGCCACGTCGAGAAACCCGCCCGGTACGGTCGGAACGCTCGAAGGCGTTCGCGACACGACCGGCGATGCGGTCGACGCGATCACATCGCCTGACAGTGACGGCGAGTGTCCACACTGCGGCCTCACATTGCCGGGTGAAGGGCCGCCAATGTGCCCGCAATGCGGTGCCCCGTACTGATACCGGCAATATATTTAGGTATACCTAAGCTTCGGAAACTCTTTATGCGTTTAGGTAGGCCTAATCTGTATGCCGAGGAAAGCGAACGGAAGCGGGAATGTAACACGTGGCGGAGGTGGGGAGACGGGTATCATCGGTGAGTCACCCATTGAACTGAGAACTAACGGACAGCCGCCGATGCCGGTGACGTACTGCCGCACCAGTTTGCGTTCAGGTGGGCCGACTGCTCGCTATCTGGAGATGGATGTCAACATCGGAGTCCATCAGAAATGAACAGCGAAGCGGCTACAGCCGGATACGACCGTGACGTGTGTATCGTCGGTGGCGGTCCCGCTGGCTGTTCGGCAGCCGTATTCGCCGCCCGGGAGGGATTAGACACGGTCGTCTTCGACCGCGGCCGGTCCTCGATAAAACAGTGTGCCTTCCTCGAAAACTATCTCGGCTTCCCTGCTGGTATCGATATCGAGACGCTGTACGAGCTGCTGCACGACCATGTCGAGACCGCCGGCTGTGAGGTTGTCACAGACCTGGTCGAGTCGGTCAGCCGCACCGACGACGGTACTGGCTTCGTCGTCGAACCACAGGATAGCGAGCCAGTCACCGCCCGCCGGGTCGTTGCGGCGACCCGCTACGATGGCGAGTATATGCGCGGGCTGGACGACGACGCGGCGATGTTCAAGACGTACGAACACGACGGCGAGGAGCGCGAGACGTTTGACGGAGACTATGCCGACCACGACGGGACGACCCCGGTCGACGGACTCTACATCGCCTCGCCGTCCGAGGGAGAAGACCTACAGGCGATTATCGCGGCGGGACGGGGCGCACGTGTCGCGCGGCGAGTCGTCGCTGACGCCCGCATCGACGACGGCTGGTGGGAAGCGGTCGCCACGGGCGTCGACTGGGTTCGGCGCGAGGCCGAACTTGACGATATATGGGCCGAGCGCGAGGCATGGATCGAACGATTCGACGACTACCACGCAGAGGATGCGCCCGTTAGCCCCGACTCGGACCGGTACGAGCGCGTGCGTGCGGCCTCCATCGAGATGTCACGATCATCGTACATCAGCCCCGAGGAAATCGAAACACGGACCCAGCGGGGACACGAGGAGATCGCAGAACATCTTGACGCGGATGCTGTCGTCGCAGCCGCCGACGAAACGGCGTTGCTGGATGCGATAGACGACGACACGATTCAGGCGTACCTCGGCGCAGACGGCCAGTCGTCGGAGGTGAGCAACTGACCATGGCGAGCGAAACAGCAGGTAGCACCGGGACCTCATCCCGATGGAGTCAGTGGTTCGACTGGGTCGATGGGTCGCTGTTCACACTGTGTGCTGGGAGCCTCGTCGTCGTCATGATCGGCGGGCTCATCCAGGTGAGCTACGGGGCGTTCTCGATGACCATCGTCGAAGCGTGGCAGGCCGTCGCCAACCCGGACGTTATTTTTAATCCTCAGACCTGGAGGGCCTTCCTGCTCGGCGGTGAGGTCCCGGAGATGAACAAGCGCAGCCTCATTGTCTGGAACATCCGCATGCCGCGGGTGTTCGTCGCTATCCTGGCAGGGATCTGTCTCGCCGTCTCCGGAGCGATATTTCAGGCCGTGACACGCAACGAACTGGCAAGCCCGTTCGTGCTTGGCGTGAGTTCTGGTGCGGGCCTCACGGTGTTGCTGACGCTCGTCTTCTTTACCAGTCTCACACCGTTCCTTCCGCTTTTCGCCGCGGTTGGTGGGACCATCGCGTTCCTGCTGGTGTATCTCATCGCGTGGAAAGACGGGACGAGTCCGGTCAGACTGGTTCTTGCTGGTGTCATCGTCAATATGGTGTTCACATCGCTCCAGCGCGGTCTGTTCTTTTTTGCTGACGATCTGGGGACCGTCCAGTCAGCGCTGGCGTGGATTACGGGCTCATTGACGGGCGTTGCCTGGGAGGAGTTCCGGATCGCAGCCGTTCCCACGCTGTTTGCGACCCTGTTGGCACTGGCTGGCGCACGGCAACTGAACCTGCTTCTACTCGGCGAGGAAACCGCGAGTTCGCTCGGTATGCAGGTCGAACGAGTCCGGTTTCTGTTGTCTGGCGTCGCTATTTTGGCGGCGAGTACGGCCATCTCCGTTGCAGGGATTATCGGCTTTTTCGGTCTCGTGGTTCCACACATCGTCCGACTTGTTGTCGGTAGTGACTACCGCCGGCTGATTGTAGGCTGTGTGTTCGCTGGCCCCGCACTGATGCTCGTTGCGGATGTCGGGGCTCGACTGGCGCTGAACCCCATTCAGGTCCCAGTTGGCGTAGTTACCGGGGTCGTCGGTGGACCGTACTTCCTCTACCTGATGCGGAAACAGCAAAAGATGGGTGAGATATAATGTCACAGAACTACACGGAAACAGATTCTCGCACGAACGGAACAGAGAGCGATACTACGGTGTCGACGAACAACCACTCTCAGCGGCCCCTTGTGGGTGAGGAGCTCAAGCTTACGTATCCAAGTAGCGACCAACCGATTATCGACGGAGAGTCGATCGCCGCCGAACCCGGCGCGGTGACGGCGCTCGTCGGCCCGAACGGCTCGGGGAAGAGTACCTTGCTGAAAGGACTCGCGAACCAACTCACGCCAGAGGCCGGGACGGTAGTGCTCGACGGTCACGAGATTCAGACACTGAAAACCAAAGAGATCGCCCGAAAGCTCGGCCTGCTCTCCCAGGAGAGCACGTCTCCAAACAGCATCACTGTCGAGGACCTCGTCTACCACGGCCGCTACCCTCACCGCGGGTTCTTCGATAGCGTCACTGACGAGGACGAAGCAGCCGTGGAGCGAGCAATCGAGCTGTCTGGGTGTGGCCACCTCCGCGAGCGGGAGGTCGGTAGTCTCAGCGGCGGGCAGAAACAGCTCGCGTGGATCGCAATGGTCCTCGCCCAGGACACCGACGTGCTGTTGCTCGACGAACCGACGACGTTCCTCGACCTCCACCATCAACTCGAAGTGATGGAGATCATCGAGACGCTCCGTGACCAGAGCGACATCACCATCATGGTGGTCCTCCACGACATCCAGCAGGCAGCGCGCCTCGCCGACCGGATGGTCGCACTCAAAGACGGGGAGATACAGGCGCGGGGATCGCCCGAGGAAATCGTCACTGAAGCGCTACTCGCCGACGTCTTCGAGATAGAAGCCGTGGTGGAACAGACGTCACGAGGCCCGCGGATCGACCCCCTTCGCGCTCGTCACGATGGCGATACCGACCGCGACGGCGAGTCGACCGGCCGACCCGATGGAGTGGAGGCCGAGTAGTACAGGGCGTGGACGAGTTCGAAACAGAACGTGACGCCTATCGGGACCAGATGTCCCGGCCGTTGGCCCGCCTGCTTCGTGCGTACGGCCACGGTGAGCGGCGCTAGCTCGCGACCGGCCGGTCGAGAAATCGGAACAGCTATATTGTTTTAGGCAAGCCTAAAAATATGCCGGATGACGACACGGACCCAGACCCATCGACGCGAAGAGAATTCATGAAGTACGGCGGGACGGTTCTTGCCTCCGGGCTGCTCGCGGGGTGTACGGGCGGGGAGGGAACCGAGCCATCGGCGACGGGGACTTCGACAGAGGTGGAGACGTCGACTACCGAACCAGGAAACGAGTATTCAGTGACGATATCGCCGGTGGGGGAGATCACTTTCGAGTCGCCGCCGGAGACAGTTTTCACGCGACTTACACACCACGCCGACATGGCATTTGCCCTCGGCCGCGGGGACACGGTCACGGCAATGCACGCCCCGGACTACTACGACGGCTTGTGGAACCAGTTCGTTGCGAGACTGCCGGGCGTGTCACTGGACTGGACGGGACTGTACTCCTCGTGGGAACCAAGCAAAGAGAAACTGTACGAACTGGACAGTGACATCCACCTCGCAGACCCGGCCTGGATAGCCAAGCAGGACTCCTGGGAAAAAGCGGATTTCGAGGAGATTGCCACGAGTGTCGGACCATGGTTCGGTAACTCGCTAAGCGACCGACACGCCGAACCCGCACCCGAATGGGATGACAACTACGAGTACTATACCCTGTGGGAGCAGTTCGAACTCGTCGCCGAGGCGTTCCAGGAGCAGGCCCGGTACGAGGAGTTCGCGGCAATACATGACGAACTACGCTCGACCATCGACGCAAACCTGCCTCCCAAATCGGAGCGCCCGTCGGCGGTGATGCTCGCCTCAGCAAATCTTGAGGAGATATACGCGTACACGCTGGACAACCCCGGGTTCCTGACGGCACACACCCGCCCGTTCGGCGCACATGATGCCTTCGATGGTGAGGTCGAGACGAACTCCGTCGTCGATTTCGAGATGCTACTGGAGGCTGACCCAGACGTGATTCTCCTTCTGGGTGGGTTCGAACCGGGTACGAGCGTCCCGAAGCGTCGCGAGGCATTCAACTCCGACCCGGTCGCCTCCGAAATCACTGCAGTCCAGAACGACCGGCTGTACCCACAGGGGGCGAGATACCAGGGGCCGATCCTGCATCTCTTCCAGCTGGAGATGACCGCCAAGCAACTGTACCCGGAGCAGTTCGGCGAGTGGCCGACGTACGATGAGGGACCGTATCCCGAGATTCCCAAAGACGAACAGCTGTTCGACCGGCAGCGAGTTGCCGACATCATCAACGGAAATTTCGATTCATGAGTGACAACGACACGACGCCCGACGGATCGACACGCAGAGAGTACATGAAATACGGCGGGGCGGTTATCAGTGGTGGGCTCCTCGCTGGCTGTGCAGGGGATGACAGCCCGGGAGGTACGCCGACTGACACAGCGGATGAGACGACCGGGACCGAGACGACGACAGACACCAGTTACTCGGCGACGATGGCACCGGCTGGCACGGTCGAGTTCGAGTCAGTGCCGGAATCGGTGTTTACCATCCTGACACACCACGCCGACATGGTGCTTGCGCTGGGGCACGGCGACAAACTCAATGCGATGCACGCGCCGGGCTACTACCAGTCGCTCTGGGAGAATTTCAGCCACCATCTCGACGGTGTCTCGGCCAACTGGGAGGGACTGTACTCCTCGTGGCCGCCGTCGAAGGAGAAGCTATACGAACTCGATAGCGACGTGCACCTTGCCGATCCGGCCAAGGTCGTAACCAGTGACAAGTTCGGCGTCGAAGACATCGAGGAGATCGAGGCAAACGTCGCCCCGTGGTTCGGCAACACGCTCAGCGATACGCATCAGGAACCGCCTGAGTCCTACACCGATGCCTACGAGTACTACACGCTCTGGGAGATCTTCGCGAACGTCGCCGACGTGTTTCAGGCCGGCGACCGGTACGAGGCACTCGCCAAGGTCCATCAGTCACTGCTGGCCCGGATCGAGCGTGACCGCCCTCCGGAAGACCAGCGGCCGTCGGCGATGATGCTCCTGTTCTCGACGTCCGACGAGACGATCTGGGCGTACGATCTGAATCAGCCGGGCTACTACGCCGCCCACACGCGGCCACTCGGCGCGCCCGATGCACTGTCAGAGATACGGGAGGATGCCCCACGGGATGACTACGGGAACCTGACTGTCGATTCCGAGCTCCTGCTCGAAGCCGACCCAGACGTGCTGCTCGTACTGGGCCCGATGGCCGGCAGCTACGACATCGAAGAGATCAGGGACCAACTCGAATCAGATCCGGTGGCCAGCGAGATTTCGGCGGTGACGAGCGGCCAAGTATACACACAGGGAACGCGCAATCAGGGACCGCTGGCGAACCTCTTTCAGTTAGAGATGACGGCGAAACAGCTGTATCCCGACGCCTTCGGCGACTGGCCCGGGTACGTCGATGGCGAGCCGTATCCCGAGATTCCCGAAGACGAGCGGCTGTTCGACCGCCAGCGAGTTGCTGATATCATTACCGGTGAGCGATGAGCATGCACGAGGATGAATCAGTGTCCCATACTCGTGGAAATAACGGCGAGTCGGCCGCAGGGGAGTGCGGTGGGTCAGATATGTGTGCCCGGACATGGGTTGTGGCGTCACAGTACTACGACCCGACGGACTACGGGATTCCCGAGCTGCCCGAGTGGACGGTCAGCCGGCCACACGAGGCCGGCGTGGCGTTTGCCGAGACCAGCGGCGCAGAGCCGTTCATCAGCGCCCGACAGCCGATGCGGGTGCGACGTTGAAGACGAGAACACCGACATTCGGCGGTCTCGCCCGGAGTGAGAAGCGATCCCAGCTGGGAGAACAGGCCGATTCGAGCATCCCCTGTGACCGGTATTCTCCTTCGTCTCACGTCTTGGCCTGCCCGATCCACTCTTAGATCATCGCTGAGAGCGGGCGAAACGACTACCGCCTGGATTTCTGACGACGACTAGTCACGCACACGCTTGCTCCGTGAGGCGACCACGTCTAGGCCTGGGCTGTAGTAATACACCGGGTCAGTGTCCGGTCGCGCAAAGCCGTGTGCCGACAGCAGCGTGTTCGTCGTAATTTCAGCAGCAGCGGGATACAGCGTCCACGGGTCGTGTTCGACATCCGTGTATCGAACCGACCCGTCCTGGGTCTGCGTATAGAACCGATAGCGCTCGGCGAGAAATTCTCCGAAAGGGTCATCGGGGGCCGAGAACGGCTCGCCGGTCGGCCAGTACGTGCCCTCGTAGCGCGCGGGCCGTGCACCCGGATGACGGCGCTGGCTGCTGAACTGGACACGCCCGTCGTCCCACTGCATCGAGATTCGCGCATAGTAGTACGGCAAGTGGTGGAACAGGCGGGCACCGATGACGCTGGCGATGCCCTGCGCGTCGAGACTGAAGAAGTAGACGCTGGGAACGCCGTCGCAAGTGACGTACGTCCGCACATTCAGCTCCGGCAACCGAACACCGAGCGGTTCAGGCACTCCCTTCGGTCGGACGGCAACATTAGTGAACGGAACGACCGAAAGCCACGCTGACCCGTCGTACACGTCGGGTTCCAGCCCGTCTGGGAGGTGTGCATCCATCACCTCCGGATCGATCGGCCAGTTCTCGAATAACAGCTGTCGCCAGCCCATCTCTAGGGGGACTACCATACGGATGCGGTACACCCTGTGTGATCATTTCCCTGACGATTCGCGGTTGCTGTGAATGGCTGGGTGCCAGTGTTGCAACATCCCCGGAACAGGGCCGATATTGTCAGTTTACCGAACGGTTTCGCGCCAGCCTGTAGTAAGTCATATTATACACGACGGTAACTGTAGGGTATGAGCGATACCGCGGGCGATGGCCAGTCAAACAGTCCGCCACCGTCCTCGGGAGAGTACACCCCGGAGCGGGTCCTCGCTGTGTTCAGAGACCGAGCAGATCAGGCGAAGCCGCTGACAGCGAACGACGTGATGGACGCCCTCGGCTGTTCTCGGAGGACAGCCCACAACAAGCTCGACACGCTCGTCGAGCGAGGCATCCTCGAAACGCGAAAGGTCGGCGCACGGAGCCGGGTCTGGTGGATTCCGTTCCCGCAGCTATCAGGCCGGGACGAACCGGCGAAGACCCAGCGGGACCCAACTGTCGAGGTCGGCATCACCGACGCAACACTTCCGGGGAGCGGAGAAGTCCTCGAACAGCGGCGTGACGCTCTCAGGGCGACGTACGATTACATTCGCGAGAATCCGGACACCGACACCAGCGAACTTATTACAGAGGTGTTTCCGGAACACCCGGCAGGCTACAAGACCGCTGACGAATGGTGGGATGTCATCGGTCCGGCACTCGAAGAGCTTCCAAAAGTCGACGTGTCCGCTGACCGGGAACATGTCTGGCACTACGTTGGTGGGTGAGCTAAGCGATGTCCGAGAAACAGCGTGAGCAACAGCCAACACCTGACGAAGAAGACACATCTGAGGTGTACGTCTCTCCAGAGGAGCAACGCTATCCCATCTCCTCGTACACGCCAGTCGCATACGACAACCTCGAGACGGCACCGGAGACTGACGACTATCCGGACACGGGTTCCAGCGGTCGGTTCAGGAAGCTTGACCTCCCCAAGGTCCCGAAGCTTCGACACATCGTCGGCCCCAGCGCAATCATGCTTGGTGCTTCACTCGGCAGTGGGGAGACGCTTTTCTGGCCGCAGCTAGTCGCCCGCTATGGATGGGGGTTGTACTGGCTGTTTATCGTCGCGATCTGTCTGCACTTCGTCGTCAATACGGAGATACAGCGATGGTCGCTTGCAACTGGTGAGAGTATTTTCCGCGCGTTCGAGCGGGTTCACCCGATTGTCCCGCTCGCAATGTTACTCGGCGGGTTCGTCAGTCTCGGCTGGCCGGGATGGGCGGCGAGCGCCGCGCGAGTCGGCGCTGAAGGTCTCGGACTCGGGACGTACGATCTCGCTGGCGTGGAGTTAGTCGGCTGGCGACTGTTTGGTATCTTCCTCATGGTGTTCATCTGGGTCACCTACCAGCTGACGCCGCTGATGTACAACGTCGTCGAGAGTCTCCAGATCGTCCTCGTGGCGCTGTCCATCGGTTTCTCGCTACTCCTGTTCGCTCTCATCGGTTCAGTCGATGTCCTGTTCAGTGTCCCGGGGAGTATGACCGAGGTCGGCGACTACTCGCCGATTGGAACTATCGCTGTCCTGATCGGTGCGCTGGCGTATGCTGGCGCGGGCGGCTATCTCAACCTCTCACAGAGCCTCTGGATACGGGAAAAGGGCTACGGGATGGGGCGGTATCAGGGTCGGATCAAAAACCCCTTCGCCGGCGACGACCCCGAGACAGTCCACGAGAACGGGTTCACGTTCACGCCGGACTCGCACAACCTCAAACGGTGGCGTGGCTGGTGGCGCGTGACCCAGCTCGAACACCTGTTGACGTTCTTCGTCGGGCTCGTCCTCGTAACCACTATGCTCGTCAACATCGCGGTGTCACAGACACCGGGGACGACGCGGGGCGCAGTCGACATGTGGCTCATCGGAATCGCGCCGTCGGTCAGCGGGCTCGCGACGAGCGTCATCTACGTTACACTGTTTCTCGCACTGTTTACAACCGAATACGCGATCATCGAGTCGTTCGTCCGGAACAGCTCCGATATTATTTACGAACTGTACGGGCGAGAAGCGGGCTGGAGTCTCCCGCGGCTATTCTGGGGGCTACTGACTGTCTTCTGCGGGTGGGGCGTCTTCATCCTCGTCCTCCCGATATCGATAGACGACCCCTTCGGGCTCCTCGTCGTGGGTGCGTCGATGTCCGGGCTGATGATGTGGCCGTACATTGTCGTCGTCCAGCTCGTCAACACGGTCCGGCTCCCAGAACACACGATGCCGGGATGGGGGCGTGTCACCGCGATGTGGCTTGCAGCGGCGTTCTTCGGCTATTTCAGTGTTCTCCTGGTGGGAACCGGATTAGCGACACAGGCGGGGCTCTCGACGTTTGCTGTCCGTCCCGCCGTGGTCGGAAGCGGTCTGGGTGGCTACGCCCTGTGGGCCGGGTACGCTCTCGTCCAAACGTATACGATGTATCGGGTGGGTCGTGCGAAGATAGTGGCCAGCGGGACGGTCCCCGATGCCGGTACCGCGCGGGGGCGGTTCCCATGACAGACGAACTCCGCGTTCACCTGCATTATACAATGCGGGGGGCGTACCCGCTCCGACTGATCGACGTGTTGTTCTGTACAGAGACTGTCTACTACATCGAGTACGACTACCTGACGCCGGCCGATCTGCTGATAGGGTCCCCGAAACAGCGAGCCACCGCATTCGCCACGCTTCTCACTGAGGAGGGCGTACCCGCAGCCATTGAAACCGCTGAGCAGGTCGAGACACAGCCGTACACCGCCCTCGATAGTATCGACATCGACACGGGCGGCCGGTTCGGCCGACCGAAGGTTACAGTCCGGCCCGTGACTGGGTCGGCAACTGCCGTCAGAGTGCACGGCCAGTTCGACGCCAGCGCGTTCGCTGGCGCGCTCGAATCGACAGTCGACACGTACGACGTAACCGTTCGACAGCACGACGGCATTGGACTTTGAAACCGCAGGGCTGTCGTAGCCTGTCCGGGTGGTGTCAAAACCCACGGACGGCTCCGTGCTCCAGTTACGCGGCAGTCACCGCAAGGCCGCCGCGACCATCTCTATCGGATGTGGGGGCTCCGCGTCTCCGTCGCCGAAGTCGTCGATCTGTGACCGACAGGACGCGCCGGGTGCAACGACCCGGTCAGCAGGTGAGTCGCCGATTTGTCCCAGAAGGATCGCCGCGATGCGGTCGCTCATCGAGTAGTGCTCGACCTCGTAGCCGAAACTCCCGGCCATCCCACAGCAACCCGAGTCGAGTGGGTCGACATCATACCCGGCACGACGGAGGACGCCGACGGCGTGGTGGTCTTTCTTTGTCGCCTTCTGGTGGCAGTGGCCGTGATAGGCCAGCGAGTCGTCCGGCGTGTCGAACGAGACGCGCTCCCCGAGCCGGTACGTATCGAGGTACTCACAGACGCCGTATGTGTTCTCAGCGACTCTCTCGACGACATCGACGGAGAGCAGGTCCCGGTAGTCAACCTGATACATGACCGCGTCCGACGGCTCAATGGTGACCACGTCCCAACCATCGCGGATACGGGGTGCCAGCGCGTCAACGTTCGCGCGGGCCGTCTCGCGGGCGTGGTCCAGCATACTCTTCGAATACGCTGGGCGACCGCTGTCAGTCACGTCGTCGGGTACCGCCACATGGACACCGGCCGCTTCCAGCACCTGTACGGCCGCTTTCCCAACGTCAGGGTGGCTGTAGTTGGTGTACGGGTCAGCGAGGACGAGCGCTTTCCGGTCGGCCTCGCCGACGGCGACTTGTGACCCGCCGCGTGCCTGCATCCAGTCCCGGAACGTGGTCCGGTGGAAGGCTGGCAGGGTCCGTTCCTGCGTGATGCCGAGCGCCTTCTCCATGAGGAGTCCCGAGCCCGGCAGGTCCATCAGCCAGTTCGACACTGGCGCGAACACGCTCCCGAGCGAGAGCACCGTTTCAACGTTGGCAAACAGTCTGTCCCGCAACGCGATGCCCTCGCGCTGGTGGTGTTCATGGACCACCTCAGCTTTGAGCTTCGCCATGTCGACACCGCTCGGGCAGTCCTTCTTGCAGCCCTTGCAGCCGATACAGAGATCGAGTACCTCGGTAACGAACTCCTCGTCGAACGGATCTTCGGGCAGATCACCGGTCATCGCTGACTGAAGCATGTTGGCCCGGCCGCGGGTGCTGGTGATTTCTTCCTCGGCGGCACGGTAGGTCGGGCACATGACGCCACCGGTAGTTTCCTGGTGGCCAGTACAGCCCGCACAGCCGTGACAGAGTTCGACCATTCCCTGGAACCCGTTCTCTGTATCCCAGTCGAGTGTCGGCTCGAAGCCGGCGTCGAACTCGTAGTCGGGGTCGTACCGGAGGTTCTCAGTGGGATCGTGTTCACCGCAGATGTTTCCCGGATTGAGAAGCCAGTCCGGGTCGAACGCCGACTTCAGGTCGCGGAACGTCTCCCAGAGGTCATCGCCGTAGAGCTTGCGGTTCCACTGGGTGCGGGCGCGACCGTCGCCGTGTTCACCCGACACCGATCCGTCGTACTCGACGACGAGGTCAGTGATAGCGTCGGAAATGGCTTCCATCGTCTCGATGCCGTCCCCGGACTTCAGGTTCAACAGCGGCCGGATGTGCAGGACACCGGGGCCGGCGTGAGCGTAGTAGGACGCGAAGGTGCCGTGCTCGTCAAACAGCTCCCGGATATCGGCGACGTACTCCGGGAGATTCTCCGCTGGAATCGCCGTGTCCTCGACGAACGGCCAGTGCTTGTCGTCGCCTGTCCGCGACAAGAGGATAGGCAACCCGGACTTGCGCATCTTCCAGAACTTCGCCTGTCGGTCCGCGTCGTAGGCCTCCAGCGCGTCGACGGCGTGGATCGGCGCATCTGTTGTCGCTGGTGCCCCGTCACTCGGCGTTTCCCTGGCGTCATAGTCCGGGAGCCGGTCGACTAGCAG
>JBDGPY010000132.1:0-17053 GCA_042219425.1 Haloarcula sp. | reverse complement strand
GGGGTGGCAAATCTCTTCACGTAGTTACAGCCAACAGTATGAGGAAAACGAAGGGCCAGCTCGCGAGAAGGTCGTTTTACGAGTCTCCACGCGATGGCCGAAGATTCAAATCAGCAGCATGGAATGCTAATGTATGGGAAAGCGCATCCTCGTCCCAGTTGACAGCTCCGACCAGGCGACGACCGCCTGTGAGTTCGCTTCCGATGAGTTCCCGGATGCAACGCTCGTCCTCCTGCACGTTATCAACCCTGCGGAGGCCGGCTACAGCGCGGAAGCGTCTATCCCCTCGTTCTCCGAAGAGTGGTACGAACAGCAGGAAGCCGCCGCCGAGGAGCTGTTCGATGAACTCGAAGACACGGCAACCGACGCCGATATCGAGTCAGTCGAGCGCGTACTGGAGGTCGGACGGCCAACAAAGGTTATCGTGGAGTACGCGGACGAGCACGACATCGACCAGATTATCATGGGGAGCCACGGCCGGTCTGGGATGTCCCGTATCCTGCTCGGCAGCGTCGCCGAGATCGTCGTCAGGCGGGCGTCGGTTCCCGTGACTGTGGTTAGATAGCTACGAGATCCTTACTATCCGAATCCCATCACTCAGTTGTTATTTATGAGATATCGCTTGTCCGGTCGCCGTCTTGCGGTAAGCTGACCCCATATCTTGACAAGTGGCTTGTAACTAACTTTGTGAAGTGTGTTTACATACATCATGGACTCAGTAGCCAACTCACTCACGTACCCACAGGAAGACGACGACTGGCTCACGACGCTCGCTATCGGCGGCGGCCTCACGCTGCTTGGCGTACTGTTCATTCCGATTCTCCCCGTGTACGGATATCTCGTCTCAGCCATTCGCGAACGCGCGGCCGGAGCGACACAGCCGCCCCAGTTCGAAGACTGGGGTGAACTGTTCGTCGACGGTGTGAAGGCCTTCGGTATCAGCGTGGTCTACATGCTCATTCCCACAATTGTTGCGGGTGTGGTCATCGGCGGGAGTGTCATCTCGATGATGACTGGTACCCGTGCGGGCGTGGGTGCCGGAATGGCCGGACTGCTCGGCGGGTTCCTCCTCTCGACGGTACTGTCGCTGGTGTTTGGCTACGTCGCGGTGGCGGCCATCATCCACTTCGCCTGTACCGGGGACCTAGGTGCCGCGTTCGACGTCGGAACCCTCCGCCAACTGGCGCTGTCCTCCGAGTACGCGACGGCGTGGCTGGTCTCAGTCGCCCTGTTCGTCGGGGCCGGTATCGTTGTGAATCTGTTCAACGTGATTCCGTTCATCGGATCTCTCATTGCCGGAATCGCCAGCCCGTTCGCCACCTTCTACATGGCGGTCGTGGCGACGGACCTCTGGGCTGGGGGCTACAATGCCGCGGTCGGAGATACAGAAGAAACGGAGTCAGTCGGGACGGCCGCGATCTAAGAGTCCATTCGTCTCAGAAAATGTTTGCCTGCTGGTAGACGGAGATACCCTCGCTCGTGATCTCGTAGGGCTTGGTCTCCCGGGAGTGGTTCGCGTTGCGTATCTTCTGGATTTCGACGGAGAGTCTGGTTTTGCGAGTGTCGGACCGAACGTACTGCAGGATGAACACCGCGTCAGTGAGGTACTCGATGATACCGTGTCTGGATGCGAAGGGGTTGTTCTCGCTGGCTTCCGAGACGAGCATCGTCGTCACGCCGGCCTCTTTCAGCGAGCGGGTGAAATCGAACACCTCGGTGCGGCGGCGCGACTGGTCATCGTACATCATCTCAAGCAGGGAAACAGAGTCGAGCACTAATCGGTCCGCGCCAAACTCCTCGATGAGTGGCGGGAGTTCCCCCCGGATGTTGTCGAGGCTGTTGGCCATCTCGACCGGGTCAAGGTCGACCACCGCCAGTTGCCCCTCCTCCTCGTACTTCTTGAATCCCCACCCGCGGTCGCCGGCGGTGTCCAGTATCTCCTCGTGGGACTGTTCCAGGGTGAGAAACACCGCGTTCTCGCCGTTTTGCAGACCATGATGGAGGAACTGCAGTCCGAAGGTCGTCTTGCCGGTTCCGGCCGACCCGATGGTGACGATGAGGTGGCGCTCCGGGACTCCGCCCTGAATCATCCGGTCGAGCCCGTCGATACCGATGTCGACGCGCGGGATATCGGAATCCAACTCCTCTTCGAACCCGCTGTCGCCGTCATCGCCGCTACCAGCGGACTCAAACGCCGAGGCGAAGTCGTCATCGAAGAGACCACCGTCGTCGGCGTCGGTGGTCTCAATGTCGCCGTCAAACGGGTTACTGGCGTCGTCAAAGGGACTACCGGCGTCACTATCTCCGAACGGGCTGTCACCAGTGCCGCTTGCGTCGGAGGTGTCACTGGCGTCGCCGACGCTGAACGGCCCGCCGTGGTCTGACTCCCGAGTGGACAGACTCCCGGACTCCGCAGTGGTTTCGGAATAGGTCGCCGATGACTCGTCAGTCGCACGCTCTCGATCCTCGCTCGGTTCGGTGTCGTCGTCCGTAGCGTCTTTGAGGGCGCTCTCGAACCAGTCGTCGTCCGACACGTCGTCCTCGCTCATACACGCGATCCCCCGCACGAACCACTCATGGAATCGAATACTCGTGCGGACGCATATAATTGCCGTCATCGGGGGTTTATATACGCCCAGCGGAAAGCCCTCGGTAATGACTGTCGGCATCGTTGCACAGCGGGACAACCGCCGGGCCATATCGCTTGCCAGCACACTGTGTGAGCGACTGGAAGCCACATCGGCGGCAGTGGTCGTTGACGAGACGACCGCCGAAGCGCTCGGGGACCACGACGAGTGGGAGGCGGCAGTTCCCGACGCTACGCCCGTCGAAGAGATGTCCAGCTGTGCGCTGGTTGTGAGCATCGGTGGGGACGGGACGTTCCTGTATGCAGCCCGGGGCGCGGGATCGACGCCGATAATGGGAGTTAACCTCGGCGAAGTGGGGTTTCTGAACGCCATCGCGCCAGAGGAGGCCGTCGAAACGGTCGTCGCCGAGGTCGAACACATTCAAAAGACCGGGAGCGCCCGGACACGGGCGAAACCGCGGCTGCGAGCCGCCGGCGACGACTGGTCGCTCGCCCCTGCGCTGAACGAAGTTGTCGTCCAGGGGTCACACCGCGGACACGGCGGTGGCGGGACCGTCGAGGTGTACATCGACGACTCACTGTACACCAGCGGGCACGCTGACGGGGTACTGATCGCCACGCCCACCGGGTCGACAGCGTACAACCTCAGCGAGCGCGGGCCGCTCGTTCACCCCGACGTGTCCGGTCTCGTCGTGACCGGGATGGCAGACGAGACGGGGATGCCACCACTCGTGGTCGATGTCGACAGCGAAATCGTCGTTGAACTCTCCGACGCCGACAGCGGCGTCGTGGTCAGTGACGGACGGATCCGCAAAGAGGTGTCGCCGCCAGAGCGGGTAACGCTCTCGCGTGCGAGCGAACCGGTCCGGCTCGCCGGTCCACCGCTGGACTTCTTCACCGCGCTGGACAAACTGGCTTAGCGGCGGCCGACGGCGTACAGTACCGGCGCGAGGACGAGCAGAACGAGCCCGAACAGCTTGTACTGGAAAGCGGAGGCGAGGACGCTTCCGCTGTTTGGTGCCATCACAGACGCAGGCGTAATCACGAGCAACGCACCGAGTGCGATGGTGTGGATCCCCAGCATACGGAGCGACCGGAGCGGAAGAATAGCCGCGAGACCGCCCACAAACGCGAGTAGCAGGACATCACCGATGGTGTAGTTCAGCAGGAAGCCGTCGATGACTTGCAGCGGTAGCGAGAGCATTCCTATCCAGAATCTCGCCCTGATGGAATCTTTAAAGTTCCGTTACGCGGCCGTCGAACGGACCGGAACAGTGGCTGTGCGCACGGCACCGCTAGTCCGCCGCGATGCTGACCGGTGTGAACACGAGATACCCGGCGGTCGGCACACCGGCCGTTCGCAGGCGAAACTTCATCGGTTCGTCCTGGATCGTCGAAATAGCCACTGTGTCGAGGTCCGCCGAACAGACCGCCTCTGCGTCCACTTCGTCGATGCCAGCCACGAGAAGCGCCTCGGAGAGCGCTGTGCCGTTGAGCCTGTCGGGTGGGACGTCAAACATGGTCCCAAACGCGTCGTTAGCCGCGCGGACGACCGGACTGTGACCCTCGTCGGCAAAGAACAACACTGGATCTGGGTGGCCGTCGAAGAGGTCGACTGGCTGTGGCTCCGGCGTCTGATCGGGTTCGGTCGGGACCGTCATCGTCTGGTCGGCGCGGTCACGGTTCGAATCAGTCACAACGAGGTAGGAAACACCGCCGAGACCGCCACCGATGGCCAGACCGAGACCAACCGTTACCTGCTCTGAGATCCCCAGCGAAAGGACCGATTGCACAGCGAGGGCGACCGTCCCGAAGAAGATTGCGCCCGCCCCGATCCAGCCGGCGACGGCTGCAAGGCTCCCTAGGCGCTGTCGTCCACGTCCGGAATCTGTCGGCGCGTCGTCCATTGGTATCTACTCCACAGGCCATCGGTTAACACCTTTCGAGAGTCGCGCGACGGCGGATCGCGGTGACTGGCGATAAAACATATACGGCCGACAGACCTAGGCGACTCCGTTGCCGTGTCACGAGCTACAGGCGGGCGTCCCCAGGTGCTTATCGTCGACGACGAGCAAGATGTCGCCGACACGCAGGCACTGAAAATCGACGATCACTACGAAACGACCGTCGTCTACAGTGGACAGGCAGCGCTCGACACTGCTGGAACGGGGTTTGATGCCGTGCTCCTAGACCGGCGGATGCCAAACGTTCACGGCGACGAAGTGCTGGCGCGCCTCCGCGAGAGCGGATACGACGGCGTTGTTATCATGCTGACGGCCGTCGACGCTGACCTGAACATCCTGGAGATGGCCTTCGACGACTATCTGCAAAAGCCAGTCGACCAGTCGACGCTGGTCTCGACGCTCGACCAGCACCTCGAACGAACCGATCAGGACGACAGGATCGACGAGTTCTTCCAGATAACCTCGAAGCTCGCTGTTTTGGAGCGCGAAAAGCCCGCGTCGCAGCTCGAATCGAACGCGGAGTACACCGCACTGAAAGAGCGCGCCGAAGAACTAGAGTGGATACTCACAGCCGAGTACGACGATTTTGAGGAACTAGTCGAGACGCACCGGTCGATAAGTCGTAACTCCAAGTAAGCTACTGCGGGTCGTCGAGGAAGAGCGTCTCCTCGATGTATTCGTCGATAGTGTCCCGGACCTTGGCGACGGGGTCGTCGTTGCGCGTCGCGTTCTGCAGAATCACGCCGTCAAGTATCGTTATCATGAACTGCGAGACCTTCTCGGGGTCGACGTCTGCGAAATCCCCCTGTTCGATGCCGTCCTCAATGATCTGTGCGAACTGCTGGGCAAACAGCTTGTCCGTCTCGGTGAACTTCTCCCGGAACTCCGGATTCTGGACCGCCTGAGCGCGCATCTCGACGTAGGATCCCAGCACCGCGTTCTTGTCAGAGGTCTCGACGCAGTCGGGACACTCGTCGATGATAAGACTCACAAACGTGTTGATGTCCTGTTTGGGGTCGTCAGTAGACTCGATCTGAAAGGTGCGGTTGAACTCTTCGAGAATGAACTCCTGAAACGACAGCAGCAGATCCTCCTTGCCGTCGAAGTGATGATAAAACGTCGACTTGCTGAGGTCGGCCTCGTCCGCGATCCGCTGTATCGAAAGTCCTGCGTACCCGTATTCTCGAAGCGCACGGAACGTGGCTCGCATAATCGCCTCGTGCGAGTCCTCTGGCTCCCCGGCAAACGGAATTCCATCACTCATCCCGAACGAATATTCGGTCGGGGTGTAAATACCTTCCCACTAGTAACGAACCACAACGTTGATAGGTTACCGAACGTTCGTTCGATACACGATGCCCGGAGAGCGATCGGCCCGCACACGGGGTGGTGACGACCCAGATGCGACTCCCATCTCTAGGGCCGTCGCGCTTGCTCCGGTCAAAATGCCTCGAAAAGAACGCCGTTACGCCACGGCGGTCTGTTTGACGAGGCACAATACCCTCCCGTAACGTCCCACGCATGAAAGTACGTACGCTACTCACACTGACTGTTGTTGCACTGCTCGTAGCCTCCGGTACATCACTCGCCGCCGTTACTGGAAGCCCCGATTTCGACGCAACGTTCGTTGACAACACCATTGCTCCGGGCGAGGAGACGACACTTGATGTCGTGCTCGTCAACAGCGGGTCAATCGACTCCGGGTCAACGACGCAGGGAATCCAGAATAGCGAGGTGACGACCGCACGCGGGACGACCGTCGATGTCAAAGATGGGGACGCCCCGATCACAGTGACAACGAACGAGCAAGCCGTCGGCTCTGTCCCGGAGGGCAAGACACAGCCAATCGCCTTCGAGATCAGCGTCGATGACGACGCGTCCCCCGGTACCTACACAGTTCCCGTCATCGTCGAGTACGAGCACACAAGCTATATTTCGGAGAACGACGGCACACGCGATGAGGAAAGCAAAACGAAACGGATCGAGCTCGATCTCAAAATCGACGACGACGCTGCCTTCGACGTGGTGAATGTCGACTCTGCTGCCCGCGTCGGTTCGTCCGGGACCGTTGCGGTCACCGTCGAGAACACCGGCGACAGCCCCGCACGTGAAGCCTCCGTGACGCTCGAATCGACGAACTCCGAACTCACGGTTGGCGGCGACACCAGCAGTTCCCGGTTCGTCGACACGTGGGAGGCAGGTGAACAGCGTACCCTTCGCTATCGCGTCGGCGCAAGCAGTGATGCCAGAGCCGAACCGTATCAGTTCGACCTGCAGGTCGACTTCGACGACACTGATGGGGTCCGCAAGAGCGCTACCGCCTCGTCTATCGGTATCACCCCCGCCCGGGAGCAGACGTTCACCGTCGCGGGAACTGACAGCGATGTCGCTGTCAGCGGCTCGGGGACCTACAACGTGACGCTCCGCAACGACGGCCCCGTTGCCGTTTCCGACGCGACGGTGATGCTCACCTCACAGAGCAGCGCGATCACGTTCGGAAACGCAGCGTCCACGTCACAGTTCGTCGGGGCGTGGAAGCCCGGTGAGACACGAACGATCAGCGTTGACGCTAGCGCCAGCGGCGACGCCAGGACACAGAGCTACGCGCTTTCGGCGTCCGTGAGCTACGATGACCCCGAAGGGGATGCGGGCGTCGAAGACGACATCTCTCTCGGTCTCACGCCCGAACCGGAGCAGTCCTTCGCCATGGGTGATGTGGAATCGACCCTGCAGGCCGGTGATGATGGAACACTCGAAGCCTCGCTGACCAACACCGGCGACCGGACGGTCCGCAACGTCGTCCTGAACTGGGAGAGCAACCACGAGAACATCTCGCCGAAGGAGACACAGTACGCCGTCGGTAACCTCGAACCGGGCGAGTCGACGACCGTCTCGTTCGATGCCGACGTGTCGGACAACGCCAACGCCGGCCCCCGGCAGTTCGACTTCGTCGCCAGCTACCGCAACAGCGAGGGCGACAAGCGCGAGAGCGATACGCTAGAAATCCAAGAGAGTGTCGACGGAAGTGCTGATGAGTTCATCGTGGAGACGACGAACGCGTCAGTCAACGTCGGCGGGTCCAGCACGCTCGAAGTAACCATCACCAACGACGCCGGTAAGCCGCTGACCGACATCGAGGCGAAACTGTTCGCCGAATCTCCGATTTCGGTATCGGACGATCAGGCCTACGTCAACAGCCTTGAACCCGGCGAATCGGCGACTATCGAGTTCGGAATCAGTGCAAGCGGCGCAGCAATGATGAAAAATTACCCCGTCTCAATGGACTTCCAGTACGAGGAACCGGACGGTGACACCCCAGTGTCAGACACCTATCGGGTTCCCGTCTCCGTGACGAGCAGCGACGGCGGCAGCTCGCCGCTGACAGCAATCATCGGTGTCGTACTGGTGTCTGTCCTGGCGATTGGCGGGTATCTCAGGCTCCGGTAACGAATGGACTACCAGCGCTACATCGACTGGGCGGACGACCGCATCGTCAACGACTCACGGAAGGTAATCGTTGCCTTCCTGCTCGTGACGATGCTGTTCAGCACCGGCCTCGGGAACGTCTCGACCAACTCCGGAACGTCACAGTTTACGACCGGACTCCCGGCTGAGGAGGCGTTCAATCGGGTTAACGACGAGTTCTCGCCGACGTTCTCTCCCGACACCGGGAGCACACAGCTCATCCAGCGTGAGAACAACGTGCTCTCGAAGCCGGCGCTGTTGCGAATGCTCCGCTCACAGCACCGGCTGGAGCAACACGGAGAGCTCCGTGTTACATCCACATCAAGCGCCGCCAGCATCGTCGCCCGGCAGCTGGACCCCGAAGCGACGACGACCGAGCAGCAAATCTATGCCGTCGAATCCGCGACACCGGCTGAGGTCGACGCCGCTGTCGGGCGCGCAGCTGAGGAGAACCCCCGGTTCGAATCGCTGGTGAGCACGGACTTCAACCGCAAGGCAGCCTCGGCGTCGGCGACTATCGGCATCGCCACTCACGAGGTGCCAGCCGGCATCTCATCCGGGTCAGGCCAGGGAGGCTCCAGCCCGTTGACGAGCATCCAGAGTCGGGCTGAGTTCACTGTCTCCTCCGCGAGCCAGGGAACCATCACGGTCTTCGGGAGCGGCATCGTCGCCGACGAGTTCTCGAACGTCGTCAGCGACTCGCTCATCCTGACCGTTCCCGCGGCGGTGTTGTTCATCCTGTTCTTCCTGACGATTGCGTACCGCGATCTCGCGGACATGGCGCTCGGTCTGCTGTCGCTGTTCATGGCTGTCGTCTGGACGTTCGGTTTCATGGGACTGGCCGGCATTCCCTTCTCGCAGATGCTCATTGCCGTGCCACCGCTGTTACTGGCGGTCGGTATCGACTTCGGCATCCACGCCGTCAACCGCTATCGCGAGGAGCGTGAGAACGGTGAGTCTGTCGAGACCTCGATGCGAATTACGACCGACCAGTTGCTGGTCGCGTTCTTCATCGTCACCGGGACGACAGTTATCGGCTTTGCGGCGAATCTCACGAGTTCACTGCCGCCGATTCAGGACTTCGGCTACGTCGCCTCTATCGGTATCACCTTCACCTTCCTCATTTTCGGTGTGTTCCTGCCCGCTTCGAAGGTAGAGTTAGACCGGCTCCGACAGCGCTACCCGATTCCGACGTTCAGCGAGTCACCGCTGGGTTCGGAAGGGTCCGCGCTCGGGGGCGTGTTGCGTGGTGGCGTCGTCATCGCTAATCGCACGCCCGTCATCTTCCTCGTGCTCATCCTCCTGTCGACGGTCGGCGCGAGTTACTACGCCACCGGCGTCTCGACGTCGTTCACGCAGGAGGACTTCCTCCCGCCAGAGGATAACCCGGACTTCGTCGAGGCGCTGCCGGAACCGTTCGCCCCGAGCGACTACACCGTGACGGGGGTGACGAACTATCTCGAAGAAACCTTTGACTCCACCCAGTCCAGCCAGGCGACGGTGTACGTTGAAGGGCCGATGCGGGAGGACTCGGCGCTTGAGCAGATGTATCGCGCAGGCGACGATCCACCGGACTCGTTCGTCCGCAAGAACGGCCGAGCCGACTCGACCTCTATCGTGACAGTCATCCAGGATCACGCCGAGCGCGACCCCGAGTTCCGGCGGATGGTCGAGCGGAACGACCGGAACGATAACGGGGTGCCGGACGACAACCTCGAAGAGATATACGAGTACCTGCTCGACTCGTCGGCCCGAGGACAGGCGCTGAACTACATCTCCGAGGACTACCGTAGCGCGCGCGTCGTCTACACCGTCGAATCCGATGCGAGCGACTCAGAAGTGACCGCCGACACGCGAACAGTGGCCGAGGACTTCCGGTATGAAGCCACCGCAACCGGCTCGAAAGTCGTGTTCCAGGCCGTCGCCGACCTCATCCTCCAGTCGGCCATCCAGTCGCTGGCCATCGCCCTGGCCGGGGCGTCGCTGTTCCTCCTCCTGATATACAACGTCCTTGAGGGGCGGCCGTCGCTTGGACTCGCGAATATCGTCCCCGTGGTCGTCACAGTGGCCTGGCTCGGCGGGACCATGCGTGTGCTTGAGATCCCGTTCAACGCGCTCACAGCGACGATGCTTGCGATCACTATCGGGCTGGGGGTGGACTACTCCGTCCACGTTACCCACCGGTTCGCCGATGAGTACGCCGAGAACGACCTCCAGACAGCACTGGACCTCACCGTCCGTGGAACCGGTGGTGCGCTGCTCGGAAGCATGCTGACCACCGTGTTCGGCATCGGCGTGCTCGGCCTGGCAGTGTTCCCTGCAATCGGCCAGTTCGGTATCCTGACGGCGCTGTCAATCGCCTACGCCTTCCTCGCGTCCCTGCTGGTGCTTCCCTCCGTCCTCGTCGTCTGGGACCGGGTGTTCAACGCTGACTGGTCGGTGCCCGACGTGTTCTCGCTCGGGGGGTCACGTCGACCCGCGCCTGTCGAAGGCGACGACTGATACTACCGGCTGTACCATTTCGAACGAATTCGGGGGTGCCGAATATCTTTACTGAACCCACACTGGGCGGTCCGAGACCACCGCCTCCTGGTCCTGCTTGCCCGGGACACGCCACTGAAGCCTTTATCCGATGGCACCGCACTAGCACAGATATGACTCACGTCGTTATCATCGGCGCGTACGGGAGTGCCGGGGCCGCGGTTGCCGGCGATCTCGTCGACGAGGACGGAATCGAACTCACGCTCATCGACAACGGCGAGCCCGGTGGCGGCCTGTGTATCCTACGGGGTTGTATGCCATCCAAGGAGGTCCTCTCAGCGGGTGCCCACCGGTTCCAGGCCCGCCACGACGACCGTCTCGTCGGCGATGTACCAGACGTCGACCTGGAGGCCGTCGTGGAGCGCAAGGACGACCACGTGCTGGGCTGGGCCGGCCACCGCCGCGACTCAATTCACGACATGGCCGAGCGTGAGGACGTGACATTCATCCACGACACTGCTACCTTCGTCGACGACCACACGGTTCGTGCCGGCGGCGAGGAACACGAAGCGGACTACGTCGTCATCGCGACCGGGTCGAGCGTTAACATCCCGGACATACCCGGGATCGACGAGGTGGACTTCATGACCAGCGACGAGGTGCTCGACGCGACGGAGTTCCCCGACTCCGGCATCGTGATGGGCTTTGGCTACATCGGGATGGAGATGGTCCCGTATCTCGCCGAGGCCGGTGGGATGGAACTCACAGTCATCGAACACGACGACCGGCCTATCGACGAGGCCGACCCCGAGTTCGGTGACGAGGCACTCGACATCTACGAGAACAACTGGGACGTGACCATCCCCACAAACTGCTACGAGCAGGAGCTAGAAGAGACAGAGGATGGCGGTGTCCGACTCACCGTCGAGTACGACGACGGGAGCGAGGAGACCTTTGAGGCCGACCAGCTATTCCTGTTTACCGGCCGCAGGCCGACCGTCGAGGGACTGGGTCTGGGGAACACACCGGTCTCTGCGGAGGGTGACTGGGCCAGGGACACGATGCAGACCCGCGACGCCGACCACATCTACGCCGTCGGCGACGTCAACGGCAAGGAGCCGATTCTCCATGTCGCCAAGGAGCAAGGGTTCACCGCCGCCGAGAACATCCTCCGGCAGGAAGCCGGCGGGACCCCCCAGGAGTACCGGAACGTGCACCACCACGTCATCTTCTCCGGTCTCGGTGTGTACCCGTTCGCTCGCGTTGGCCACAACGAGGAGAGTGCGAAAGCGGCAGGCTACGATGTCGTCACCGCGACGCGCCAGGCCAGCGACGATGGCGTGTTCAAGTCGAAGGATGTCCCAGAGGGACTGGCGAAGCTCGTCGTCGACGCTGACGACGGCACCGTGCTGGGCTGGCAGGGCCTGCACTATCACGCCGACAGCTTCGCGAAGAAGTTCCAGATCATTATCGAGATGGGACTTGACGTGCGTGATCTGCCGGACCGGGCCTACCACCCAACGCTGCCGGAGAACGTCGACGGGCTCATCCGAGACTGCGTCGACCAGCTGTAGTCCTCACTCGACCGGGATACCGACGATTTCGAACCGTGCACCGCCGTCGTCTTCGACGTAGAACCCACAGCCGTCCGGGAGCGTACCGACAAGGACTGTCACGGTATCGCCGCCGTGTTCGACAGTGTCGTCGGACTGTGTCCGACTGCTCGTGGTTCCATGCTCCACGCTGTTCCGGAACAGGATCTCGAACAGCTGCTGGAGGCGCGTCTTGTCACCCCAGACAGTGATATCCGTATCGACCCGTTCCAGCGTCGCGTTCGGGCACTCGATAGCCTCGGGGTCAAGCCCCGGGGCATTCGCCTCGACCGCCTGTAAAATTGTACCGCACGTGTATCGCTGGCGGGGCAGGCGGTCCCCGAATCTGGCTATTACGGGATGGGTTGGCTTGCTGTGAGCAGCTCAGTCCGGGCGGCGCGATGCAAGCACCGGGATTTCGCCGATTCGCGTCGTCGAAAGTTCGTCCCAGTCGACGCCTTCAGGTGTCGTGTGTGGTGTCTCCGTCTCGATAACGCGTTCCGGCGTGACAATCCAGTCCATCGGAACGTCATGATCATCGACCGCAACAGCAGTGTCGACGACTCCCTCCGGCCCGCCGACGACCTGTATTTCATGGACCGTGGTCACGACTGGAGTCTCGTCGTCGACCAGATCCAGCTCTCTGAGGACGGCGTATTCGAGGTCACTGTATCCTTCGCCCTTCCCGATCCGTGCGCCGTCGTCGGTGACCGCAACCGAGCCTGAAACCACGAGGTCGACGGACGCCACGGCTTCAGGTCCGACTTTCCGAGCATAGTCCTCGACGTTCGATATCGCCGGTGCTGCCTCGATGTCGTCCAGCTCTGCCGGGTCGAGTTCGTAGAAGCAGCGCTCGTCACGCAGCCGTGGAACGGCCATGTACACCGTCTTGCCTGCTCGCAGTGCCGCTCGTCGAACCGGTAACTGCGGCGAGTCAGGATTCGCCTTGACCGTCTCGGCGGCCTCCCAGACCGGTGTCTCAGTCAAGCGCTCGGCGGCCCCCGCCGCGTCCTCGAAGTTCGGAATCCGGTCGTGGGGCGGGAACGGGAACCGGGCGACACCGCGGTCCTCCAGCGCGTCCCAGACCCGCTCGCGGATGTCCTGTTTGTCCATATCGGCCGGTGTCGCCGTGGCCACATACATTTCCCTGTCTCGCTGCCCTAGTCGGCAGCACTGTAACGGCTTCACAACGGCAAAACCGATACCCACCGCGTCCCAAGCAAACCCGTGGACGACACAATCGTGTGGCTCCAAGGCCGTCCGTACTACGACGGACAGATCGTCGACCAGCGGACGGTCCCCGGACGAGACGCAAGGACCACAGACTGCGAGGTGGCTGACCGGCTTGCCGGCGTCCTCGAAGACCAGGGCATTACGGACCTCTACGCCCACCAAGTGGATGCTATCGAGGCTGTCCGCGACGGCAACAACGTCGTCCTCGCGACCGAAACCGCGAGCGGAAAAAGCCTCGCCTACACCGTTCCTGCGTTCGAGCGGGCGCTGGATCGGCGGGCAACGACACTGTACGTCGCGCCGCAGGTCGCGCTCATTAACGACCAGACTGAGACGCTCTCAGAGCTGGCACAGGGGCTTGGCTTTGCCTCCGGCGTCTCCGTCGCACAGTACACCGGTCGCCAGTCCAAATCCGAGAAGGCGGCCATCCGCGAGCGACAGCCGACAGTCCTGCTGACGACGCCGGACATGCTCCACTACGGCATCCTGCCCCACGCCCACCGGCTGTGGGACTGGTTCTTCCAGCGGCTCGAAACCGTCGTCATCGACGAGGTGCACGGCTACCGCGGCGTCTTCGGTAGCCACGTCGCACTGGTGATGCGCCGACTCCAGCGGATTACCGAGCGGTTCGATGCAGGCAACAGCGGTGCAGGAACCGATGGCGGCCCGGAGTGGGTCTGTTGCTCGGCGACCATCGGGAACCCAGTCGAGCACGCCGCCGCCGTCACCGGCCAGCCCGAGTCGTCGTTCGCGCTGATCGACGATGACGCAAGCGCCAGCGGGCCGCGCCACTGGCTCCTCTGGAATCCGCCGGAGTACACTGGCGACGGCTGGGGAAGCGGCCGTCGGAAATCGAACCACGTCGAGACGAAACAGCTGTTTGTCGACCTCGTCGAGCGGGGCTTCCAGACGGTCGTCTTCGCGGGGTCGCGCCAGACAGCCGAACGGTATGCCAGCGATAGCGCAGACGAACTCCGGAGCCGCGGCGAGCACGGCCTCGCCGACAGCGTCGGCGCGTACCAGGCCGCGCTAACCGACGACCGCCGGCGCGAACTGGAGCAGGGCCTTCAATCCGGGGAGTTGCGTGGCGTCTGGTCGACCAGTGCACTCGAACTGGGCGTCGACGTTGGCGGACTTGATGCCGTGTTGCTGGACGGCTATCCGGGCACGCGAATGCGGGCCTTCCAGCAGGCTGGCCGGGCCGGTCGCGGAACCGACCCCGCGCTCGTTGCCCTGATCGGCGGCGAGGACCAGCTAGACCAGTACGTCCTCAGGAACCCCGACGCGCTGTTCGAAACCGGGGCCGAGCAGGCCGTGACCAACCCCGAGAACGAACAGCTGCTTCCGAATCACGTGCACGCGGCCGCCTGCGAGAACTGGCTCTCGCCACACGACGACCGCCACTTCGGCGAGGGGTTTCCAGACATCGTCGGCGATCTCGAATCGGACGGGACCCTCGACCGCCGTCAGACCGACCAGGGAATCCGCTGGCTCGGCAACGGCAGTCCACACCACGATATGAACTTGCGGACCGTCGACGACGGAGAAGTCAAACTCGTTGCGAAGGGCGACGTCATCGCGACGCTCTCTGTGGAAGACGCGCTGCGGGACGCCCACCCCGGGGCGATCTATCACCATCAGGGCCGGCGCTACGAGGTGACTGACCTCGATCTCGACGCGGGAGTCGCCGAACTCGACCGGACGTGGGCGGACTACTTCACCCGCGTGCTGCACGACAAGACCATCACCGTCGAGAGCGACCTGGCTTCGAGACGGTTGCCGACCCGCGAGGACGTGACAGTCCGTTTCGCGTCAGTGACGATGCGCAAACAGATCACCGGCTACGAGCGCCACGACAGTTCTTCCGGGGAGGTACTGGGACAGCGGCCACTCGACCTGCCCGAGACGACGCTTGAGACAAAGGCGCTGTACCACACCGTGCCGTCGGACCTAAAAAGCGAGATACGGCAGGGGGCTTACGGAGACGAGAGGGGGAGTAGTGGTGCTGATGGGGCGGACAGTGTCACCACTGTCGGCGACTTCCCCGGCGCTATCCACGCCGCCGAGCACGCAATGATCTCGATGTTCCCCTTCGAGTACCTCTGTGACCGCGGCGACATCGGCGGGCTCTCGACACCACGGCATCCACATACCGGCGAGCCGACGATCTTCATCTACGACGGCTACCCCGGCGGTATCGGCCTGACACGGGCGGGCTATCACGACATCGGGCCGCTGATGGACACCACGCTCTCGATGCTGTCCTCCTGTGACTGTGCCGACGGCTGTCCGGCCTGTGTGCAGTCCCCCCACTGCGGGAACGCGAACGACCCGCTTGACAAGCACGGGGCAATACACCTGCTGAACGGGCTGACGGGCAGCGCGTCGGAGTGAGCGGGCGCGACGGCTGCGACGCGCGTGCTACCGGAAGTCGTCAAGTCGCATCTGGTTCGCAGCGAGACCATCCGGCTCACTCGCACCAAGCAGTCGGGGCAGCGCCGTGTTCGCAAACGTCAACCCGATGACGAGGACAATCGGCGCGAAGAACAGCCCGTAGAACCCCAGCACGACCGGTCCGAGCGTGTACGCGAGCATCAGCAGTCCGACGTGGGTGTTCTCGCCGCTGAGCAGCGGCCGGAGCAGCAGGTCGGGGATCGTATCGACGACGACCACTGCGACGAGGAGGAACCCGAGCACGTACGCGAGCAGTGAGGACTCGCCACCGAGCATAACCGGGAGGGCCATGATGACGGTCAGCGGGAGGTAGATGATCTTCATTCCGACGACGGGAATCAGACTGGCGATGCCAGTCAGTGCGCCAGCCAGCGCCGGGTACGGGACCTCGACGGCCGCCGGAACGACTGCGTTGTAGCCGGAGAAGGAGGCGATGGCGATGAGCGAGATAGCCAGAACGTTCAGCAGGTTTCCAAACAGCACTGCCTCCAGCTCCGCATCAACGGCTTCGAGGTACTCCCGGATGATGGCCTCGTCATCGAACCGGAGCAGCCATTCACGGATTCGGTGTCCGTCAAGCAGGAGATAGTAGGTAACGATGACCGTAATGAACAGGTTGAGAAAGATATCCGATACCACCGACGTGAGAACCAGGGCGTTCTCGCTGAGGAAGGTAACAAAGGGGGAGAACTGACCGGACTGGTAGGCGTCGTACAGCCCCTGAACGGTGAGGTCCGGCATCGACTCCGCACCGTCTAGCCAACTGACATGGGCCGCGGCCACGTCGATCAACGCATACTGGGTGACGAACTGCCGGGCTTCAACCACGAGCAACACGGTAGCGTAGCTGACAAGCAACAGGAGCGGAATCGCCAGCGAGGCCATCACGACGACCGCACGGACCCGCGCTGGAAGGCGTAACCGACGTAACGAGCCGTAGTACCGCCGCGTCGAATAGTAGAGGAACACCGAGACGGTTACCGCCGCGATGAACTGGTAGGCGAGGGCACCGATGACGACTGCAACGACAAGACCAAACAGGGCGACGACGAGTCGTTTCTCGTCCATATACATGCCACATCACATACAGGTATAAACATACGGACGGCAACACTGGGCCTCTCTCAAGCGGACGGCTGGAACAGTGCGCTATCTTGATACAGCGAGAGAATCCCGCCCTTCCCGTGAGTGACGGGTGTTCCGACGCTCTGTCGGAACCGAAGAGCGAACAGGGCGGGAGTGACTCGATGGAAACGCTGCTACTCCATGAGAGCGTG
>JBDGPY010000065.1:0-17450 GCA_042219425.1 Haloarcula sp. | reverse complement strand
TCGATGCGGGCGTAGCCGACGAAGTCCCGCTTGAGCATGTACAGCAGTTTCTCGACCTGATACTCGTTCAGTTTCGGATCGTCGTCCTCGATAATGGCCGGTTCAGGTCGGGTAGAGATTCCGGTGAGCTGTCCAGCGGTCTCACTGTGCTCCCCGCCGTCGAGGCCGAATAGTTCCTTTACCTGTCCGATGACGCCCTCATCCGCGCTGGCAGAGCTGGCCGAGCCGTCATAGAGGTCATATCGGGAGAGGAGCTGTTCCGCTTCCCGCTGTATGACCTGTGCCCGATCCGCGTCAGTTCCCTGAACGATGACATCGTCCTCAGAGTATTTGATCGCTGTCTTGAGTTTTCCCGAGAGGAACTCCCGAAGATCGAGTTCGATAGGATTGAGATACGGCTCGATGACGTAGTACTTCTTCTCGTTTTCCTTCTGCGAGTGGAAGATAACGACACAGGCGTAGGGCTTGTTGACCCAGTACCGCTCGAGTTCGCTGAAGTGGGATTTTTTCGACGTAGGGACAGCTTTCTCCAGGTCGTAGCGGTTGACGACAGTCGTGTGCCCGTCCCGTGTCGAGAAGAACTCGTCTTCGTCCAGCTCTGGATTCACGTCGACGGTGTTCTCGTCGATATACTCGTGGAGTTCGCTGGCGATGTCTTCCGCGGCAGCGAGCCGGTTCTCTGTGTGGTCTGGTTCGAATCCCAGGTATTCGCTCTTGTCGAGGGGGACGACGTTCCCGTCGCCGTCGCGTGGCTGGCTGCCGTCCTCGTAGTAGTACTCTTGCTTGAAATGTTCCCACGTGTAGACGTCCTTTGCGACGGGCGTGGTACTGGGGTCAAGATATTCGTCGAACGGTCCCTGTAGCGTCTTTGCTGCACTTGCGGCGTCTTCGAGACGGTCCGTAAGCTGCCGGGGTTCGAAACCGAGGTACTCGCTTCGGTCGAACCGGCCACCGTCGTGGAGCTCCCGACGGAGGTCGTCCCAGGTGTACTCGCCGACTCGCACAGGTTGGGCAGAGAGTTCCCCCCCACTGGTGCCCTGTTCCGACCCACTTCCCCCAGTATCATCGATAGCCATCTGTTATTTATGTCCCGGTAGGCAGGAAAAAACTTTACCCCCAGTAAGTGTCAGGTGAGAAGCGAGTCTGGTTGTTCGAATCACAATCTGCCTACTGTAGTAAGCCGTCCCTACTGAATGTTTCGCCGGTATTAACGGTTCAGTCGAGGAACGACTCGAGGCGGGCCATCGCCTCTTTGAGGTCGCTAAGCCCGGTCGCATACGAGACGCGAAGGTGGCCGTCACCGCCTTCACCAAAGGCGGTTCCCGGCACGACGGCGACCTGCTCCTCTTCGAGCAACGCCTCGGCGAACGCGCTGGCGTCGTCCCACGGGCACTCCGGGAACGCGTAGAACGCCCCGGCCGCCGGGAAACACTCGAGTCCCATCTCGTCGAACCGCGTGAGAACGTACTTCCGTCGGCGGTCATACTGCTTGGCCATGTCGGAGACCGCAGTCCGACAGTTATCGAGTGCTTCGATAGCTGCGTGCTGTGCCGTCGTCGGGGCCGACAGCATCGAGTACTGGTGGATGCGGTTCATCGCTTTGACGGCCTCCGGCGGAGCCATCGCATACCCAAGCCGGAACCCTGTCATGGCGAATGCCTTCGAGAAGCCGTTGAACACGACGGTCCGTTCACGCATCCCGGGGAGTGTGGCGATAGACGTGTGATCGTGTTCGTACGTGAGGTCGGCGTATATCTCATCGGCGAACACGAGGAGGTCGTTCTCCCGGCAAAACGCTGCCACAGACGCCATCTCATCGGCTGTCATCGTTGCCCCCGTCGGATTGTTCGGATAGCAGTACACGAGGGCGTCAGCGTCAGCCACACCTGACGATTCGAGGACCTCCCGGGTGAGTTTGAACTCGTCTTGCGCGCGTGTGGGAACGTCGATAACGTCGATTCCAGCGAACGTCGCGCCGGGGACGTACGAGACGTAACAGGGCTGAGCGATAGCGATGGAGTCACCAGGGTTCAGCAGTGCCCTGAAGGCCAGATCAAGTCCTTCGCTCGCCCCTGCCGTGACGAGTATTTCCTTGTCGGGATCGTACTGCAGATTGTGCGTCGCCGCCTCGTAGTCAGCGATGCGCTCGCGGAGATCTCGCTTGCCGCGGTTTGCCGTGTACGAGGTCTGTCCGCGTTCGAGGGATGCGATAGCGGCTTCACGGGCCGCCCAGGGCGCGGAAAAGTCCGGTTCGCCGACGCCGAGTGAAATGATATCATCCATCTCCTCGGCCAGTTCGAAGAACCGGCGGATGCCGGATGGCGGGACGCTGTCAACTCTGTCGGCCGGTTCGAATGTCATGGCGAAACAGACAGTCGATCATCCTCGTCGTGATCGTCGAACTCCATCCCCTGTTCCTTGTATGACTCCATGATGTAGTGGGTTACCGTCTGTGTAATCTCCGGAATCGGAGCGATTTTATCGCTGATGAAGTACGAGAGTTCGCGCATCGAGTCACCCTCGACTTCCAGGTCAAAGTCGTAATCACCACTGATGAGTCGCAGGGAGCGGACCTCCGGGAACTTCGAGATGCGGTCAGCGATGTCTTCGTAGCTGGTCTCACGGTCCAGCGTGACGTTGAGTTCGACGGTGGCGCGAACGCGCTCCTCATCCGTCTCGACCGCATTCCAGTCGACGACAGCCTGATAGCCGCGGATGACACCTGCCTCTTCGAACTCCTCGATGGTGTCGGCTACCTCGCTCTCGGAGAAATCGGTCAACCGAGCGATATCCTCGGTAGTGTAACGAGCGTTCTCCCGTAGCAGGTCGAGTATCTCGCGGCGACTGCTCATACAGTGCCAGCGGGGTGACGCGGACAAAAGCCTTGCTCAATAGTGGGAAGACATGCCAACCGTCCGGACGATGGTATCGGATAGCTTATTATCTACGGGAGTAAGACGGCCAGTAATGTTCGAAGAGGGTTGTCAGCGTAGTGATCCTGACACAGGGTGGGGACACGTCGCCAATCACGACGAGGCCGCGGCGATTATCGATGTGATTCTCCGTCTCGATCCGACCGAAACGTACACGAAGACAGAGCTGAGCGATGCCGCCGGGGTTCCGCTGAAGACGTTGTACCTCGATGGAACGCTGAAAGAGCTGGTAACCATCGGGCTACTGGAAAAGCACGACTGTGACGGCGAGGAGACGACGTTCTCGATCAACAACGAGAGCGCCGTATTCGACGCAGCAAAAGCGTTCGACGACGCAATTGTCGAGGCCAGACCGTCGAGCGACTGACGGGACGAGACCGCAGCAGCGGCAGGAACCGGGTACACGGGGCGCGTCCGTGAGCTTTTACCACTCGGAAGGTGAACCAGTAAGCGATGGTATCACTCGACTCGGAGTCCGACGTGCTCGGACGTGGGGACGAAGCGCCGTCGTTCGAACTCAGGGGTACCGACGGGGCAACGTACGCGGTGACCGATTTCGCGGACAACGAGGCGCTGCTCGTCGTCTTCACCTGCAATCACTGCCCGTACGCGAAGGCGAAGATAGACGAACTGAATCAGCTAGCGTCGGAGTACGACGACCTCGCGGTCGTCGGCATAAATGCCAACGATCCGGAGGAGTACCCCGAAGACTCGTTCGAGCGGATGCAAGAGCTCGTCGACAGCGGTGAGATAGCGTACGATGCATATCTGTTCGACGAATCTCAGGAGGTGGCGGCGGCGTACGGCGCCCGCTGTACTCCCGACCCGTTCCTGTTCCGGAACGACGACGGGGCGTTCAAACTGGCGTATCACGGTCGCCTCGACGACGCGCTGAACCCCGATGACGAACCGAGCGAGAGAGAGATGGCTGCACACGTCGAGACGCTTCTTGCCGGCGAGCAGATTACCGCCGCGGAGAAGCCGTCCAGAGGCTGTTCGATAAAGTGGAAACCCGGTAACGAGCCGGCGTACTGGGACGCCTGATAGCAACAGCGCGTAGTGAGTGGGACTGTTGGTTCTGAGTGTTTTGACCGTAGTAGGAAGTAGTTTATCCGGTACAGAACTGGCGTAGCATTCGTGATACAGATCCTAGCTGCGAATACTCATATTATATGACAGGAGATGCGTCAACATGAATCATGGAGAAGTTCATCAACGACGTGGAAACAGTCGTCGGCGAGATGCTCGACGAAGCAGCGACAGCGGTGGCCGAAGTCGTGGGCAACGATGACGTCGCCATCGAGGCGAAGGCCGCTGCGGGCGCGGACCCTCAAGAGGTCCAGCGGGTCGCACAGAAGGTCGTCGACAACGGCGGGACGAGGTACTCACTTCCAGTCATTGCTCTCCCGACTCAGAGTACAGTGAACTGTCTGGGAACCGGGAGCGGAGGGTCAACCACTTAAACCTCGTCAAGTGAATCGAACCCGCTCCAGCACTCACAGTCGAGATCGTCGATCGACGTGACCTCGTCCGGAAGCGAACTTATCGGCATCCCGTCGTCGAACTCCGAACACGCTTCGGTGTGGATAGAGAAATCGTCACTCGACATGACGGGCATGGAATCTGATAGAGGCTCGTCTTCTAAAAACCTCTCGGAACCGAAATCGAGGAGGTCAAGACGGGTTTTAGTCTTCCAGACACGGGTCGAGTGGCCGCGCCGTGGTTGATAAGTGCGCGATCAGAGCAGACAAGCAGTGGTTGCCCATACCAACATAATTCTTGTTCATTGATGGGTTGGTAAGCGCGCAGTCAGAGGAGCTAAGTAGTGTCTTGTTATAGCAAGGCAATCCTTAACTACTGATAGGATTATATTTGCTGGTAAGAAACGATATTCAATGAACGTTGGGAGTGGGACATCGGACGAATTCATGGACAGTACATCGTCTGTCCTCTTGCTGGCACGCGAGTCAAGCGACGCCGAAAGCGATGGCTGTAGTGATCACCTCTCCGAGCGAAACCTCTCTGAAGCGAAGATGATCTGTGTCAAAGTCACAGGATCACCCGACTCCCATCCCTCGCTCTGGCAGCAGTGGCCTGATGACGAGCAGCCGGCGGAAGTGGCGGTCATCGACATCGGAAGCAACGTCACAACGGAGTGCCAGGTGGCCGGTTCTGAGACGTTCTCCTTACTGACGCTCGATACGCTCTCGTCGGCGGTAGAGCCGATAGATATCGGGCTCGCTGTCTCCTACTTTATTGGCCGGTGGGAGCAGTCGGACAGCCCGGTTGTCGTGTGTCTCCACTCAGTGACCGGCCTCCTCCAGAACTGGGAGCGAGAGCGCGTCATCTCGCTGGTGACCGCACTCAACCGGCAGTGCGCTAACGCGGACGTATTCAGCCATCACCATATGGACCCAGAATCCCACACAGAGGAGACAATAGAGATGTTCCGCCCGCTGTACGACGCCGTGTACGAATCCATTCCGGACCACGGCTGGACTGTAACGGGAGCGCCACAGAACGTCGACACACCGACGTTCCGTGATTCGGTCACGCCGCCCGGTGGCGTCGCCAAGGGTGAACCCGAGAAACCGGAGACCATCCCGATACCGTACTCGTTCGATCAGGTACTGGATCTGGTGTCCTCGCCCAGACGACGCTGTCTCCTCTATCACCTGAAAGACCGCTCGGAACATAGCATGGAACTCGACGAACTCGCCAAGCGCATCTACGAGCGCGAGAAGGCCATTCCGGCCCGATCGACACCGAAGTCGTGCGACGAGGTCAGCGTCTCGTTGGCCCACAACCACCTCCCTCGGCTGGACGAGCTCGGTATTCTGTCCTACGACTCTGACGAAAACGGCGTCGAATACTACCCCAATCCCGCGTTGGAGTCTGTGATCCGATACGTCGAACGGCTGGAACTGGGCTGACCGGCGCACGCACCACATCGTACATTTATGTAACTGGTGACGGCATAGCCTCCTATGGCCGAGACACCCCTGCCGGACATCACGGAGCAGTTCGCCCGAACGATAGCACCGGACGCCGACGAGGTCATTGAGGAGATGGACGCGAAAGCCGACCGCGAGGGGTTCCCGACTGTCGGGCCCGCCGTCGGTGCCTGGCTCCGCCTCGTCGCGCGGATGGTCGACGCGGACCGCGTGTTCGAGTTCGGATCGGGCTTTGGCTACTCGGCGTACTGGATGGCCCCCGCTGTTCCCGAGACCGGCCAGATAGTGCTGACCGAGGTCGACGCCGACGAACTGGACGAGGCACGCGAGTACCTCGACCGTGGCGGGTTCGGTGACCGAGCAGTGTTCGAACACGGTGATGCCATCGACATTGTCGACGAGTACGACGGACCGTTCGACGTGGTTCTCATCGACAACGAGAAGCACCGCTACGCGGACGCCTTCGAGGCGGTCCGGGAAAAAATTCCAGTCAGAGGGGCCGTCGTCGCTGATAACATGATCGAAGCGGGTCCGTTGGAGTTCGACCAGGTGCGTGCGCTGCTCGACGGCGACAGCGTCGACGCAAACGAGATGAGCCGCGGCATCGCCACGTACCTCGACCGCGTTAGCGACGACCCGGCGTTCGAGACCGGACTGCTTCCGCTCGGCGAGGGTGTCGCCGTGAGCGTCCGCGTGGAGTGACCTGAACCGAACTCGTCCCTACGTCGGTGGTGTCACGGCGAGTCTCCGGCGGTCGCGAGCGCAATGGTAAACTGAGTCGGGAATGGCACCCAAACGCTATTACCATGTGTGTTGATAACAAACATGAATAATGGCGAAAGCAGATACCAGCACTGCCTCGACGGAATCGGGACTCGACACCGCCGTCATCGAGCGGGCGGCCGAGCGGGCGGCCGTCGACGAACAGGACCTCTGCGATGCGCTGATCATCTTGCACGCTGAACTCATCGGCCGCCACGGGGAGTTCGAGCGGGAGTTTGACTACGTCACCGTCGACGGAACGCGGGCGTATCGAGTCGACGACAGCGTGTTTGACAGTCTCCTCTCGGAGTTCGGGTTCGAGGAAGCCGTTCGAGACGCTATCAGGCTCGCACACACCGAGCAGGCGAAGCTCCTGTTCGCGAAATCCGTCCGCGGCGACGACAACTTCGATACGGACGAGTGCGGGATCGTCATCGGTATCGACACGGCAGAGCAGTTCTGACCTGTCACCAGCGGCGGCCATCCAATTCTCGCCAGCGAAAATGCGGGTGCATAGCTTATGTAGGAGGCCGGGCAAGTGAGGCGCAACGCTGGTCCTAACGCATGAGTTTGATGATAGATATTCGGAAGCTCGGGTTGTTCAATCAGATGGCCAAAGAGGGCGGTAACACAGTCGCGAACCATCTGAGCCAGATGACGGGGATGGAAACGGAGATGGAGATTACGAAGATCAACTTTATCGACATCCCGGACATAAAGACCCATGTCGGCGACGAAAAGCAGATCGGGATCAGTATCCAGATGGTCGAGAAGCCCCACGGCCACATCCTCTTCCTATTCAACGCGGCCAGCGCGAAGGACCTCGCAGGTGGAATGATCGGCGACATGGGCGAGACGGACCCCAACGCTAACGGGTTCACCGACATGGAGCGCTCCGCGATACAGGAAATCGGCAATATCATGACCAGCGGCTTCATCGACGGCTGGGCGAACGTCCTCGACACCACAATCGACATTTCGACACCGAACTTCACCTTCGGCCCTGGAAGCGGGATGGTCGATCAGCTCGTCGGTGACAGGGACAACGAGATGGCGCTGATGTTCGACTCGCGCGTCCACGCGCTCGAATCAGATATCAACGTCAAGGTGTACACATTCCCAGAACTCGAAGAGCTAGTGGATCTGATGCAGGAAATCGAAGTGTAGCCAGCCGCGTCGGAGTGAAAACTGTTTCTCCATCATGAATGGTTTAACAGAGTTTCTTGTACCATGGTCCCTTGAGTCACGGTATGCCAGGAGGGACTCCCCAGACTCTGCGACCGTTCCTGTGGCGCGCTGAGCAACTGTACCCGGACACAGAGATCGTGTCCCGTACCCACGAGGGTCTCGTTCGCCACGACTACGCCGAGTACGCCGACCGAACGGCGAAGTTGGCGAACGCACTGGACGCGGCCGGCTACGGCGACGGGGAACGGCTCGGGACGTTCTGCTGGAACCACAGCCGTCACTTCGAGACGTATTTCGGCGTCCCGAGTACCGGGGCACAGTTGCACACGATCAATCCGCTCCTGCCAGACGAACACATCCAGTACATCGTCGAGAACGCCCAGGACCGGACGATATTCGTCGACGAGTCGCTCCTGCCGAAGCTCGAAGGGGCCGCCGCCGACGACCCCGACTCGTTCGAGTCCGTCGAGCGGTACATTGTGATGAGCGAGTCCGTTCCCGAGACTGATCTCGATGCCGTCGCGTATGAATCGTTCATCGCCGACCAGCCGGCCGAGTACGACTGGCCCGAACTCAAAGAGGACCGCCCCGCTGGCCTGTGTTACACCTCCGGGACGACCGGACGGCCGAAAGGCGTCGAGTACACGCAGCAGATGCTCTGGAGTCACACGATGGCGATCCAGTCGCCACAGGGCATCCCGCTGGACGACGACGACGTGATGATGCCGGTCGTCCCGATGTTCCACGTCAACGCGTGGGGACTCCCGTTCTCGGCAACCGCGGGCGGAGCCAAGCATGTCTACCCGGGCCCACAGCCCGAGCCGGCGGACCTGGCGAAGCTCATCGAGGAGGAGGACGTGACCGTCACGGCCGGCGTACCGACCGTATGGCTGGGACTGATGGAGTACGTCAAGGAAAACGACGTAGACCTCTCCTCGCTGGACCGGCTCGTCGTCGGCGGCAGCGCCGCGCCGGAGGCCATGATTCGGTTCTTCGACGACCGCGGCGTTGAACTGGTCCACGCGTGGGGGATGACCGAGACGGCTCCGGTCGGCGCGGTGGCGTCTCTCAGAAGCGACCTGCAGGACGCCGACTACGAAACCCAGCTGAACAAGCGGTCAAAGCAGGGGCTCATCTCACCCGGGCTGGAGTTCCGCGTTATCGACGACGATGGTAACGAGGTCCCCCACAACGGCGAGGACTTCGGCGAGCTACACGTCCGGGGACCGTGGGTGACGACAGAGTACTTCAAGCGGCCGGAGGCCAATGAAGCCGAGTTCGAGGAGGGCTACCTGAAGACCGGCGACGTGGTGTCCGTCGACGAGGACGGCTACATCAAAATCGTCGACCGTGCAAAAGACGTCATCAAGAGCGGTGGAGAGTGGATTTCCTCGCTCGAACTGGAGAACGAGCTGATGGCCCACGACCGCGTCTCGGAAGCGGCGGTCATCGGCGTCCCGCACGAGCGCTGGCAGGAGCGCCCCCTCGCGATGGTGGTCCCGACGGACGCCGCTGACGAGGACGGGCTCGCTGATGAGCTCCGAGACCACATTCTCGACTCCTATCCCAAGTGGTGGGTCCCGGACAACTTTGTTACTATCGACGAGGTTCCGAAGACCGCGACGGGGAAGTTCAACAAGAAGGCGCTCCGGGAGGAGTACGCCGACGAATCACTCGTCGAGGGTCGAGTGCCCGACGAAGCCGCACCGGAGTGACGGCAGTCCCGGTTACTCGACGCCAGCGATAAGATTCCGGATTTCGGACCGGTAGTCGTCTGGTTGCAAGCCGAGGTCGATATCGACAGTGACTGTGATACCGTCGCTCAGCGCGTTCTCGACGACCTGATCGAAGTTCTGTGCCGGGTAGGCCCCGCCGGAGATGAGGATGAAATCGCCGTGATGCCAGACGGCGAACAGCGCCGCGATGTCGATATCGCTCGCCGGGATTTCGATGGACTCGTCCTCGGTCACGTCGAAGCGAATCCCCTCGAAGGGGTAGACTGCGGATAGCTCGACAGTCTCTGCTGTCTCACCGGTGTCGATATCGAGGGTTCCCTCGCCGGACTTTTTGATGTCGGTCAAGCCCTGGTTCTGCATCTGTTTCTCGAAGCTATCGCGGGCGTTCGCCTGTACTTCGTTCAGTAGTTCCTTGCGGCCAGCGCCAGCCGGGAGATTGTCAAGATTGGGACTGAAATCGACCCGTGTGGCGAAAAACACCGATAGAGCGGACTGTACCTGATCGAGCGTCCGGCTGGCGACGCGGTCCTTGAGTTGTTCGTCGACGTACTGGACTGTGCTCGAAACAGCAGTGACGTTCACGGGGCCGTAGCTCCGGTCGAAAACCGTTTCGGACGTCTTGTTCGTCTGCGACCAACCGCCCTCGTCTAGGCGCTGTTTCGGAACGTCTGGCGGCGGTGCCTCAGCTGCGGCCAAGAACGAACACCCCGCGAGCGCGGCCGTCCCGAGGCTCGCGCCGACGGTGAGGTAGTCACGACGGTTCATATGTCAGGAAGGCCGCTACCATGCAAAAGCGTGCTGGCCGATTATCAGTAGTTTTCTGAAAACAACTGCACAGATGTTTTCTAAAGTTTCAGGAAGTATATGAGTTTACAAACCATGCCAATGATTATGCAGTTACTGTCCGAGGCACCTGTTCCAGAGCGCGCCCGCGAGGTCAAACGGGAGGCCCGGGAGTTCGCAACGGAACATATCGAACAAGTTGCCGCCGACTACTACGCGTCCGGTGAGTACCCGTGGGAGATACTCGAAGCCGGAATGGACGCCGGTCTCGTCGCGCAAGACATCGGTGAGGAGTGGGGTGGGAGCGGCTATGACCTCCATCAGATGCTCGCCATCGCCGAGGAGTTCTACAGGGTCGATGCGGGCATCGCGCTGACACTCCAACTGGCCAGTTTCGGGGCTGAAATCGTCGAGGACCACGGTGACGACTGGCAGAAGGAGGAGTTCCTCCAGCCCGTCGCGACAGGTGACCAGATCACCGGTCTCGCTGTCTCCGAGCCCGAAACCGGGAGCGACCTCGCGGGGATGACGACGGCCGCCGAGAAAGACGGCGACGAGTGGGTCCTCAACGGCGAGAAGTACTGGATCGGCAACGGCGTCGAGGCAGACTGGGTGACGCTGTACGCCAAGACCGGCGACGACCCGAACAACCGGTACGGGAACTACTCGATGTTCATCGTCCCGACGGACGCCGAGGGCTACCACGCCGAGCACATCCCCGAGAAGATGGGCTTCCGGGCGTCGAAGCAGGCCCACATCGTGCTCGATGATTGCCGGATCCCGGAGGAGAATCTGGTCGGCGTCGAGGGAGCCGGCTTCTACATGCTCGCCGAGTTCTTCAACCACGGACGTATCGTCGTCGGCGGGCACGGGATCGGTCTCGCTGCGGCTGCGATAGAGGAAGCATGGAACTTCGTCCACGACCGCGAAGCCTTCGGTAAAACCGTCGACGAGTTCCAGGCCGTCCAGCACAAACTGGCCGACATGCAACTGGCATTCCAGTCCGCCAGGACACTCACCTGGCACGCTGCGGACCACGTTGCGAACCAGGAGAACGCCGGCTACTGGGCGGCGCTGGCAAAGACGAAAGCGACAGAAGCGGCGATGGACTGTGCAGAGAAGGGGATGCAACTCCATGGCGGTCGGTCCGTCCTCATGGAAAACCGCATCTCGCGAGTGTACCGGGATGTGCGTATTCCAGTTATTTACGAGGGTGCGAACGACATCCAGCGGAACCTCATCTACAACCAGACTCCGACATAGCGATACGAACGTTGACGCTGCCCAGTTCGACCGTGGAACGATATACGGCCACACACCACCCTGCAAGTGTTCACACACCACCCTTCAAGTGTTCACACACCACCCTGCAAGTGTTCCTGTGACCGGGTTCAAAGGATCGCGAACGTCACAGACACCACGCTGCAAGTGTTTTCCTAAGGAGGACAGTGTACTGCGTTCGGTCAGTTGGACACCACCCTTCAAGTGTTTTTGAGAATCGCATCGTTTCACCGTCATGCTACAGAGACACCACCCTGCAAGTGTTCCACAGTAGCTGTACTGCAGCGTCTCGCCGTCGATACACACACACCACCCTGCAAGTGTTTTGCGGTAGCAAAGTCTAGCCAGACTATCGAAGGTACTCTTGGAGACACCGGGCTGCAAGTGTTCCTTACAGCGCCAATACTGACAGCTCAGGACCGCTTCCCGTGGATATCTGAGGCCAGTACCAATAGATGGAAGCTGTTGATACAGTACAGTCTGTTAGGAGACACACCGGGCTGCAACTGTTCTTGTCACATCGATTTGGCGACAGCCGCCCTTCGGTGCTGTCGACACACACACACCACCCTGCAAGTGTTCTCGCTATGTGAACTGCCAGAGGTTCTGCTGTTCGTCGTCGGTCGTGTCCGGCGCTTCGAACTCGGTCGCCTCGTCCTCCAGATAATGTTCGAGGATTCCGCCGACGTTGCTCGGGACGGCATCGCTGTAGGTCGACTGAAACGCGGCGTTGACGATGTCGGTCGGATCATCGGTAACCTCGTAGATGTACTTACGTCCGCCCTTTCGACCCAGGTTCCGCTCCGCAGAGCGAACCAGTCCCTGCATCGAGAGCTGATCGAGGAACTCGTAAATTTTGCGCTCGGATTTCACCCGTCGGCCGCTGGACTCCGCAATCGACGAGTAGAGGTTGTAAATTCGCTTCGTCGAGGCTTCGTGTTTCGGCTCGATGAGCGCGAGCGTCGTCGCGAGATACGTCAGCGCCTGCTGTGAACTGAGGTCATGCTCGAAGTAATCGAGCAGTTCGTCAGTCTCGATGGTGTCAGTCGCCCGTCGCGTGTGGGCTTCCGTCACACCGTCAGCCCCCTCCATGCGTGCGTACTCCCCTGCCTTCTCTAGAATGCGAAGTCCCTGCCGAACGTCCCCCCGTTCCTGCGCCGAAAAGGCCGCGGCCAGCGGCACAACCTCGTCCCCGAGAACGCCATCTCTGAACGCGATATCGGCGTAGTAGCCAAGAATATCACGGAGTTCCGTGGCGTCGTACGGACCGAACTTGATCTCACGCTCCCCCAGCGTCGATTTCACCTTCGGCTCCAGGACGTCGACGAACTTGAGGTCGTTCGAGATACCGATGAGTCCGACCTTCGCGTCTGTAATCGGCGTGTTCTCGTTCGCTTCGGCCCGCGGCAGCTCGTAGAGAAAGTCGTTTCGCGCATCGGCCGGAATGTTGTCGATTTCGTCCAAGATAATGAGAACGTTCCCACCGACCGCCTCGATTTCCTCGTAGAGGAACTCGAAAACACTATCCGTGCTGTAACCGCTCTCTGGCAACTGATCGTCCGGATCTCGAAACTCGTTGACGAGTGTGTTGACTAGTGCGTACGCCGACCGGTAGTTCCGACAGTTTATCGGGCCGACGACAGTGAGTGGAATCTCCTCGGCGTCAGCTTTCTCTTCAAGTTTGTCACGGACCCATTTCGTGACGGCAGTCTTACCGACACCGGTGGGACCGTAAACGAAGACGTTGTTCGGATCGTGGCCGACGATAACGTCCTGCAAGGCGTTGATATAGAACTCGATCTCCTCGTCGCGGTGGAAAATCGTATCCGGAGTGAACGTGTCCTTCTTCAGCGGCTGCTTTCGCTCGAAGATAGCATCAGTTCCATCGAACGGATTCTCGTTCACGTCGACCATCGTAGCCACCTTTCGAGTGATCATATATAAAACCCACCACCACCGTTCAAGTGTTTCAAGTGTTTTTCACGCCGAAGGTTCACACACCACCCTGCAAGTGTTCCCCATATTTAATCGGAGACCGTCTCTATAGCCCAGATCGCTAATCGAAACATAGCAACACTTCAGTCCTGCGATTCTATACCGTTCACTAACAGAACTCAGTAATGACGATGAATATAACTTGAATCTTATTGTATAGGTTATTATTTCATCTATATAGTAGTCTAGCCTAGTAATCCAGAAATCGAATTATAGATCTTAATACACCAGTATAATCCAATTTTATCCAGTATCTCCTGACAAGATACGTCAGAATTTCCACACCTATATCCTCCATTTATATACTACTATCCAGCTTACCACACCCCCTCCCCCATCCCCACAATAACTGAGAACACTTGCACGGTGGTGTGTGTCTGTCCCGTCAGGATACTCACTCTCGTATAAAAGGGAAGCGATAAACAATTCTCTCGGTCAACGTAACTCGCTGTCGATCACTGGTCTGTGGCGTCCGGTACTACTCGTCTGCTTATACTGTTGGCTGTAACTACGTGACGAGATTTGCCACCCCGGGGTGGCAAAATTCTTCAATGGCTTACAGCCGACAGTATTACTCGCACTCGCCAGAGCACTCGGATTCAGTCAGAACGAATGTCAGTTGCTCGTCGTCATTGTTCGAGGTAGCCATACGTCGAGTTCAGGTAGTCGATTATCCAGTCGACTGTGGACTCGTCGTAGGTCCAGAACCCGTAGAACTCCCGTGGCTCCCGCTCCTCGGCCAGCAGCGCGCACTTCTGTGTCGGGTCGCCACCGCCGTCGAACACCACGAACCACGAGTCGGCAATTTCCGCTGCTCGTTCCAGATGGAGCGAGAAGGTACTGTACTCCGGTGGTTCGATATCCGGGACGGCGTAAGCGTGGACCTCGACATCCGTCTCGCCCAGCCGTTCGTAGAGATCCAACTCGCCTTGCAGCGTTGAGAGTGTCTGGAAGCCTGCATACAGTGATCCGTGACCGATTCGCCACGCGCGGTCCTCGATCTCGCGCGACGCGGCGGTCATCCGCTGTATCGACCACGAAGTGAACATCGTCTCGTCGAGATGGTCCAGTATCGACGCGTACGGGCTGTTGTCCCGGGTGATGTATTGGTCATCACCTTCCAGTGAGTCGGTAAACGAGCTGAGGCTCGCGGCCGCGATGATGTCCTCACCATCGCTGAGGGTAATGAACTCGCCCGGACGCCCGCTCTCAGTTCGCTCGCTCTGGACTCGCACGTTCCGATCGGCGAAGCGCTCACGAAGGTCCTCAGCCACCGCTGCCCCGGCGTTGAAAACTGTCAGCGTCTTCTGGTGGTCTTCGACACCAGTGATGAGTTCCGTTAACGTCATCCTCGGCCATATATCGGTAGTCATCGTGTTAGTCGTTCCGGCAGAATGTTGCACAGCTAAAAAATAGAAATCAAGTCTGGGCCGTGCCCGATATTGATTCACGAGAACACATACCAGATGTGACTAAACCGATTTCTGAAATTCGCAATCTGAGGCCCCTGAGACGAAAGATAACGATTAATGAGTGCTGATATAGTGGAAAATCTTTAGTCATGCCCCTCCAATTGCCACGATACGGCACCAGAGCTGGGGCCGAGGATTTCACCATGACAGACAACGAACTAATCTGGCGAATCGCCGGTGGTTCCGGTGACGGAATCGACTCGACAAGCCAGAACTTCGCGAAGGCCTTGATGTGGTCGGGGCTGAACGTGTTCACACACCGTCATTACCCGTCGCGTATCCGCGGCGGCCACACGTACGTAGAGGTGCGTGCAAAGGACGAACCGGTACAGTCTCGCGGTGACGGCTACAACTTCCTGCTCGCACTGGGTGACTCGTTCGCCCGGAACCCGCAGGAAGAGGCCTATTACGGCAAAGAGGAGCTGAAGCCGCTGTACGAGAACTTCGACGACCTCCGTGAAGGTGGCGTCCTTCTCTACGACGAAGGGCTGCTCGACGAGGAAGACGTCGACGAAATCGGGCTCGAAGAGGCCGCTGAGGAGAACGACTGGCACGTCGTCCCGATGGACCTCCGCGGCATCGCCAAGGAACACGGCCGTGAGATCATGCGGAACACGGCCGGTATCGGTGCGACTGCGGCAATTCTCGATATCAGTACTGACGAGTTCGAGGAGCTCATCAAGCAGAACATGAGCGGCGACATGCAGGAAGCGAACCTCAACGTCCTGCAGGACGCCTACGACGCCGCAGACGAACTCGATATCGACCACGATATCGAGGTCCCGGAAGGCTCCCACGACGAGGAGCAGGTCATCCTCTCAGGCTCGAACGCTATCTCCTATGGCGCACTCGACGAGGGATGCCGATTCATCTCGGGCTACCCCATGACTCCGTGGACAGACGTGTTCACGATCATGTCACAGCACCTGCCGGAGTTCGGCGGTATCTCCGAACAGGTAGAAGACGAGATCGCTGCAGCGTCGCTGGCACTCGGTGCGTCCCACGCCGGCGTCAAGGCCATGTCCGGGTCCTCCGGTGGTGGCTTCGCACTGATGTCCGAACCGCTCGGACTGGCTGAGATGACCGAGACACCGATTGTACTGGTCGAGGCCATGCGCGCTGGCCCCTCGACGGGGATGCCGACCAAGCCCGAACAGGCCGACCTCGAACACGTCCTGTACACGTCACAGGGCGACTCAGCCCGCGTCGTGTTCGCGCCTGCGAACATCCGCGAGTGTTACACGCAGACTCGCTCGGCATTCCGAATCGCCTACGAGTACCAGATTCCGGTCATCGTCGTCTACGACCAGAAGATACAGGGCGAGCTCCGGAACCTCCCCGCCAGCCACTTCGACGAGGAGCCAAACGCCGATCCGGGTTCGGTCCTCACCGAAGAGGAGATTCAGGACGCCGCGCACCACTCCTCCGGGAAGTTCCAGCGGTTCCTCCATGACCCCGAGGATGGCTCGAACGTCAGTCCGCGCTCCATACCGGGTCAGAAGGACGGCCGCTACCTGGCGACCGGGAACGAGCACAACCCGTCGGGACACATCAGCGAGGATCCCGAGAACCGTATCGCTCAGATGAACCGGCGGCTCAACAAGCTCGACGACATCCGTGCTGACCTCGACGAGAACATGTCCCACCAGACCTATCACGGACCCGAGGACACCGATTACGGCATCCTCGTGTGGGGCAGCCAGCAGGGCACTGTCTTCGAGGCTGTCGACCGTCTCAACGAGAACGGTCATTCAGTGAAGGCGCTGGGCGTCTCCGACATGATGCCGTATCCGAAAGACGAGGTCTCCGACTGGATCGAGTCCGTCGACGAGGTACTCGTCGTCGAAATGAACGCTACGGCGCAGTTCCGCGGGCTGACCCAGAAGGAACTCGGCAAATACGGTGACAAGCTGTCGAGCCTCCTGAAGTACAACGGTAATCCCTTCGAGCCCGCTGAAATCGTTGACGGGTTCGAATCCAGCATCAACGGCGAGGATCTCGCCGCTACGAACATGAAGTACCTCCCCGCGGCAGGTGACTAACCCATGAGTGCATTCTCAGCAATCAACGAAGAACGCGAGATCGAACGAGACGAGTTCACGCCTGGTATCGAACCGCAGGCGACCTGGTGTCCCGGCTGTGGCGACTTCGGCGTCCTCAAGGCGCTCAAGCAGGCCATGCCGGAGGTCGGCAAGAATCCCGACGAGGTCGCGCTGTTCACCGGTATCGGCTGTTCGGGGAAGCTCAACAGCTACTTCAACAGCTACGGCTTCCACACCATCCACGGCCGCTCGCTGCCCGTCGCTCGGGCCGCGAAGCTGGCCAACCCCGAACTGGAGGTAATCG
>JBDGPY010000076.1:0-17655 GCA_042219425.1 Haloarcula sp. | reverse complement strand
GTCCGATGCGAGTTCGGAGTACTCCAGAAGCTCCGACGGGCTGTACTGCTCCTGATGGGCCATGTAATCTATCTCGACCATCGTACCACGGAATTGTAGTGACCGGGTAATATCGTTTTCCCCGTCCGGCCAGCCACCGACGTGACATCATGGATGTCTCGGCCGCTCTCCAATGATTCGTCTCTCACGAACGTAAATCAGATAATATGGGTCGTCACTCCGGATATTCGCGATAATCTATCAGGAACACTGCATTATTGCGGCAGCGCCTCGTGGCCAGTGCGCCCCTCGTTCGTGTAGAACGAACGAATAGAATGTTCGTAGCTGACGAACAGTTTTATTTGAGCCGGGGACGAAAAGGCACACATGACAGTTAATAACAGTTCCAGAACGGTCGAAGCAGTCCAGACAACACTCGACATCATCGACCTCCTGTTAGAGCGGGACGGAGCCGGCATCACCGATATCGCCACCGAACTGGATCGCTCAAAAGGGACGATTCACGGCCACATGGCCACGCTTGCGCAGAACGAATACGTAATCAAAGAAGGCGAGACGTATCGGCTGAGTCTGCGACACCTCGAACTTGGAGAGAAAGTCCGTGACCGCCTCCAGATATACGATGTCGTCGCAGACGAGCTTGACGACCTGTCTGAGTCCTGTGGCGAACTCGCCCAGTTCGCAATGCCTGAACACGGCAAGGCAGTGTACATCTACAAGAGTGCCGGGAAAAATGCGGTCCAGTCCGCGTCGTCACCAGGGAAACGGGAGTACATGCACTGTATCTCGCTTGGTAAAGCCATGCTCGCGCATATGCCCGAGTCGCGCGTGGACGAGATCATCGAGCACCACGGGCTGCCGAAGTACACTGAGTCGACTATCACGACGCGAGAAGCGCTGTTCGAGGAACTCGAAGAGATTCGAGCGCGCGGCTACGCGTTTGATCGGCAGGAGAAGATAGCGGGGCTCCGGTGCGTCGCCGCGCCCGTGAAGACGAAAGACGAAATCATCGGTGCAGTCAGTATCTCCGGTCCCGCCAGTCGGTTCGAAGGCAAGTTCTACGAGGAAGAACTCCCCAGCATGGTCACGCGGTCGGCGAACGTCATCGAAATCAACTCCCAGTTCTCGTAGCTCGCGCTCTCGACCCACTGGGAGTCCTGCGTTCGCGAGATCCGAACCCCGTGATTAGCATCGGCCACCATCTAAAATAACGTATGTACGTTTGTTATCACAATAGTCGGATCGAAATATCGGTCCGGAATTAGCTCACTGCACATGACAGGACAGGAAGAGAAGTACGAACAAGACGCGTCACCCAGACCGTGTCGAACTCCAGTTTGCGTGTGACTATCGACACCGTCAGCGGAGTGTCTCTTGGTGAGAAAGCTGGCGTCCGGTTAGACATATATACCTATATCAAATAATAGTAGGTATTATTATACTACTTGGTCTGTGACACTCATGGTGAAAAATCCTTATTCTCGCCCCTTAGCCTATATTGGTCGGTTTTAGTGCCATTCAGACGAAAGGGGAACAAATCGACAGCGGTAGCCACCCTTGTCTGAAGAATACATTTATAGGGCCTGTTAGGGCATTTTATATTGGCTCCAGAAAACAGCCACTCCTCGGTCGAAAATATAATTAATATGGTATTTACTATATATGATTGATTATCTAATAGTTCTTGGTGAGCGCATTCAGTCAGCCAAACTGAGGTGGAGTTACTGCCTAACCAGGGGTAATTATTAGCCACCAGCGACCGAACGCCCACCAACGTATGAGTGATCCACCAGAAAAGCTCTCCGTCTGGTGTACCGGCGAAGAGTGGTGCTCGATATCGACGACGGCGTCCCTGATTGGCAAGAAGTGGCATCCGGTAATCATCCACCGACTGCTGGAACACGGCCCGTCGGGATTCAACGAACTAAAGGAGAACGTTGACGGGATTTCCTCCAAAGTGCTGTCCGATAGCCTCGAAGACCTTCAGGAGAAGGACCTCGTCGATCGTGAAGTCATCAACGAGCAGCCGTTCCGGGTCAACTATTCACTAACGGACCACGGAGCGTCACTGGAGCCGGTGATAACCGAAATGGCGGACTGGGGACAAACCCACCTGAAAGAGCCTACGGAGTCCGAAAGCGGAATCCGCTGAGGCTAACAGGTCCCCCGCTCCCGAGACACGTCGGCGAACGACTGAACTGACGGTCAACTATCCGTGCAACTCCCGTCTCAGCCAATAGCTTTTGTCACCGTACGGCGAACCGTCGCATATGCCCATCACTGCGGCGGCTGAACTCCGAGACATCCTGGAACTGGACCGCATCGCTGTCGTCGGCTGCTCGACGAGCCCCGGCAAGGACGCTCACGAGATTCCGAAATACCTCCACGAACAGGGATACGATATCATCCCGATCAATCCCTTCGCCGACGAGATTTTCGGACAGAAAGCGTATGATTCGCTGTCGGAGGTCCCCGGCGAGATAGATATCATCGACGTGTTCAGGCCCAGCGACGAGGTCAGCGACATCGTCGACGCAGCGCTGGAACGGGACGATGACGCCGTCATCTGGCTCCAGCTCGGCATCCACGACGACGAGGCCGTCGAACGCGCCGAAGCGGCCGGTCACCGCGTCGTGCAGGACCGCTGCATGAAACCGACCCACCAGCAACTGATGGCCTGAGCAGGTCGGGAAAACTGACGGCCCGCGGCCCTACCGCCCGGTACGGTTTAGTCCGTGGCTGGACCACATCCAGAGTATGCTGCCGTGGGAGTCAGAATCGTACTGGCTCGTCCGAATACTGTTCCATCGGGGACTGGCGTTCATCTACCTGCTGGCGTTCCTCGTTGCGGCCACACAGTTCCGCCCGCTGGCAGGCGAGGACGGATTGTTGCCGATACAGCAGTACGTCGAACGCCACGAGTTCCGTGACCGGCCGAGTCTGTTCTACCTCTATCCGAGCGACCGCGTCATCGGGGTCACGGCCTGGGCCGGCGTCGGCCTCTCCGTGCTCGCCCTCATTGGGGTTCCCTCCTGGCTCCCGACCCCGTACGCGGTCCCCGTGTCGATACTGCTGTGGCTCCTGCTGTGGGCGCTGTATCTCTCCTTCGTCAACGCCGGCCAGACCTTCTATGGCTACGGCTGGGAGTCGATGTTGCTGGAGACCGGCTTTCTCGCGGCGTTTCTCGGTGCCGGGTCGACGGGGCCACCGGTCCTCGTCATCTGGTTGCTCAAATGGGTGCTGTTCCGTAACATGTTCGGTGCGGGGCTCATCAAACTGCGCGGCGACGACTGCTGGCGGGACCTCACCGCGCTAGACTACCACTACGAGACCCAGCCGATTCCGAACCCGGTGTCCTGGTACGCACACCACCTGCCTGACCGATTCCACCGGCTGGAGGTGCTGGGCAACCACGTCGTCGAGGTCGCCGTTCCCTTCCTCTACTTCGCGCCACAGCCCTGGGCGTCGGTGGCAGGGGTCGCGACTATCGGCTTCCAGGGCTGGCTCATGCTCACGGGGAACTTCTCCTGGCTCAACGCCCTCACCATCGTCCAGGCTATCGCGACGTTCAGCGACAATATACTCACGTCGGTCCTCCCAGTCACCACACCGAACGTGAGCGCGCCGCCCCTGTCTCTGCAGGCACTGTCGGTCGTCCTCGCTGCGGTCGTCATCTGGCGTAGCGTCCAGCCGGTCCGGAACATCCTCTCGGAGCGGCAGGTGATGAACACTGCCTTCGACCCGCTCAGGCTGGTCAACACCTACGGCGCGTTCGGTTCGATTACCCGCACCCGCTACGAAATCGTCGTGCAGGGGACCACCGACGAGGTCGTCACGGCCGACACGGAATGGCGGACCTACGAGTTCAAGGGCAAGCCCACAGACCCCGCGCAACGGCCAGGGCAGGTCGCACCGTATCATTACCGGCTGGACTGGCAACTGTGGTTCGCGGCGATGGCCCCCTCACCGCGGCGGAGTCCGTGGTTCCTCGCGTTGCTGGATAGGCTGCTTGCCGGCGATGAAGCCACCGAGAAACTGCTGGACTCGGTGCCGTTTTCCGAGACGACACCTACACACGTCCGCGCGGTCCGCTATCGGTATCGGTTCACGACACCCGAGGAGCGCCGCGAGACCGGTCGATGGTGGGAACGAGAGCGCGTCGGCACCTACGTCAGCCCGGTCAGTGAGGGCGACCTGCAACTGGCCCGGGTCTGACCGTTGCGTCAGTCCGAGTCGTCCCTGCGCGCTGGCGGTGTCTTCGACATGAGCTTCCCCCACTGCCCGCGGTTGTCCGCGACCTGCCGGTAGGCCCGCTCGCGGAGCTGTTCGTAGTCCTCGAACTGCTGGAGGAACTCGACCAGGGGCCGCGCTGGCTTGCCCAGGTCGGTGTGAGTGAGCGCTGTCTCGATGGATTTCCCACAGGAGTACACGGCCTCGTCGGTCACCAGATGCGAACAGGACTCGTAGTCGTCGGGCAGGCGCGCCAGCAGCTCGTCGTCAAGTTCAGAAAACCCCACGATGTCGAGATCGGACCGTTTGTCGATGAAGTCGGCCCACCAGGTACAGAAACCACAGTCGTCGTCGTAGACGAGCGTTGCGTCGCTCATATGTAATCTACAGTTGCCAACGCACAAACACCTGTGGTTCGCCCCGTCAGGGATTTACAGCCGGTCAACGCAGGCACAGACATGGAGCGGTTCGTCAAACTCGTCGTGGCCGGCGGGCTAGCGCTGGTCACCGGGCTCTGGATGACTCGGTTCGCGGTATCGCTCTCGGAAATCTGGCTCGGCGGTGTCGCTCTCGCATTCCTGGGGCTGGCCGCCCTTGGCGTCGGTATCGGTCGAGAGCTGTCGCCCGACTGGTGATCGTGACGCGTCGCGGGACGCCAACTGTTTTGCCCGCCCCTCTCCTCAGAGCGCGTATGGACAAGGACGCAGTCGCAGAACTCATCGAGGCAGAACTGCCCGACGCACAGGCAACGGTCACGACGCCGCGAGACCCCGACGACGACAAGCACTACGCCGTCCGGGTCGTCTCACCAGCGTTCGAGGGTGAGTCACTGGTCGACCAGCACCAGCTAGTCCACGACGCACTGGGTGACCACCTCACGCGAGAAATCCACGCTATCGAGCTGACGACGCTGACGCCCGAGGAAGCCGAGTAGGTGTCCCGCGACCGGATTGCGTTTCGGCCGCCCGCCGGTACGCCTTTATTGCCGACCGTATTACTGCAGGTATGGCATTCGAGCCCGAAGAACTCTCTCCGGAAGAGGTCACGGACCAGGTTGACAGCGTCATCGAGAACAACGAGGTCGTCCTGTTTATGAAAGGCAACGAGCTGATGCCACAGTGTGGCTACTCGAAGAAGGCGCTTGGACTGATCCAGCAGTACCGCGATGATGTCGAGACAATAGACGTTCTCAAGGCAACCGCTGCCTACCGCGAGGCGCTGGAGCGCCACAGCGGGCGCGAGACGATCCCTCAGACGTTCGTCGACGGTGAGTTCATCGGTGGGAGTGACATCCTCGAACAGTTGGACGAGCGCGGCGAACTCGCCGAGAAAGTCAGCCAGTAGAACGGTAACCTGTCGACTGGGACAAGCCGCGTTACTCTTCGTCGTCTTCGTCTTTCATCTCGCCGAGTTTGTCGACGAGATCACTCGTCGTTGCCTCCGTCTCGAAGGAGATCGAGCCGTCGTGGTCGTTCTCGTGGACGGCAACTCCGTCACTGTCGTCTGTGTCTACGTTGTTGTCCTTCTGCTCAGATTCATCGTAGCTGCCAAAGCCCATAAGAATATAACTCGTCGACCCATACTAAAATTCGCCGGTTCTCACCGGGAATCACACTGTGGCTGACAGAGCGAAACAAGCAAAGATTCTTAACCGTCCTGATTCTCCGGCTAGGTAACGGCAGTCGAGAGCCGTGGTTTTCCGACGGCTATCGGGGCCTCCACAGCTATCTTCAAACTTATGAGTTCCACAGACGAGACACTTGAGAGAATTAAGGCACAGGTCGAAGAGGAGACGCCGGACGACATCGAAATCGAATCTGTCGCATTCGAGGGACCGGAGCTGGTAATCTACACGCCCGACGCGCAGACGGTTGCCAACCGCGACGGGATTGTTCGGAACCTCGCACAGACGCTTCGAAAACGGATCAACGTCAGACCCACCCAGGGAGCCCTTGTGCCGCCCAACGAGGCGCGCGCCCGGATCACGCAGACGATTCCCGAGGATGCCGGCGTCCAGAACCTGGATTTTGATCGCCAGACCGGCGAGGTGTTCATTGAAGCCGAGAAGCCCGGCCGCGTCATCGGCCGCCACGGCGCGACGCTCGACGAGATCTCGGCCTCTGTCGGCTGGACTCCGGAAGTCGTCCGAACTCCGCCGATGGAGTCCTCTACTGTCTCGAACGTCCGCAACTACCTCAAACAGGAGCGCGAAGAGCGCCGGGACATTCTCCAGCGTGTCGGTCGGCAGATCAACCGGCCAGAGACGGCTGACGAGGACTGGGTCCGTCTGACAACGCTTGGGTGCTGTCGCGAAGTCGGCCGCGCAGCGTTCATTCTCTCAACACCGGAGTCTCGAATCCTCATCGACTGTGGCGACAAACCGGGTGCGAAAGGTGAGGTCCCATACCTGCAGGCCCCCGAGGCGCTGGCGGCAGGCCCGAACTCGCTTGACGCCGTCATCCTGACCCACGCCCACCTGGACCACTCGGCACTCATCCCTATCCTGTTCAAGTACGGCTACGACGGACCGATTTACACGACTGCCGCGACGCGGGACCTGATGGGGCTGCTCCAGCTGGACTACCTCGACGTGGCCTCCAAAGAGGGACGGACGCCGCCGTACGAGAGCCAGCAGGTCCGAGACGCCCTCAAACATACGATTCCGCTTGAGTTCGGCAACGTCACCGACATCGCACCGGATATCAAGCTTACCATGCACAACGCTGGCCACATTCTCGGTTCGGCGGTCTGTCACTTCCATATCGGCGAAGGGCGGTACAACGTCGCCTTCTCCGGCGACATTCACTACAAGGACACCCGGTTGCTTGACGGGGCTGTCAACGACTTCCCGCGGGTCGAGACGCTCGTGCTGGAGTCAACCTACGGCGGCAAGAACGACTACCAGACTGACCAGTCTGACTCCGAGCGCGTCCTCAAGGACGTAATCAACACCACTTACGACAAGGACGGGAAGGTCCTCATTCCGGCCTTCGCAGTCGGGCGGTCACAGGAGCTCATGCTCGTGCTAGAGGAAGCGATGCGGGAGGGCGATATCCCGACGATGCCGGTGTACCTCGACGGGATGATCCGCGAGGCGACAGCTATCCACACCGCGTATCCGGAGTATCTCCGTGATGACCTCCGCCAGCGGATCCTCTATGAGGACGAGAACCCGTTCCTCGCCGAGCAGTTCGAACAGGTCGACGGTGGCGAGGAGATGCGTCGCGACATCGCCGACGACGAACCGGCTATCATCCTGACCACCTCCGGGATGGTCACCGGAGGGCCCGTGATGTCGTGGCTCCGCCTGCTTGGCAGCGACCCGGACAGCACGATGGCGTTCGTCGGCTACCAGGCCGAAGGGACGCTCGGCCGCCAGATCCAGCGCGGCCAGGACGAGATAACGCTTGGCGACACCAGCGGCCCCCGTGCCGAACGGGTTGCCCTCCAGATGGATGTCAAGACCGTGGACGGCTTCTCGGGTCACGCCGACCGGCAGGGACTGGAATCGTTCGTCGAGACGATGCACCCACGGCCGGAGAAGATTCTCTGTGTCCACGGCGACGAGACCTCGACGAACCAGCTCTCCTCGGCGCTGTACCAGAAGTTCAACATGCGGACCCACAACCCAAAGAATCTGGAAACGTTCCGGCTGTCCTGAGAGGCATCGGTTCGTTTACCCACGCCACTGGCGACCTGCTACTCCTCGGGAAGATTCAGTTCGACGAGCAGTCGCGCAGAAATCACCTGTTCGACGATGTCAACAAGAATGTCCTCGTCGGACGTGTAATCGGCGAAGACACCAAGCGGCACTTCACCGCCAGCCATCTCGCGGTGGCCGCCAGCGTTCCCGACGTCACTGAACGCCGCCTCAAGTACATCGCCGAGATGGAGTCTGGAGTCCGTCGAGCGGGCACTGAGCTGTATCGTGTCGTCGACGATTCCGAACACGATTGCCGTGTCCACACCTTCGAGCGTCGCCAGGTAGTCGGCGGCCTGGGGTAAGGCGTCGCGCTCTGACGTTCTCCCGACATGCGAGAGAAGCACGGAACTCCTGACTGTCCGGTTCCCGATAGCGTCTGCGATAGCGTCGATAGTGGCCCCGCTGATGGACGGCGACGAGAGTTGCCGAAGCAAGTCAGCGTCCGCCGCCTCCGTGAGGAAGCTGGCTGCCTCGTACTCGTCCGTCGTCACACCGCGAAGGAACCCGAGTGTCTCCCGACGGATCGCAAACAGTAGCGCCGTCGCCAGCTGCTTGTCCGGCTCAATTTCGAGGTTGCGAAGGTACTCTGTAAGTATCGTCGCTGTCGCGCCGATCCCCTCCCGGTGATCGACGAATGTGGCGGCGATGTCTTCGGCGGGGTGGTGGTCGATGACGATGTCAACCGAGACGTGGTCCGGGACGCGGTTATTCGCACCGGGTGTCGAATGGTCGACAAAGGCGAGCAACTCCGACGAGGGCCGATCCTCGACGGCCGACGCGTCGAACTCCTGCAGATCTATCTCAAGCAGGTTGACGAGCGACCGGTTTTGCTGGTGTGAAATCTCGCCGCTGTAGAGGATCCGCCGTTCGTCGATGCCAGCAGTGGCCGCGATTCGACCTAACGCCAGCGCGCTGGCGAGACAGTCGGGGTCCGGGTTGTTGTGACAGACGATAGTGAGTGCTTCCGCCTCGCTGAGCAGGTTCTCTAGCTCCAGTGCAGAACGCATCTCTTGGGAAATCTTTCGTCCTCCCAACACAAGCGTGTATTGGCTGGCGTCAGCGGCGGGCGCGCACCTGCTGGATGGCGACGCCGAGAACGAACGCGAGGCCGAGGTTGATGAGAACGCCGAACACGCCGATAGCGACGACAAACAGCCGTTCCCCCGTCCGTGAAACGCCGGTCCAGCCCAGCTGAACCGCGATTAGTACCAGGATGACGCCGAGCAGCGCCGTCGGATAGGCGGCGACGACCCCCACCGCGAGGAAGGCGGCCAGAACGTAGCCGGTCCCAAGTATTAGATTTGCACCGGACGTTCTTGCCCCGAAGGCATACTTCCCGGCAACGCCACCGCTCCCGTGACACATCGGGAACGCGCCGAACGGAACCCCGGCCAGGTTCATCAGTCCCATACTGGTCGAGAGTTCATCGGCGGACACGTCCCGGTCGAAGTAATCCGCGAGCAGGACGGACGTGGCGAGTGCAGCGTTCCCGACCGTGACCGCGATCTGAGCGATAACCGCCTCTGCGGTCTCTACTGACAGTGTCATGGTCGGGAGCATGAACATGCCGTCGACTGGCGGCATGGCCGGCGTCGGAAGCCCGGTCTGTGTGAGCGCTATCACTCCGCCCAGAATGAAGACAGCGAACGCGCTCTGGCCACCGTAGCCCAGCAATCCAAGCACTGCCACCACGCCGACGGCGGCAGCCACGAGCCGAAGGTCGCCAAGTCCCAGGCCGATACCGGTTTCAAGCAGGACCAGTGCCACGCCGAGCTGGACCCCCCGAACGACAGTGTTGTCGACGTATCTATCGACAGTCCCGAGCGACCGGCTCGTGCCGAGAGCCACCAGCACAGCCGCCAGCAGGAGGCCAGCAACGACGAGCTCACCGGTCGAGATGGTTCCGGCGATGACCAGTGCAGCGAAGGCCTTCATCGGCTCGATAGAGACCGGAACGCCGTAGTACAGCCCCCAGACGACCTGGAAGACCCCGAACCAGACAAGCATGACCGGGAGCGAGAGCTCTGTCAGCACGGCGACGGCTACGACGACCGGGAGGACCGTCGCCGAGTCCCCGATCGCGCCGGTCAGCTCGTTCCACGACAGCGAAATCGTGGTCTCGTCCCGGAGCGGGAAACTCATCGTGACCGGTTTTCACGAGGGAACAGTAAGAGCGTTTGCCCGCCGCGGTCGTTATTCGGAGTACTCGTAGGGCGCACGGTCCCCATCTGTGTCGATGTACTCCTCGTTTATCTCCCACTCGCCGTCTTCGGTCTCGACCATGTACTCGCCGTAGTACGGGACACGGGTGTCGACTGTCTCACGGAACGCGGCTCGCATCGACTCTTTGGTCGTGCCGATGTCCCGTAGGTCGTCGTTGCGGTTCAGACATCCCTTGAGATAGCCGTCGTGGGTCAGCCGAACGCGATGGCAGTTCGCACAGAACGTCTCGTTGCCGACCGGGTCGACGATCTCGACCATGCCGCTGTTGCGGTCGTTCACCGGCTCGGTCCGCGTCCCGCCGTCTGACGCGGCCAGCGAGGTGGCGGTGGTCCCGGTCTCTGTCGCGTCCTCGCTACTGTGTATCCAGTACCGCTTGCGGTCATGCATCTCTCGGTGCTCGACCTTGTCTGCCCGGTCCTCAAGCCAGTCGTGGACCCGCTGGATATCGATGGCCCACTCCGGATGACCGGCCAGCTCCGGCATGTACTCGATGAGCTGGAGCTGGAGGCCGGCGTTCTCGGCGACGTGGTCGACCATCTTCGGGACGTATCCCGCAGTCGGCTCAAACACGACCATGTTGAGCTTCACCGGAGCCAGTCCGGCGTCCAGCGCTGCCTCGACGCCTTCGAGGACGCGGTCGTAGGCCCCGCTCTGGGTCAACTCGGCGAAGGCCTCACTGTCGAGTGCATCCTGTGAGACGTTGACTCGCTCCAGCCCCGCGTCGACGAGGTCCGGGGCCCGGCCAGGAAGGAAGGTCCCATTGGTCGTCATCGAGACTTCCATCTCATCCGGCGCACGCCGGACGATCTCCTCCAGGTCCTCCCGGAGCATCGGCTCCCCGCCGGTAAACTTCACCGATTCGACGCCGAACTCGGCCGCAACTTCGAGGAACGCAACGACGGTGTCTGATGAAAGCTCGTCGTCCTGTGCCTCCATCGGCCCTCGAGTGTCCCCGAGCCCCTCATTGTGGCAATAGACGCAGTCGAAGTTGCACCGATCAGTAAGGGAAACCCGCACCCCTGTTACCTCGCGACCGAAGTCGTCTTCGAGCATTTCCTTGCTAGCCGTTCACAGTAGAACCCCTTAAATTGCGTGACTGTACTGGTTTGGACACGGGGTAACGGTTAATCCGGACACCCACGACCAGTACGTATGGACATTGTCGACGCGCTGGAAGCGCGGCGGGGGACGACATGCTTTGTCGGCGCTGGTGGAAAGAAAACGACGATGGCGACACTCGCGGCGCGGCTTGATCGTGTCGTCGTCACAGCAACAGTCCGGATTCCGATATTCGACGGCTGGGTCGAGAAGGTTGTCGTGACCGAGAACCCACAAGTGGCCGTCGACAATGCGCTCGCGTGGCCGCTCGGCGTCGTCCCGTCGCAGGAACGTCCGGACCGCTACCGCGGCTACGATCCGGCGACAGTGGCCGACCTTGCCGATATCGACATCCCGATTCTGGTGAAAGCCGACGGCGCACGGATGCGCGATTTCAAGGCCCCGAGCGACCGGGAGCCACAGCTTCCCTCGACGGCAACGACGGTCGTTCCAATCGCCAGCGCCCACGTCGTCGGCGAGCCACTCACCGACGAGATCGTCCACCGGGTCGATGAAGTGGCCGCGATTACCGGGCTCAACCCAGGTGACGAGATTCGGCCAGCGGATGTCGCCGCTGTGCTCGCCAGCGAGCGGGGTGGCCTGAAGGACGTTTCCTCGGGTACGACTGCCATCCCGTTGCTCAACATGGTCGACGACGTCGAACTCGAAGCGAGCGCCCGAGCTGTCGCCGAGGCGATTCACGAACGGACCGACGTGCCACGCGTCGTCCTCGCGGAGATGCGGGCCGACGACCCGCTCGTGGCAGAGGTTTGACGGAAGCGTCTTCGTTCCCGTCAGAACCGCTCGGCCGCGGATTCGAACTCCTCGCGGGTGTTGAGATTGTCAAAGGTTTCCAGGGTGGTGTGTTCGAGTATCTCGTCGCGTTCGATAACCACGTAATCGAGATCGAATATCGGCTCGACTACCTTATGCTCGCCGCGCTCCAGCGCTCGCCGACAGGCCGCACGCATTGCATCGGTGTGGTAGACCGCTTGCGTTGTCTGGAACCACTCGTCCGGGCGCGGCACTGCCGCCTCGTGGGAGTCGGCCCGCTCGAACAGGTAGTCGACGAAGTCGGGGTCGACAAAGGGCATGTCGCAGGCGACTACGGCGGCGTACTCGCTCTCGACGGCGGCCAGACCAGTCGCGATGCCGGCCATTGGCCCCTGATCAGGGTCCTCGTCGAGTGCGAACGTCAGATCGAGGGCGTGTCCCGACAGCGCCGCATCGATGGCGTCGACCTGGTCCGCGCGGCAGTTGATCACGAGTTCATCAACAGCCTCGACGAGCCGGTCAGCGACGCGGCGAACCATCGGTGTCCCCGCGAGTTCCGCGACGGCCTTGTCACTGTCCCCGAATCGCGTCGAGCGACCGCCCGCGACGATGACACCAGCGCGCATACCCTGGCTTCTCGGGTCGTGCAGAAAGAAGCTTGGTACGGATCGGTGAGGATAATCCTTTAGTCGACCGATGGCGGAGTGTTATGCAATGACACTGGCCAACCGGGACCGAATGCTCTGTGTCGACCTCTCCTCGGCGTCGGTCGAAAGCTGTTCGGTCCCGGAGCAGTGGCGTCGTCGGTTCGTGGGCGGAAAGGGGCTCGGCGCACGGTACCTGTACGACGAACTCGACGCCGGAACGGACCCGCTTGGCCCCGAGAACGTCCTGTTGTTCATGCTTGGCCCCGTATCCGGGCTCCTCCCCGGTGAGACGCGCTACGCCGCGGTCACGAAGTCGCCACTGACCGGCGGTTTCCTCGACTCCTACGCGGGCGGGACGTTCCCCGACACGCTGGCCGGCGCACTGCAGGACCACGTCGGGATTCTGGTCACCGGACGTGCCTCGGAGCCAGTCAGGCTCGTGGTGGAAGGCGACGATGCGACGGTCGAACCCACCGAAACGTGGGGCCAGAACACTGTCGAAACTGCGTCGGCGTTCCCGGACGCAGCGGTGGCCTGCATCGGCCCGGCGGGTGAGCACGGGGTCGCGTTCGCAACCATCGCCTCCGACGGCGGGGAACACCACGCCGGGCGCGGCGGTGCCGGCTCCGTGATGGGCGCAAAGAGGCTGAAAGCCGTTGTCGTCCGGGGCGACCCGCCAACGGACCTCGCAGAGATGCGGGAGCGCTACGCCGACCGGTACCGCGAGGGTGACACCGGGCAGTGGCTCCACGCCAGTGGGACCGTCGAGACGGTCGACTTCGCCAACGAGGTCGGCGCGCTCTCGACCCGCGGCTGGGAAGACGGCCAGTTCGAGGGGGTCGACGGCGTCGGCATCGAGGCCGTGCAGGAACTCGCTGCCGGACGGGAGTACGACGATGAGACGAGTCCCGGCGGGTTCCGCGTCGAGACAGATGACGGCGAGACGATCCCGCGTGGAGCGACAGCGATGACGCTCGGAGCTGGCCTCGGAATCGACGACTTCGACGCCGTGGCGGCGCTGGGAGAGACGTGCAACCGACTGGGACTCGACCTCATCAGTGCCGGGAGCGCCGTCGCGTGGGCTATAAAAGCCAGCGAGGCCGGACTGCTCGACCAGTCGCTCGACTACGGGAGCCCCGAAGACGCACGGTCGCTCCTGGGAGAGATTGTCGCCCGAGAGACGACCCTTGGGGACACATTGGCCGACGGCGTCGACGCGGCGTCGGCCCGCCTCGGCGGGGAGGATCTCTTGCCAACGGTCAAGGCTATGGAGCTACCGGCCTACGACCCCCGCGGGGCACGGAGTATGGCGTTGGCGTACGCAACCAGCGACCGCGGGGCCTGTCACCGGCGAGCGCTACCAATAGAGCGAGAAGCGTTCGACGGCGACTGGAGCCCCGAACGAGCGGCCGAGGCCGTCATTCGCGAGCAGGACCAGCGGTCGGTGCTGTGGTGTCTGGTGGTCGACGACTTCATCGGCGACGTGTTCGACGACCTTGGCGCGGAGTGGCTTGACGCCGTCGGCTTGGACGCGGACGGCACCCTCGCCACCGTCGGCGAACGGGTCTGGAACCTCACGCGTCTGTTCAACGTCCGCGAGGGCGTCTCTCGGGCTGACGACGAACTCCCTTCGAAGCTGCAAGAGCCACTTGACTCCGGACCGAACGCGGGCGCGGCAATCGACGCCGAGTCTTTCGATGCGATGCTCGACGCGTACTACCGACAGCGGGGATGGGACGACGACGGTCGTCCCACGCGCGAGACGGTCGACCGGCTCGGCCTCGCGGACGCTGTGGACGCGGCGACAGTATCAACGGGCACGACATTCGGAGAATGACAGACGAAATCGATCTGGATGAACTCGACGTGGCACAGGATGACGAAGAGACGCCGAACCGCGGCGACTGGTTCTGGAGCGAGGAGGGCGACCCCGACGACGAGCCTGCCCCAGAAATAGACGGAGCGTCGTCAGTAGCCCCCGACAGCAACGGGACGGGTGAGTCCGAGACTGGGAGTCCTAGCACGGTCGCCAGTGCAGGCGCTGACGCCGACACCGGCCGTACGGACGGTGAAGAAGATACCGACAGTGCGGCCCCAAACAGCCAGCCCATTCCCCACGTCCCCAGAGAGAACAAGGACAAACCAGTCGGCATTCCGACGGCAAGCGGTGGCGCAGGTGGCGCGGCCGCGACCAACACTGACCCAGCGTCGAACGTCGCCGAACACCCCGACGCGGACGGGGAGCCCATGGAGGCCAGTGCCCCCCACGGTGGCGGCATCGACGACATGACGATGGCGGTGACCTACGACGCCGCCCGACAGTTCGCCGATCCGCAACTGGTCTTTCGCGACGCCCGGGCGTGGGCCGACTGGGTCGGCATTGTCGGCGATGTCGAAGCCTTCGTCATCAACAAGTTCCAGCGTGACCACGGCATTGACGCCGACTTCTTCAGCGGTGCCGGTCAGGAGCCGGCCGAACGCCTCGCGGACATCGACAAGCACTCGATGTTCTACGCCGAACGGATGGTCCTCGTCGGTCAACCCGATGCGGAACCCATCGCCGACCGGGCCGGCTGGGAGTTCGTCCCCCTGTCAGACGCCGCTGAAAAAGCGGACTGGAAACTCGCGGACGAGTGACGCCGTATATTTATAGTGCTTGCTAGCAATTGTTTCACACGGTAAACTATGGCACTCCGAACCGCGGTCCAACAGTCGAAGATACTCACGTTCGTGGTACTGGGTGCGTTCGTCTGGCTGTTGCTGACGCTGTTAGAAGTTGCTGGGTCGCTAGAACTCTCGACGGGGACAGCGACTTTTGTCGGACAGAACACAGTGGGTGGAATCGCCGGGGTACTCGTCCTGGCAATCCTCCTTGGAGCGCTCGTGGTGCTGTACTCCGAGCTGACAGAGCCAGATCCAACGCCACAGTCGTGGCCCCCAGCTGAGGAATGACGTACTACAGTTGCGAGGAATGTGGCCAGATGATAGACCTCTCGGCGTTCGAGGGACAGCCGCGCCGACAGAACTGTCCGGTGTGTAAGGAGACGACGCTGTGGACTCCTGAGTTCACGTCAGAAGAGGGGGTGTCGTTTTGACGCTCACCTTCGAAGTGAGCGACCGACTGTACGAGGCGGCACAGGAGTGGGCTGACCGGCGGTTAGAAGACATCGACACGGCGATGGAGACGAAGGTCGAGCAGGCGCTCCTGGAGATCGAGCACCTCGTCTCCCAGTCCCACGACGTGACGTTTGAGGTTGACGGCCGCGAGGTACGGTACGACCCGACTGAGGAACTGGCCGCACTGCTCCGCCGACAGGCCACAGAGAGCGGCGTCGACGAAAGTAGGGTCCTGAAGATGCACGTTGACCTCTACGCCAATGCGTTCCTCGATGAGGTCACAGACGAACAGAAACCGCCGGGGACACCCTCCTCGGAGTAACGGCACCAAACCTTAAATCAGAACCACACGTTAGTTGGTATACAATGGCACACGAAGAGACACAGTGGAGACCGAAGGGCGCGACAGAGACGTTCAACGGCTTCGAAGTCTGGGACCACGGGGTCTATCCCATCGACATAAACCAGAACGACACGGTGTCGGACGACGACAAAGAGTGAGATACCGCCTGCTGTCGGCATAACGCTGCTGGCCCAGACCACTCGCGTCAGGACGGGTCACTGCTAGACGCTCGGGAATGCCCGCCTGTCCCGGGGCGGAACGTAGAAGTTCGCACGCGAAACCACCTCGATGAATTCGAGGATGCCGTTGTTCTGCCGGTCACGCAGGTCTTTGTGTTCCTTGCGGAGCCACCAGCCGTTCATCGCGTCGCGCGTTTCCTCGAAGTCGCTGAGGCGCTCCTGTAGCGAGAGGAAGTGAATTCCGGCCTGTCCGCCGTCGACAGTGTTGAAGTCCCGGCGGAGGATAATCGGTTCCCCGTCCTTGCGGGCGCGAGCAACCTTCTCCCAGTGGCCGACCTGTCCGTTTTCGCTCGCGTGCTCTCGGACCATATCGGCGAAGGGGAGTGGGCCACCGTCGATGTCTTCGGGAGAGAACTCGGCGGAGAACATCCGCTGGACGCGTTCGGACTGTGCGAGTTCCCACCAGTTGTCGAATGCCTCGTTCAGGCGCGAGAGGTGCATTGTCGTCCCGCCAGCGTAAGGACCGTCCGAAATCGTGACGCGGTCCTCGCTAGCCTGCGTATCGGACCGCCCCGAGAAGAAGCCCGAGAACATCGGGGCTGATTCGGGGAGGGTAGCGGGAACGCCCTCCGCGTCGGCGTGGGCCGCGGGCAACCCCTCACCAATGAACCCGCTGCGGCGGTCAGCGATGGAGAACACGTCGCCGAGTCGGCTCTGAATGTCCGCGCCAGCCAGCGTCGGTCGCGTGTCGAACATCGCTGATTCCGCGGCGGCCAGGTGGGAGGGGACATCGCTGGCGAGGACCAGTATCGCGTCGTAGGCCTGGAGATCGGGATCGTCCGTCCGGGAGAGGATCCGCGGGCTTCGTATCGGTGACGCGTCGAGCGAGCCATACGAATCAAAGTAGCTCGTTCCCCAGCCCAGCATGTGCAGTAGGCCGTCACTACCGAACTCGTAGGCGTCTTCAAGTGTCCGCATCGCAAGTTCGATGCTCTCGGCGGCAGCGTCCGACGGGGACATATCGAGATCAAGCATGAAGAGCCGGAAGTGACGCGGCAACAGCTTGTTGCCGTCGCTATCGCTCCTGAGCCACTCGTTCCAGGCGTGCTGGCGCACCGGGAGCACGTCGGCCAGCGGGTTCGGGTCGAGGTCACCTGGCGGTGACTCGTCCCGCTGGGCGAACAGCGAACAGCCGCTGAGACCGACAGCTCCGGAGAGAGCGGAGAGCCGAACTAGCAACCTGCGGCGAGAGGTCATGTCACCCTGTCTCAAGGAAAGCACTACCCAGAAAAAAACCTTGTCTCAGTCGAACAGGTCGCAACGATTTTTTACCTGTCACCT
>JBDGPY010000051.1:0-18028 GCA_042219425.1 Haloarcula sp. | reverse complement strand
GTCGGCAGTAGATACACTGGCCGATGTGGAGGTTGTACTGCTCGCCGTTGCGCTGCTCGTCCATCACGATCTGGATCGTGTTGTTCGGACAGACGTTCTCACACTGCCGACACCAGATACACCGCTCCTGGCTCCACTTGTGGACACCGCGGAATCGGGGACTCACCTCGGGGGCGACGTCCGGATACTCCACCGTGAACGTCTCCCCGTCGAGGGCGTGTTTCATCGTCGTCGCCATTGATTTCAGGATTCCGATCATGACAGGTCACCTCCAGTTGCTCGTGCGTCAGTCCGTTCGACTGCCATCAGGCGGTCACCCCGACGATGACCGCGGTCAACAACAGATTCGCCAGCGAGAGCACCAGCATTCCTTTCCAGCCGATCTCAATGAGCTGGTCGATCCGGACGCGCGGGACCGCCGAGCGGGCCCACTGCGTGAACAGGAAGACCGCCCAGATCTTGATGAGGAACCAGACGATTCCCGGGAGGACCGGTCCGGCCGGACCGCCGAGGAAGATCGTGGTGATGATCGCCCCGCCAAGGAAGATGTGGATGAACTCGCCGAGATAGATGAGGACGAAGTACACCGAGGAGTACTCAGTCTGGTACCCGGCGACAATCTCCGTCGGCGCTTCCGGAATGTCGAACGGGTTGCGGCCGACCTCTGCGAGGTTCGCGATCATGAACAGCACGAACGCGAAGGGGTTCACGAAGGCGTACCACGAGGGAAGCGGGCCGACCAGCGACTGCTGCTGGGCCGCGACGATCTCGCTCATCTGGAGCGAGCCGGCGAAGATAACCACCGACGCACCGGTCAGGATGAGCGGGATCTCGTAGGCGAGGTTCTGTGCGACGGCACGCAGGCCGCCAAGGAAGGAGTACTTGTTGTTCGACGCGTAGCCGGCCATCACAAGCCCGACAGAGGCCATCGAAGCCGTCGCGAACACGTAGGCCAGACCAACCTTGGGGTCAGCGAGATGGATGCCGTTCCCCATCGGGATCACGGCGAAGCCGAGCAGCGCGGTACTCGCGATAACCATCGGCGCGAGGTCCCACGCCGGTCGGTCGACGCCCTCGGGAACGATGAGTTCCTTCGAGAGCAGCCGAACGGCGTCAGCGACGATAATGAACAGACCCTTTGGACCGATGCGGTCGACAGCAATGCGGTCCGTGAACGCGGCGGTGATCTTTCGCTTGGCCCACGGGCCGGCAAGCGCCGTGTTCGTCATCATCAGCGTCCCGACAAGTCCGGCCCCAATGAGACTCATCACGATCATTACGGCCGTGCTGTTCGGATCGAGCCCGAGGAGATTCGCGAGCGTTTCGGGTAACGGCGCTGACTGCATTACCGGTCCACCTCCCCGAGCACGATGTCGAGGCTCCCGAGGGACGCGATCATGTCAGGGATGTACTCACCCTGGGACATCTCCGGAAGCGTCTGCAGGTTGGAGAAGCACGGACTACGGATCTTGAACCGGGCAGGCTTGTCTGTGCCGTCCGAGCGGATGTAGATGCCGAGTTCGCCCTTTGCGGCTTCGACGGCACGGTAAATCTCCCGGTCCGGGTCAGGCCGGAGCGTCCGTGGCACGTTGGCCTGAATCTCGCGGTCGTCTTCAGGCCACTGCTCCAGCAGATCGACACACTGCTCGATGATGCGGGCCGACTCTTCGACCTCGCGCATGCGAACGAGGACGCGACTGAAGTTGTCGCCACCCTGTTCGGTGACGACGTTCCAGTCGAGTTCGTCGTAGTAGCCGTACGGGTCGTCGCGGCGCAGGTCGTAGTCGACGCCCGAGCCACGCGCCACGGGGCCGGTCGCGCCGTACTGCTTGACCATCTCCTCGCTGAGGACGCCGGTGTCGACACACCGCATCTGGAAGATCTCGTTGCCCGTGATGAGGTCGTGGTACTCCTCCAGCTTGTGCGGCAGTTCGTCGAGGAAGGACCGAGTCTTCTCGAAGAACTCGTCGCGGGGCTCCGGGAGGTCCCAGGCGACGCCGCCCAGCCGGAAGTAGTTGAACATCAGCCGCTGGCCGGTCAGGTCTTCCAGCAGGTTCATCACGACCTCGCGGTCGCGGAAGGCGTACTGGAAGACGGCGGTGAAGTCGCCGAAGACGTCCAGCGCGAACGTCCCCAGCGCCAGCATGTGCGCGGCGATCCGAGAGAACTCCGCGCCCATCGTCCGGATGATCTGGGCGTACTCCGGGACCTCGATGTCCGCGAGGTCCTCGGCCGCGCGGGCGTAGGCCCACTCGTTGAGCAGGCCGGCCGAGACGTAGTCCCAGCGGTCCGGGTACGGCATGATCTGGTGGCGGTAGGTGCCCTGCTGGCACATCTGCTCCTCGCAGCGGTGGAGGTAGCCGATGTCCGGCTCGATGTCGGCGATCTGCTCGCCGTCCAGGACCGTCTCGACGTGAAGGACGCCGTGGGTCGCCGGGTGGTGGGGCCCGATGTTGACGAACATCGTGTCCGGGTCCGCCTCGCTACGCGTGTCCTCCTGCAGCGGGTTGGCGTGCTCGCGCAGGGAAACGATCTGAGGCTGGTCCTGATCGAAGTCCTGGCGGAGCGGGTGGCCCTGCCAGGTCTCGGGCAGGAGGATCCGGCGGAGGTCCGGGTGGTCCTCGTACTCGATCCCCACCAGGTCGTAGGCCTCCCGCTCGTGCCAGTCGGCCGTGTCGTAGACGCGGGCGGCCGACTCGCTGGTCGGGTTTTCCTTGGTGGTCGGGACGACCACCGACAGTTCCTGGGTCGGGTCGTCGTACTTCCGGAGGTGGTAGATCGACTCGAACCGATCGTCGTACTCCTGGGCCGTGACACAGGCACAGTGGTCGAAGCCGGCCTCGGTCTTCAGCGTCGAGAGCACCTCCTGGACCTCGTCGGGGCGGACGACGAACCCCTCGGCGTTGACGTGGGATTCGCGGTCGAGCACGTGGCCGCCGAGCAGCGCCTCGAGTTCGTCGTAGTCCAGCCCGTCCTCGGTGACGCCGACCTCCGTCGTGGTGTCCGGGGTGGGTTCTTCCAGGCTCATGGCGAATCGTTCCAGTTGTACCGCATCACGAGGTCGTCCTCGTCGATCTCGTCGGCGAGCTTCTGGACCAGTTCGTCCTGTTCGAGGTCACCGAACTGTTCCAGTTCGTACGGTTTGACCGTCACGGGGCTGGACTCGCCGTTGGCGATGCGCTCCTGGAGCTTCGCGACGCCGTAGATCAGCGCCTCGGGCCGGGGCGGACAGCCCGGCACGTGGATGTCGACCGGGATGACCTCCTCGGCTCCCTTGACGACGTTGTACCCCTCCTGGAAGGGGCCGCCGGAGATGGTACACGAGCCCATCGAGACGACGAACTTGGGCTCGGGCATCTGGTCGTAGACGCGCTTCATCCGCGGGGCGAACTTCGAGACGATGGTCCCCGGGACGATGATCACGTCGGCCTGGCGCGGGGAGGCGCGCGGGACCCCAGCGCCGAAGCGGTCGAGGTCGTGTTTGATCGCGTAGGTGTGGATCATCTCGATGCTACAGCAGGCGATCCCGAACTGCAGCATGAACATCGAGGAGCCCCGGACCCAGTTCATGAACTTGTCGAACTTGGTCAGGATGAACGGCGTCGATCCGAACGCCTCGCGCAGCGTCGAGTTGAAGCGGTCGTCGGCCCCGTCACCCATGCGGGCCTCCTGTGTCGATACGTCTTCGACGGCCGGTGGTGTCTGGTCACTACTCATACGTGTCTGCCCCCTTCGTGGCGCGCGGACTGCGCACCCACTGGACTGCTCCGTTGCGCCAGGCCCATCCGAGTCCAACGACGAGCACGCCGATGAATACGACCATCGGCAGCAGTGCCTTCGTCATCCCGACTTCAGCGACAGCGTCGCTGTAGATGACTGTCCACGGGAAGATGAGGACGGTCTCGATGTCGAAGACCACGAACAGCAGCGCGACCATGTAGTACTGGATATTGAACTTGATCGTCTGGCTGCTGCCCGTCGGCACCTCGCCGGATTCGTAGGTGGCGCGTTTGCCTTGTTCCGGCACGCTGGGCCGCAAGAGGCTCGAAACTACCATCATACTGATCGGGATGGCAACTGCCACGACCGCGAGCGCGCCGATGGCGATCCATGGATTACTCATTCCGGTATCTCCTATCGTCTGCCGGTTAGAAGTACTCGCATATAAGGGTTCATTGTTCGGTTTTTCGGCCCTGTGGGTCGTTTAAGAGCCGACGATACACTATCCGAGCCGTGTCATAGGGACAATGTATTGTGTATCGTGACACACCCTCACGATTATGCATCCCAGTACTCGTCTTTGAATCCCGGTGTCCCGAGTTCGTGGAGATCGCGCGACACCTCGCCGACCTCGGTCTGGAGCCCTTCGTGGTACGATACGAGCCGGTCACGGAGCTCATCGTGCTGGCGTGCAAGAATCTGGGCGGCAGAGAGCGCGGCATTGAACGACTTGCCGGCGTCGACCGCGGTCAGCGGTGCACCCTGTGGCATCCCGATGACCGAGTCGACGGACTTCTCCTGAACGGGGACGCCGATGACTGGCAGCGGATAGGCGATGCTGGCCGTCATGTTCGGGAGGTCAGCGGATTTGCCGCCAGCGCCGGCGATGATCACGTCGATACCGCGGTCGGCGGCCGTCTCCGCGTACGCGTACATTAGTTCTGGCGTCCGATGCGCCGAGCAGACGAACGTCTCGAACGTGAACCGGCTCTCGGGCGCGTCGGTGTAGTCGGTCTGTTCCGCGAAGCCGAGTTCGTCGGCGAGCGCGGCGTAGGCCCCCGGCCGCTTCCCCTGCCCGCCGGCCATCGTCGGCAGGTCCGAGTCCGAACCCATGATGATGCCGACATCAGGCGTCAGGTCGTTCGGCCGGTCCATCTCCGCCTCTTCGTGCAGTTGGTCGATGAGCGACTGGACGCTGTCTGGTGTCATGTGCGTGCGTGTGCGGTGCGTCGTTGTAAGTATGGGCGGTCCAGTCCGACGCCGCTCGCGGGCGGGAGAGGCAAGTAATCAGTGCTGGCCGGGACAACACGAAAGGAAAACGCTCTTGGCCCGCTCCGACACAGTCTTGGACATGAGCAATGGGGACGACGAGGCCGACGCGTCGGACGACGCTGAAGCCACAGACGAGACCGACGTGACCGCCGAAGAACTGGAATCGCGTCTCACAGAGGCCAGCGAGGAACTCGAAGCCGCAGAGTCGGAGGCCGATCTCGACGACGTGGAATCGTCCCTCGACGACATCGAGAGCGACCTCGAAGCCGCCGACCTGCCCGAACCCGACGAGGATGACGATGACGCCGAGGACCCTCGCGAAGAACTAGAGTCCCAACTCTCAGACCTGCGCGACGACCTCGAATCGCAACGCGGTCCCTATGCCGATGACGTGGTCACGGCTGTCACCGACGCAGCGGACACCGTTACCGACAGCGAGTGGACTGAGGACGGCGAGGAAGCGGCACAGGACGCAGCCGAGACGTTCCTCGCCGCCAGCGAGGAGTTCGTCGACCACGACGCCGATACGGACGGCGATTTCGACGCTCTGAGAACGGTTGCCGACGCCATCGAGAGTGCGAATCTCGATCCCGACGAGGATACGGAAACCATCGAGGGCCTTCTCGACGCCGTGGAGGAACTGGAGACAGATCTCGACGAGGCCGAGGTCTGGGACGACCTCACAGTTCAGGAGAAGCTCGACGCTCGCGGGTTCTACGACGTGCTGACAAACGAGAACCGCAAGGACTACCCGCCGGAGTGGAACGCCGCGAAGCTTCACGCGGAAGCGGGGAACCTCGACCACGTCCTGTTTGCCTACGACAAGCTGGGGTCGGAGTTCTTCGACGGGTACATCGTCGACATCCTGTACAACCTCGGGAGCGACGCCGAGCCGGCCTTCGACGCGATGCATCAGCGCGCCCAGAAACGAGAGAAGAAACCCATCGAGGTACTGGGGAAAATCGGTAACGAGCGCGCAACTGAAACGCTGCACGACTACATCGACGGCGACGGCGACCCCGCACTCCAGAAAGTCACGCTGCGTGCGCTGGGTGCTATCGGCAGCGAGGAGTCGGTCCAGCCGGTCGCCAACCGCCTCGACGCCGACAGTGAAGAGGTGCGGTCGGTCGCGGCTCGCGCGCTCGGCCTGCTCGGTGACACTCGCGCCATCGACCCGCTGAAGGACGTGCTCAACTCCGACGACAGCGACTCCGTGCGAGCCTCCGCTGCCTGGTCGCTCCGCCAGATAGGCACTGAAGCGGCGCTTGACGAGGCTGCCCGCTACACCGACGACCGCGCCTATCTCGTTCAGGCCGAAGCCGAGAAGGCCGCAAGCGCCTGACGCTGGAAACCTTTTTATACAAACGGGCGGCCAGACGCCCCGATGCGGTCGCTCGTCTCACTCGTCTGCTGTCTGCTCGTCTGCATGGCTGTCGGCCTGCCTGTCGCGACCGGACAGGCGTCTTCAGCCGCGACACCAACGACCGTCCCCTCTGAACCCTCGATCCACGCGGTGTATCCGGACCCGGTCGAAGGCGGTGACGAGGGCGAGTTCGTCGTTCTCGCCGTTCCCGACGGGACCGAACTCGGACAGTACGCTATCACCGACGGCGACAGCACCGCTGGCGTCCCGAACACGACAGCGAGCGGGCGAGTCGTCCTCTCGACAGCACCGAACCGGACACGCACCCTTACCGACTGGCCGGTCGTCGGCCTCGACGGGCACCTCGCGCTGGCAAACAGCGGCGAGCGGATTGGGATCCAACGGGACAATCGCACCGTCGATGCCGTCCGGTACGGTGACTCGATCGAGGGCGAACTCGGAGTGGTGAACGGATCAGTGATTCGGTGGCGGCCACTGGGTGCGACGGACCGTCCCGTCGTCAGGGCCGGCGGCGGCGAGGTCCGCACGTTCACACTCCCTGATGCACCCGCGGCTCCGCTCCAGCCGATACGGAACGCTGACGACCGGGTGTACGTCGCCGGCTACACGCTCTCATCATCGAGGGTTGCGGACGCATTAGTCGCCGCTGACCGCCGTGGCGTGACGGTTCGGGTACTACTTGAGGGAGAACCTGTCGGCGGGCGGACCGCCGCCGAGGCCGAAACGCTCGACCGGCTGACCGAGGCCGGTATCTCCGTCCGCATGCTGACGGGGCCACGTACCAGATACCGCTACCATCACGCGAAGTACGCCGTCGCCGACCGGCAGGCCGTTGTGCTAACGGAGAACTGGAAGCCCGCCGGAACCGGGGGAAACAGCAGTCGCGGCTGGGGCGTCATCACGTCACAGCCGCAGGTCGTCGATGGGCTGAATCAGACTTTTCAATCTGACGCCGGCTGGCAGGACAGTGTCTACTGGGAGGAGTACCGACAAGGCCGTCAGTTCGAGCGGGGCGAACCAGCTACGGGAGCGTATCCAACCGAGTTCCAGACAACGTCGGTGACCGTCCAGCGGACGGACCTGCTGGTTACGCCGGATAACGCCCAGCGCGAACTCGTCGCGACAGTTGACAACGCGGACGACTCTATTGACGTTATTCAGCCGACTGTCGGAAACTGGGACAGTCCCCTGCTCCGTTCACTTCGTCGGGCCGCGTCCCGCGGCGTCGAAGTCCGCCTGCTCCTCAGTGATGCCTGGTACGTGCGAGAGGAGAACGAACGGACGATGCAACGCTTCCGGGAGTGGAGCGAGCGAAACGACGCGCCGCTGACTGCGAAACTCGCCGAACCCGACGGCCGCTACGAGAAAATCCACGCGAAGGGAGCCGTCATCGACGATCAGCGGGTCGTCGTCGGAAGCCTCAACTGGAACGAACAGGCGGCAACTTCGAACCGCGAGGTCGTCCTCGTGCTCCATGGCAGCGACGCAGCCGACTACTTCGGAGCCGTCTTCGACGCTGACTGGGAGGCTGGCGGGTTCGACACGCCAGTCGGAGTCATTGTGGCTGTCTTCGGCGTCCTCGTAGTCGCCGGACTCGCCGCTCGGCGGGTTTCGTTCGAGACGTAGAAGATGGGCGCAGCGTATCGGGTGGCTCTACACTTCCTCGGGCAGCGCCGTCGAACTCCCGAGTTCTTCGTCGATTTCGGCCTCAGCCATCTTCTCGACGAGAGCGTCGATGACCGACTCACGCCGACCCTTGACGAACTTGATGGAGCCGACGACAAGGTGTCCGCCGCCGGAGACGCCACCGCCGTCAACTTCCTCAGTGAGTTCGGTGACCATTCGCGGAATGTCCAGACGGACGCCGTCAGATCGCAGGACGGCGAAATCCGGCCCATAGCCGATGGTGATCACGGGGTCGCCGGTTTCGGCGACCTTCCGGTCATGGATTTCGCCGGTCGTCTTCCCTGGTGCAGGGTACGTAAACCGGTGGGCGTGGTTCTCCACGTCGATGCGGTAGAGGTGAGCCCCGTTGTCGAGCCGTTCGTGATCGACGTGGTTCATTGCGGCGTCGAGCTGTTCTTCTACGTCGCGCTCGGACCGGTTCGAGAGGAATTCAACGACTTCCCCGTGGCGCTCCCGATTGTCGCAGTCGACGTTCAGCACGTCAGTGATGAGCTCTTCGCCAGAGTTGTAGCGAAGCCAGTGAGTCGCATAGTCCAGCGCTTCGCCGATGTCGCGCAGGTCACTCTCGTCGTAGTCCTTCTCGCGGGCGAGGTCGATATAGTCCCGCATTGCCTCGGCCTCCGAGCGGTCTGACAGGCCCGCGACTGCGGGGACGTGCTGGAGATCGTCCGTGAGGTCGGGGTCGATCATCCGGGCGAGTTCGACACACAGCATGCCCGTCGTGATGCGGTAGTCCTCGTCGTGGAGGTAGGGGTTGACGTGTTGCTCGATAAGGGGTTCGACAGCCTCCGGGTCCGGGTGATGGTGGTCGACGACGACGACCGGGATGTCGTAGTGCCGGAGGTTGCGGTAGGCCGGCGTGTCTTCTTCGGTCGAGCCGTTGTCGAGCATCAGCAGCATCGGGAGCTTCTGCCCGTGTCGAGTGCGGTCTTCCAGCGCGAAGTTGAGATCCCGCGTCACGTCCTCCATCTCATAGTAGGGGGCCTTGCTCGGCAGGCGTTTGAGGAGGTGCTGGGGCGCGCTGGCGTCCTCGTACTGGGATGCGATGAACGATTCGAGGGCGACCTGCAGCGGGACACTCGCACAGAGTCCGTCGCCGTCAGCGTGGTGCCGCATTCGGATCGGGCGGCCCGAGAGGACGGTCTTTCGGAGTTCTGTTGCGACCTTGCGGAGGTCGTCCCACAGTTTCTCGAAGGCTGGCCACTCGACGAGTGGCTCCACATCGGCCGGTTCGGCGGCCTCGGCGAGTGCCGCGTCAAGACTAGCTTCGATGTCGGCAGCCTCCTCACCCGTGAGGACGGTCAGTGACTCTGCCTCGACTTGCAGTCCGTCATCACGCTCCTCGGCCCGCCCGGAGACGCGAACGATATCGTCGATTTCGACGTCGGGGTGAGCACGGACGCCGGCCTCTTCGAAGGCGGCACACGGGACGATACCGGTTTCGTCGCGGACCTGGAACACTGTCGGCCCACCAGTTTGTTTGATCTGGACGACCTGCCCCTCGATGACGACCGTGTTACCGGTGGCGTTGCCGAGGTCTGCGACGGTCGTCGCATCGCCGTGGAGGACCCGCTGCTGTTCGTAGTCGTCGACACGGACCTCCTCGAAGCTCAGATCGCCATCCGGACGGACTTCACCGAGTTCCACGATGAGCTCGTCACCCACGTCATACTGCCCGATGAGATTAGAGTTGTGGACAAGCCCGGAGACCGCATCTGAGAGGTCGACGAACACGCCGTACTCAACGACGCCGTTGACTGCTGCGTGGTACAGGCCTCCTTCTTCGAGGTCGTCGGACGTACATTGATCCGCGAGATCGTAGACGATGGTCCCGCCGTCGGGGACCGTGGCACCGTCGTCGGTGCCGGTTGGCGAAGACATTTGCCAGTTCTTCGGCGCTCCTCGGTTTGTACTCTTCGGAATCCGTGGAGGGACGAACACAACGCGTAAAAAGCGTCCGACCCGACTGCATAGTATGGGGTTGTTCCGAACGAGTGGGATACTCGGGATCGCGGAATCTGCACTCGAGTTCGCGCTCGCAGCCTCCGAGGAAGCCCATCCCAACGAGTATATGGGCCTTCTCCGGGGCGATGACGCCGGCAAGCTCGGGCTTGACGACGACGGCACGGTTCTGACCGACGTTCTGGTCATCCCGGGTACAGAGTCGAATCCGGTCAGCGCGACCGTCAAGACGAGTATGGTTCCTAACGACATGCGAGCGGCGGGGTCGATTCACTCCCATCCGAACGGTGTTCTCAAGCCAAGCGACGCCGATCTCGCTACGTTCGGCCGCGGCGATGTACACATCATCATCGGCTACCCGTACGGCCAAGACGACTGGAAGGCCTTCGACAGCGACGGGTCCGTTGTCGACCTTCCGGTTCTCGATGTGGAGCCACCAGAGGAGACGTTCTTCGATTTCGACCAGTCCGACATCGATCAGGAACTCCGTGAGGAGGAGTTCGACCAGTGACCCGCGTCGTCGCACAGGGAACGTTCGATATCCTGCATCCGGGCCACGTGCACTACCTGCAAGACGCCGCCGACATGGGCGAGGAACTGCACGTCATCGTCGCCCGCTCAGTCAACGTCACTCACAAGGAGCCGCCTGTCGTCCCCGACGAGCAGCGCCGTGAGCTGGTCAGCGCACTCAAGCCGGTCGACGAGGCCCACCTGGGCCATCCAGAAGATATCTTTGTCCCAATTGAGCGCATCGAACCAGACATCATCGCGTTGGGCTACGACCAGCACCACGACGACGAGCAGTTGGAGGCGGCGCTGGCCGCCCGCGGCATCGACTGTGCGGTCCGACGGGCGAGCCCACTGGAATCCGAGACGGCCGACCGACTGCTGTCGACTGGACAGATAATCGACCGTATCCTCGAAGAGCGCGGCTAACCTGCCGGCCCATAACGCGCTGTCCTCACAGCTATGTCGGAGTGGCCGGAATTATTTTACCACCATGAGTGTATAACTCAACAACTCTTTAGAGTAATACGATGAGTATGGCCACCGTCAACGACATCGAGTCACTCTCGTACCGCGTTGTGGAGATACTGCTCCTGTTGCCCACGGTCCTGTTTGGGTTCCTCGGACTCGGATTCGTGGTCGTCGGGCTACTGGGGGACGCAAGCGTGGGCAACGGGCCGCTCGGGATCGTCAGCATCATGGGGACGTTCGGTGTCTGGTACATCGGTGTCATCCTCGTTGCACTGGTCTCGTGGGTGGTGACGCCAGTCGTCCTCTATCTCGATACGAAGAAGATACAGGATGCGGATGTGGACTGGGACCCGAGTCCGGGACTGTACGCAGTCGCCGGCTTCTTCCTTGGCTATCTGGTGAAACTCCACCACCTCTACAATCGCCACCAGTACGTTGTCGACTGGGTCGAGCGAGACTGGTGGTGGACGCTCGTCGCTGTCGGGACAGTGATGCCGCCAGTCTGTATTGCCCTCGGAGTCACGCTCACATTGACGGGTAGCGTCACCACTGGACTCGTTTTCATCGGCGTCGGGGTCCTTACAACTGCCCCGTTCTCTGTCGCCATCTATCGCGACGCGACCTACGTCCGCCTGAACTCCGGAGCGTGGCAACCCAACCCGGGGAACTACATCAACCTCGGTGTCTTCTTCCTGTTCTTTGCACCGGTGGTGTATCCCATCATCGGTGGGTACTATCTGTTCCGTCGCCACCGGGCCATCGGGACAGTCTGACCGTCGGAACAAATTGTTCTACGTTCTGGCCCGAGACGAGGATACGACACTCACGGTGGACTGGCCACTCGATGCGAACGGCGTTCCGTCCCCGGGACGGGCTTCGAAATGGACCCGTGGCTCGCCGACCGAATCGGCGAACGGACAGGGCCGATTCCCTCACACCCGACGCGGCCGGTGTGGTGAATCTCGCTGGAAGAGTCAGGCGACACCATCCGGACCCGGAGCATCTTCGATCCGAGGTACGGCGGGCCGCCGGAGCACTACCACGAGCAGAGCACCGAGAGCTTCGATGTCAAACTGCAGCCGGCTTTCTGGCGCGCTACGTCAACCAGCCCGACTGTAATTCGGCTCCGGTTCGCACGTGCCTGGTCGCAGTCTGCCCACAGGACTTACGTTTCAACCGTTACTGTCGCCTCCGAGACGATGCGTTCGTCCGCGGCGTCTGTCCCGGCTTCGACTGTCAGCGTGTACTCGCCCGACGACGCGTCCTCCGGAACTGAGACGGCAAGGGTCCCAGTCACCGAGTCTGTGGCGGGGTCCCAAACTAGCTTCGGTGGATACGACTCCTGGACCGCGGTCGGCTCCGGGTTGAAGTTCTCGTACGTCACTTGCCAACTTTCCGGTATGTCGGTTAATGCCCATGTCATGAAGCTGGTGACAGTGTGTGTCGTAACGTAGCAAAACCAATCTGTCCCTCGTCACCCAGCCCAATTTTTCGTCGCGATTCCGGGCGGCTCCGATACTGTGTTCGACCGGGTCGAGCCGATCTCAGATGAGGTCGTGCTCGGCGAGTCGGTCGATGGCCTCCTGCAGTCGCTCCTTGCTGTTGGCGTAGGAGATACGGGCATAGCCGGGCGTCCCGAACGCCGTCCCGGGGACGGTCGCGACCTGAGCCTCCGAGATGGCCTGGTCACACCACTCGGTGTCGTCGCCGTCAGGAGCGATTTCTGGCATCATGTAGAACGCGCCCTGGGGCTCGGGCACGTGGACACCGTGCTCCTCGAACAGGCCCATGAGGAACTCGCGGCGCTCGGCGAAGGCCTGGCGCATCTCTTCGACAGCATCGTCGGTGTTGGTGATGGCCTCGACGCCGGCGTGCTGGACGAAGTTCACGGCACACGAGACGGAGTGGGAGTGGACTTTCCCAGCCTGCGAGATCAAGTCTTCCGGGCCAGCGAAGTAGCCGAGTCGCCATCCGGTCATCGAGTAGGCCTTCGAGAAGCCGTTGAGGGTGATGGTTCGGTCTTCCATCCCGTCGAGTGTGCCAAGCGAGATGGCTTCAGCGCCGTCGTACGTGATCTCCTTGTAGATCTCATCGGAGATGACCAGTATATCGTGCTCGACAGCGAGATCGCGGACGCCCTCCATAGCCTCGCGGGAGTACACCGCGCCGTGGGGGTTCCCCGGGGAGTTGACGACGAGCATCTCGGTGTCGTCCGACACAGCGTCGGCGAGATCGTCGAGCGCACCCTCAAGCTGGAAGTCGTGAGCGGCGGTGTCGACGCGTGTCAGCGAGCCGCCGGCGAGTTTCGCCATCGCCTCGTATGACACCCAGGCCGGGTCGAGCAGAGCGACCTCGTCGCCGTCGTCGATGACGGTCTGGAAGATCTCGTACAGCGCCTGCTTGCCGCCCGGTGTGACGATGAGATTCTCCGGGCCGTACTGAGTGAGGCCGTCGTTGTGGAGCTTATCCGTGAGGGCCGCTTTCAGTTCGGGGATACCGTTCGAGGACGTGTAGCCGGTGTGGCCGGCGTCGAGTGCGTCCTTGGCGGCGTCCTTGATGTTTTCCGGGGTATCGAAGTCCGGTTCGCCGACGCTCAGGTCGACGACGTCTTTGCCCTCGGCTTCGAGCTCTGCGGCCTTGTTGCTGATTGCGAGGGTCGCGCTCGGTTCTACACGTTCGACGCGGGATGCGAAGTCCATAGTCATTGTTCGAGTTCCGTGGCAAGTTCGATCGCGCTCCGGACGGCCGACGCGCCCTTATGGGTTCGTGCCTCGGCTTCGTCCTGGCTCATGCCCGGGCCGATGATACCCAGCGTGACGGGGGTGTCACGGTCGAGGGATACGTCGGTCAGCCCCTGTGCAGCGGCGTGACCGATGACCTGGTCGTGGTCGGTGTCACCGCTGATGATAACGCCGAGAACAGCCACAGCGTCGACATCCGACCGGCGTGCAAGCCGGTCGGCCGCCAGCGGCGTGTCGTAGGATCCCGGGACGGCGACCGACGCGACAATCTCGGCGTCACTGTCGGCAGCCGTCTCGCGGGCCTCTCGCTCCATCTCCTCGATGACTGCTCCGTGTTTGTCGTACTGGGCAACAACCAGCCCGAGCTGCACCATACCTGACACCCGGGCAGGGGCCAATAAAGTACTACCGTTCCTGAGGTGGCCTCGGGCCGCTGGCGCCGGTGTCGGCGGCCGACTGTCAATTTTACGACACCTGTTGGAAACCAGAAAGATTCTAATGCCCCATGTGCTTGAGCCAGGTATGGCTGTGCCGTCCCTGCTATCCGCCCTCCACGATCTCCGGGGCCGGAGCCGGTCCTGGGCCGCGGACGACCCCTATGCCACCGAGAAGCTCGTCGTCGCCGTGACGCTTCTGGGGCTCCTCCTCAGAGTCGTCGGTCTCGGGAGCCGCGTTGCCCACTTCGACGAAGGCCGCGTCGCCTACTGGGCGCTCCATCTGCATGATTCGGGCTCGTTCGCGTATCGGTACATCATTCATGGTCCGCTCATCCAGCACGTCGACGCCTGGGTGTTCTCGGTCGCTGCCCCGACTGATTTCACGATGCGGCTACCGGTCGCGATTGTCGGCGGACTGCTCCCGCTGACAGCCCTGCTGTTTCGGGCGCATCTCCGGTCTGACGAGACCGTTCTCACCGCTGTACTGCTTGCGCTCAACCCTGTGCTCCTGTACTTTTCGCGGTTCATGCGCAGCGACGTGCTGGTCGCGGCGTTCATGTTCACTGCCTTCGGATTCCTTGTCCGGTTCGTCGACACCCGCAAGCCGCGCTATCTCTACGGTGTCGGGGCGTTCATGGCGCTGGGGTTTTCGTCCAAGGAGAACGCTATCGTCTACGTCCTGACGTGGCTCGGCGCGACCGGGCTCCTGCTCGCGAAGGTGCTCGTCCTCCCCAACGGCTACCGGGAGGCGTTCGAGTTCCTCCGTGGCATCCCCAGCACCGGCGCGATCTGGGGACGAATTTCCGGCCGCGTTCGGGCGGATGTGCGACTCATCGTTGATACCGTTCGGTCCTTCCGCGACCGCCACGACAGCGCCGGGACTGTCCTCGCGGCGTACGCGGGCCACATCGTCCTCGCCGCGCTGGTGTTTTGCTTCGTCGCGCTGTTCTTTTACGCTCCCCGTGGGGCCGGCGTCGCCGGTATCAAACACCCACCAGCCCCAGCAGCAAGCGGCGACGTCAACTTCTGGTCCGGCGTGACGAACCCATCGCTGTTCCCGGAACTCGTTCAGGTGACCTGGGAGCGCGTCGCGGACCAGTTCAGCGAGTGGTTCTCGCCGGCCTCGGAGAAGGCGACGACGACTGACACCGGACTCGTCAAATCCATCGAGACGTTCTACGAGAGCGTCGACGGCCACTACGAGGTGTTGCTGAAAGCACTGGCATACACGTCCCTCCCACTCGTAGTATTCGCTGTGTTCGGCTACGTACTCGACCGGACCGGGACGGTCGAGCCGCGCCATCTCGTCCCGTTCGTGGCATACGGCGGCTTCGTCTCCATTCTGGGCTACCCAATCGGGACCGATATCGGCGCGCCGTGGCTGGCCGTTCACGTCGTCGTTCCGCTGTCGATTCCGGCCGCCGTGGGACTCGCCGCTGTCGTCCGGTGGGGGTCTGAATCAGTGTCAGCCGACGACGTGGTCGGCGTCGCAATCGCCGCCGCCATCATCCTGCTCGTCTCTGCGCTCGTCGTCAACACTGCTGCGACGCGGGTGTACACGAACGAGCACCTCGACGGAAACCCGCTCGTCCAGTACGCCCAGCCACAGGAGTCGCTCCAGGACGATCTCAGGGAGATGGATCGCATCGCGACAGCCCACGACGGTGGCACGGACGTCGTGATGTACTACGGCGAGAAGGGCGACGCCTACGCCAGTGACGACGCGTACGTCAAGAAGGATCATGACCAGTGGAACAACTCGTGGTGGAACACCAGACCGACCTGTCTCAACTGGTACAAATCGCTCCCGCTGCCATGGTATTTCGCGGCTGACGACGTGAACGTCTCCTGTGCGAACAGTCCTGACACGCTCGCCACGCAGACCCGGGACGACCAGCCTCCCATCGTCGTCACCCAGCACATTGACAGCACTGTTCCCCGTGAGCGGCTCGAAAACGCTAGCTACGAGCGTCGAGACCACCGAATGCGAACGAAGTACGGATCAAACGACATCACGGTGTGGATCCACGAGTCCTACGGTCGAGAAACGAACGCTTAACCCCGCCGCTGTGAAAGCGCGCGGTATGACGCTCACGTCACCAGGACCGACTGTCGGAGTGGTCGGCGGTGGCCAGCTCGGACGGATGCTCGGCGAAGCGGCCACGCCGCTGGGACTCGAACTGCTCGTGACTGACCCGACGCCAGACTGTCCGGCTGCGCCGGTCGTCCGCGACCAGATTGTCGGCGGCTTCGAGGATGAATCGACGCTCCGCGAGCTCGCTGACCGCGCCGACTACCTCACGTTCGAAATCGAACTCGCTGACCCGGACGTGCTGGAGGCCGTCGCTGAGGAAACCGGAACGCCAGTCCACCCCGCGCCGGAGACGCTACGGACGATTCAGGACAAACTCGTCCAGAAGCGCCGGCTGTCCGACGCGGGTGTGCCTGTTCCGGAATTTCGCGCCGTCGACTCCGCGGCGGACCTCCGTGAGGCCTGTGCGGAACTCGGCTATCCCGCGATGCTCAAGGCACGGACCGGCGGCTACGACGGCCGCGGGAACGTCCCCGTCGAGGGCCCAGCGGATGTCGAGGACGCTATCGATGCCATTGCGGGACCCGCGATGGTCGAGGAGATGGTCGACTTCGAGCGCGAACTCGCCGTCATGGGCTGTCGTGGGGACGGCGAACGGGACACGTACCCAGTCACCGAGACGATACACGAGGCGGAGATCCTTCGCGAGTCCGTCGCGCCAGCCCGGGCGTCCGAGACCGTTCGCGGGCGCGCACAAGACGTTGCCCGCGATGTCCTCGACGTGATGGACGGCCGCGGCGTGTTCGGCATCGAACTGTTCGAGACGACCAACGGCGATATCCTGCTCAACGAAATCGCGCCCCGACCCCACAACTCCGGGCACTGGACCATCGAGGGGTGTCACACCTCCCAGTTCGAACAGCACGTCCGGGCCGTGTTGGGCATGCCGCTTGGCACGACCGAACAGCGCGACCCCACCGTCTCGACGAACATCCTCGGCGACGTCGCCGAGCGCCAGTCGGCGACGCTGTCCGGCGAGGAGGCGGTGTTCGAGACCGACCGCGCCAGCCTCCACTGGTACGGCAAACACGAGGTGTACAATCTCCGGAAGATGGGTCACGTCACGCTACCCGGTGACGATGTCGACGCGCTGCTAGAGGACGTACGGGCGTTGCGCGACGGGATGACCTTCACCGAGTGAGTCCGTCGCGTTCGATCCCGCCGTGGGGCGGTCGGGTGTACCTTGGTTTCGAATGGCTACGGTAGAAGCAGCGTTCAGACTCGGAACCGCACCTCGATCCCGTCCGGCCCTGTGACCGCGACCCCGTCGTCCGTCTCAGAAACCGGGTACTGACTGGCCGCTGTTCGCGCTCGGATCTCGTCGAGTACCGCCGTGTCGGGAACGACCACTTCGAACCAGGACAACCCTCTGCCGCCGAGTGGTTCGGACCGATTGTTCCACGTGTTCGCACCGAGATGGTGGTGGTATCCGCCGGCAGCGACGAAGAGCGCAGCCGGCGCTTCCGTTTGCACCTCGAACCCGATACTGTCCACGTAGAAGTCCCTGAACGCCTCCAACGAGGACACTTCGAGGTGGACGTGCCCCACGTCCGTTCCAGCGGGAAGCCCCGATTCGCCTGCGGCAGCAGCTTCCACCGGTTCGAGGTCGAGGGGATACGTGCCCATCCGAATGCGCCCGTCATCGCCGCGAGGCCATTCCTCACGCGGATAATCTCGGTATATCTCGATCCCGTTGCCCTCCGGGTCAGTGAGGTACAGCGCCTCACTGACACCGTGGTCGGACGCGCCACCGAGT
>JBDGPY010000125.1:0-18520 GCA_042219425.1 Haloarcula sp. | reverse complement strand
CCCACCGACACAGTGGCCTGCCAATGATTGACATCGCACTAGACATGGAGCAGTACGACTGCCCGTTCATCGATACGACGGCAGACCACGACGTTGCCTTTGCAGCCGTGCACTGGGACTTCGACGAGCGGGCGCGGGAGCTAGAGACGCGAATGGTCGTCGAGGGCGATGACTCGGGGGTGCTCGATAACGGACTCGACTCCCTGCAGGCCCACGAAAATATGAACGAATGTGCCCTCCTGCGCCGGGAAGACAACGCGGCCCACATCCGCACGACCATCGAGGAGACAGCGGCGATGCACACCATCCGGGACAACGGCGGCTACATCACCGGCCCGTTCCACATCGAGGCGGGAAGCGAAACCTGGCATATCGGATTCGACCGCGGCCGGGACGCTGACACCACGCTCTCAGAGCTTGACCGTGACAACGAGTACGACGTGGTCGAGCGAACGTCGACGACGCTGCCACAGCTTCAGGACCTCGTGAAAAACGCCGGCGCGGCAATGACGCTCGTCGACGGCTGTCGCGACCTCTCGGACACCGAGCGCGAGACGCTTGAAACCGCCGTCTCCGAGGGCTACTTCGAGACGCCGCGGGACGCGACGCTTGGCTCGCTGGCCGACGACTTCGGCGTCTCCAAGCCCGCCGTCTCGAAAAATCTCCGTCGCGGTGAGCGAAAGATGATCGAACGCGTCGTCGAAGCTCTGGACGATATCGACGACTGATTTCGATGTTCCCGTCGGCCTGGTCGCTTCTCCGTTCGGAGTGGCAATGGGCGGATCAGGCGACCGTCACAACCTCCTCGGCTGGTGTAGGCCCTGGCGCTCTTTCAGTGTCTGAGCGACAGTGTCGTTGATGGGTCGCTCACGGTGTCCCGATGGCCTCTCAGATGTCCGGTTGCTCGACATTCGATTCCCAGAACTGGTCTCGTAAGTACTGTTCGTCCATCGCTCTACGACCAGTCAGGCGTGCTATTCGGCCGATGGAAGCCCAGAGTACCTGCTGAACAATTTGTGGCGCAATGGTAATCCGTGTTTCGTCCCTGACGTACTCGGCCAGCAACAGTCCCTGAACGAAATCGGGTTCCCCGTAACCGTCATCAGCACCGAAATAGCCCTCGTGATCGAGTCCTGCAACCATGTACTGAGTGTCGATTGTCTTCTTCCATGGGACTTCCACCTGGAACGCAACAAAACCGTCGGTATCGTTTCTAAAGTAGTGCGGGTCTCCCGGTTCGACCGTGAACTCTTCACCGATAGCGAGGTGGTGAGGAGTGTCATCAACGACGACAGTCAGTTCACCTTCGACCGGTCGAAAGATTTCTGTGCTACTCGTATGTACGTGCGCCGGCAGTGTAGTGGCCTCTGGACCCAGCCAGACAAGCATGGCGGGAGTGCCTTCCGCGCTTGATTCCGGGTACCGCAGTATCGTCGACCACATTCCCATGCCCGGACTCGATGCGAGTGCATGGGGGGAATCTGAAAACAGTTCCATAGCGGGCCCTTCCGGGTCAATTTCGAGCGCAGGCCCCGTGGTCGGATTACCGGCGTCATCAAGTGGTCGGCCTGTAGTCTGAGATGTCATACTGTTATTTTTAATCTGACACAGATATGACTGGTGAAAAGACTCTCCGTTCCGCTTACTCCGCATGCGAGAGGAACCAGATGTTTCGGCTAGAAAATCTTTTTATACAATAGTGCTACTGTGATAACCGGCTCTGCGACACCTGTTGTCAAGACCTACTGCGTTCTCTCCCCCGTCGACACCCGCAGTGTTAACATGTAAACTTGTCTCACTATGTGGACGGAGAGTCTAGAATTATCTGTTATGCAGAATACGACCACACGACGGCGCGTCCTCGGGGCGCTCGGTGTCGGTGTCGCAGGGCTCAGCGGTTGTGTCAGCGACGACTCATCCATGACAGAGCAAGACGGTTCGGACGGCGGGACGACGGACAGCGGAACGAACGGCGAGTCGGCCGGCGGCGACTCGACACAGACGGTCAGCATCGGGGTGCTCCAGCCCCGGTCGGGCGACCTGAAGTACTACGGCGACCAGGCGCTGTGGGGGTTCCTCTCAGGGCTGGCGTACAAGGGTGAGACGGAGCCCCCGACCGACTCTGATAGCGGCGAAATAACGGTCACCGCTGGCGATACGGAGTACCGACTGTTGGTACGCGACACGGAGTTCTCGGCGGATACTGCACAGACAGCGGCGACGAATCTCGTGGAGAACGAGGATGTGGACATGCTCGCCGGCTGTACGTCCTCTGCGGTTGCGAGTCGGGTCGTCACGACGGTCGTCAACCAGGCACAGGTCCCCATCATGCTCGGTCCGGCCGCATCGGCCGGCATCACGTCCAACTCGGATACCTGTAGCGACCTCGTCTATCGGGCGAGCGAGAACACCGCGATGGACGCCCGGTCGGGCGGGAAGTACGTCGCTACAGAGACGGATGTGTCGAGCGTCTACCTGTTCGGCGCGGACTACAGCTTCGGCCGCGCAGTCGTCAACAACTACCGGGATGTGCTCGAAGCGGAGGGCGTCGAAATCGTCGGCGAGCGCTTCGTCGAACAGGGGTATGCCGAGTGGGAAGGCCTGCTGGACAACGCCGAACAGGCCGGTGCAGAAGGCGTCGTCGGCGGCTTTACCGTCGCCACGCTCCCGGCCATGTTCAACGCCTTCCTCTCGGGCGACTACTCCTACCGCGTCTTCGGTGGGTTCGCCACCCGGATCACCAACAACGTCGTTGGCGGGACGATGCAGAGCGTCCTCGGAGATCCCCTGACAGAAGAGAAGACCAGCGGCTCAGGGCTGGGACCGTTCACGACGCGATACCACTGGAACCAGTACGACAACCCGATTAACGAGGCTTTCGTTGGCAGCTACACCAGCGCCTACGGCGTGGTCCCAGACCTCTTTACCGCGGGCACGTTCACGGCGGCGTCGTCGATTCACCAGGCCATTCAGGAGAGCGGGTCGACAGCCGGCGCGGACATCGCCGACGCGCTGAAGGGAATGACGGTCACTGACACGCCGAAAGGCGAGAACGGCTACACCTTCCAGGAGTACAACAACCAGGCGCGGTCGGCGATGACCGTCGCGAACCCGATTCCAACGACCGACGAGTGGGCCGACAACTGGGGGGCCGCCATCATGCCCGGCGAACCGCTCGCCCGCATCAGCCCCGACGAGACCACTATCCCCGAGGACAGCGACCAGATGGGCTGTTCACTGTAGGCATGCTCAGAACACAGGGACTGACAAAGGAGTTCGGAGGTCTCACGGCAGTCGACAGCGTCAACTTCGAGTTAGAGGCCGAACTCTGCTCGCTCATCGGCCCGAACGGGGCCGGCAAGACGACGTTCTTCAACCTGCTGACCGGGAGCCTCACGCCGACTGCGGGCACAGTTGAACTCCAGCGGAACGGAAGGTGGGAGGAAATCACCGACGCCTCGCCCCACGAGACGGCCAGCCGGGGGATTCACCGCTCCTACCAGGTGACGAACGTCTTTCCCAACAGCTCAGTTCTGGAGAACGTCCGGGTGGCCGAGCAGGCCCACAGCGACGACGCGACAACGTTCCGGCGCAACGTCGATCACTACAACGAGTTCACCGAGCGCGCATACGAGATTCTCGACCGAGTCGGGCTCTCCAACCGGGCCAAGGACCTCGCAAGCACGCTGAGCCACGGCGCAAAGCGCAAGCTCGAAGTCGCCATCGCGCTGGCCGGCGACCCAGCGGTCCTCCTGCTTGATGAGCCAAACGCTGGCGTCTCCTCGGAAAGCGTCGGCGAGATTCGGGACCTCATCGAGAGCGTCGCCGAGGACTACCCGGTCCTGCTGGTCGAGCATAACATGGATATCGTGATGGGCGTTTCCGACCGTGTGGTGGTGCTCCATCAGGGCGCGGTCATCGCCAACGGCCCGCCGTCTGAGGTCCGTGCCAACCCTGACGTGCAGTCGGCGTATCTCGGCGGGTACGAACCGGGCAGTCTGGACGACGGCACGACAGCGGCCGCGTCCGAACCGGACTCGGAGGAGGGTCCCGCGTGAGCCTGCTCGAACTCTCCGGCGTTCACACGTACTACGGTGACAGCCACATCCTCGAAGGTGTTGACCTCTCGGTCGAGAACGGAGAAGTAGTCGCGCTGGCCGGCCGTAACGGCGTCGGCAAGACGACGACGCTCCGGTCGATTCTCCAGTTGACGCCGCCCCGCGAGGGGTCGATTAGCTACCGCGACGAGTCATTGGTCGGCCTGGAGACGCACGAAGTCGCTTCCCGCGGACTCGGCTGGATTCCCGAGGATCGCCGGATATTCAGCCAGCTCACTGTCGAAGAGAACCTCCGGGCGGCGATTCCGGACCCGGACGACGTGGGCGATGGCCTCCGTCTGGCCTTCGACTCGTTCCCGATACTCGAAGAGCGGCGAGAGCAGGACGCCGGCACGCTATCGGGCGGGCAACAGCAGATGCTCGCCATCGCCCGGGGACTGGTCGGCGACAACGACCTGCTGCTGGTCGATGAGCCGAGCGAGGGGCTCGCACCACAGATCGTCGCGGACGTGGCCGAGGCGCTGTCGAAAGCCAGCGAAGACGTGACGATGTTGCTGGTCGAGCAGAACCTCCCGCTGGCGCTTGACCTGGCCGACCGGTTCTACATCCTCGACAAGGGACGCGTCGTCGACGACGGTGAGACGGCAGCGGTGACGGCCGACGACGAACGGTTCAGGAGGTATCTGTCGGCATGATCGTCGAAGCGCTCGCAGAGTTCCTGACAGTCAGCGAACTCGGCGGAGTCATCATCAACGGACTCGCCAAATCGGCGCTGTACGTGATGATTGCCAGCGGCCTCACGCTGATTTTCGGCCTGATGGGCGTGTTGAACTTTGCCCACGGATCGCTGACGATGGTCGGGGCGTATCTGGGTGGCCTCCTGCTGGTTGTCACGGTCACCAGTGGAACCGCCCCGGTGACGCGCCTCGGACTGTTCTTCGTCGCTATCGTCGTCGTGTTCGCCCTGCTGACGGTACTCGGCGGAGCGCTCGAAACCACCATCATTAGACCGCTGTACGACCGACCGCCGATATACCAGATCCTCCTGACCTTCGGACTGACGCTCGTCATCGAGGAGATCGTCCGCATCGTGCTGAGTATCTACGACCTCCAGCCGCTGTCGGACTGGCAGGCCGCGCTGGCGACCAAGCCCCAGCTCCTGCGGGAACCGGTCGCGCTCGGCCCCATCAGCGTCGGCTGGATGGCGCTGTTCCAGATCCTCCTCGGCATGATTACTGTCATCGGCATCTGGGCGTTCCTGACGAAGACCCGGTACGGGCTGTACATCCGCGCGGGCAGCGAGGACACCGAGATGGCGTCGGCGCTCGGCATCGACGTGCGTCAGGTGTTCACCGTCGTCTTCGCACTCGGTATCGGGCTGGCTGGGGCTGCCGGAACGCTGTTGATGTGGGACCCAACGTGGGGCGCGAGCGTTCCGCTGGCGGCCGAGACACTGCTGCCGGCGTTCATCGTCGTCATCGTCGGCGGTCTCGGGACGTTTCGTGGCACCGTCGTCGCCGCGCTGGTCGTCGGCATGGCCGACGCGGTGACGACCTGGTGGTTCCAGAACGTCATCGAGTTCACGGGGTTGCCGGAGCTCGTCCTGTTTCTGGTGCTCGTGGTGACGCTCATCGTCCGCCCGCAAGGACTGTTCGGCGTCGAGGAGGTGGGGGGCCATTAGCACCGAAACCGAGGCTGACGCCGACACGGCGTCCGAGCCCCCGGCGACGACCGTCGAGACAGGGTGGCCGCGGGCCTATCTGCAGGAACACACCGCCCACATCCTCGTCATCGCCCTGCTGGCGCTGTACCCGCCGGTGTATCACACGCTGTTGAACTCGCCGGTCAGCGCCGAGACGCAGATGCTCCTGCCAACTGTGGAGACGATGGTCGGCGTCCTCTACTTCGGCCTCTTTGCCATCTCCTTTGACTTCATCAGCGGCTACACCGGCTACCTCTCCTTCGGCCACGCGGTGTTCTACGGGACCGGTGCGTACACGGTCATTCTCATCGCCAACGGGAAGGCCCCTCTGATTGGCCCCGGAACGCCGTTCATGCTGTCGCTCGTGGTCGCAGGACTGCTCGCCGTCGTGCTAGCGATTCTGGTTGGCCTCGTCTCGTTCCGGCTGTCGGGCGTTTACTTCGCGATGATTACGCTCGGTTTCGCACAGGTGCTGTACGTGTTCGTCCGCGGCTGGGACTACGTGGCGACTAACCCTCGGGACGGACCAGCGGTCGGGCCGACCCACGCTGAAGGGTTCCAGATTGGCGTCCCTGGCATTGACCAGCTATCCCTGTCTATCGGTGTACTCACCGGCGACGAAGTGGCGTTGCTGGGTTCGACGCTGTCCGGGACAGAAGTGTCCTACTACATGATCGGTCTCGTCGTTCTCGTGTGTTACTTCGCGATGCAGCGCATCATCCACTCCCCGTTTGGCCGGGTCATGATCGCCATTCGGGAGAACGAGGAACGCGCCATCGCAATCGGCTACAACACGTACCTCTACAAGCTCGGGGCCTTCGCCATCAGCGGCTTCTTCGCCGCCGTCGCCGGGGGGCTGTTCGCCGGGTTCAGGCGTTCGGCCAGCCCGGAGAACTCGTTTTACTTCCTGGTTACCGGCGACGCCCTGCTCGCGAGCATCATCGGTGGATTCGGCACGCTTGCCGGGTCGTTATACGGCCATCTGTTCGACGAAACGGTGCGAGAGTTCCTCTCGAAGGCCGGACAGGGCGGCGGCCTGTTGCCGTACCTCCGCGCGCTGCTCGGACAGGGAACGCTCGATACGGCGCTCGTCGGGAACACGACCATTGGCGGGCTTATCGACCTGTTGTTGAACGGCCACGCGAGCCTTTACGTCGGTATCGTGTTCGTCCTGTTCGTCCTCTACGTCCCCGACGGGATACTCGGGACGCTCCGGGCGCGCATCGGCGGGACGTTCGCCGAGGCGCTTCCTGAGAAGCTATGGGGTGGTGCTGAATGACAAAACACGTCAGAGCAACTGTGAAACCGCCTGAGCGGACGACAATCTGGACGTGGAACGGCCGATACTCCGTTGGCTGTCCCACGGAGATGTATCGACAGCGAAACCGCAGGTCTAGAGCGCAACCGAGTACGGAGGCAATAGCACAATGAGCGCGGAAACGGACTACTTGAAGCATATCCAACCAGAAACACCGAACATGAACTACGCAACTAACGACGGCGTCTCGATTGCATACGAGCGCGAGGGGCCGCCAGAGGCCGAAACCGTCGTTTTCGTTGAAGGGATCGGCTACGGCCGCTGGATGTGGCTGTGGCAGCAGGAAGCACTTGTCGAGGAGTATCAGACCATCGTATGGGACAACCGTGGCACCGGTGACTCGGATACACCTGAGGGGCCATACACGATGGAACAGATGGCCAGTGATCTGGAGGCGGTCCTTGCCGACGCCGGTGTCGAGTCCGCTCACGTCGTCGGTGCCAGCATGGGCGGTATGATCGCCCAGCAGTACGCCATAGAGTACGACCGGGCACAGTCGCTGACGCTCATGTGTACCTCACCGGGTGGTTCTGAAGGCGCTCCCGTCCCAGAGGAGACACAGCAGCGGATGTTCAACGTTCCCGAGGACCTCGACGAGCGGGAACTCCGGCGGTACAAGATGCAGCCAGCGGTATCAGACCGGTTCATGTCGGAACACGAGGACCTCATCGAGCGCATCATCGACTGGCGCATCGACAGTGACGCCAGTGACCAGGCGCTCAACTGGCAGGGAGCAGCAGTCCAGGCGTTCGACGTGTCCAGCCGTCTCGATGAGATATCGGAACCGTCGCTGGTCATTCACGGGACCGACGACAGGGTCGTTCCGTACGAGAACGGCGAACTGCTGGCTCGTGACCTCCCAAACGCCGACTTCGTCACCGTTCACGGCGGCCCACACCTGTTCTTTATCGAGGACTACGAGCGCGTCAACACTCATCTCAGGGAGTTCATCGACGATGTCTGAAATCGGCCCCGGCACACCACAGGAGTGGGTCGGTGCCTGGAGCGAGCGACGGGCGGCGCTCACGCCGGACCGCGAGGGACTGGTGGATGCGACGACGGGCGAGCGGTTCACCTACGCCAAACTGGACCAGCGGGCCAACCGGACCGCTCGTCTGCTCCGGCAGTACGGCGTCGGCACGGATGACGAGGCCTCCGGCACTGTCGCCGTCGTCTCGCGGAACCGCCCCGCGTTTGTCGACCTGTTCTTCGCCACCGGCAAGACCGGGTGTCGACTGGCTCCGCTGTCACACCGGCTTGCGCCCCCAGAGCTGGCTGAACTCCTCACACGAGTCGACCCGGATATCCTTGTCGTTGAAGCCCCCTTCGCCGAGACTGTCTCGACCGCCCTGGAGACAGCCAACGAGCTTGATCCACAGATCCTCCATCTTGAGACGACTTCCGACAGTGCGTCCTCGGTCTCCACCCTCGACAGCACGCCCTACGCTTCGGCCCTCCCCGAGGACGACTCAACCGTCGAGACGGCGACCCCGGCCCCTGGCGACACGCACCTCCTCCTGCACACCGGCGGGTCGACGGGGACGCCCAAAGAGACGAAAATAACCCATCGCGGTATTATCTGGAACTCCCTGAACACCATCACGGCCTGGGGATTGCGGGACGACGACGTGACACCGATGGTGTTCCCGATGTTCCACACCGGTGGCTGGAACGTCCTCACCGTTCCGCTATGGCATATGGGCGGGACAGTGGTCATCGCCCGCGAGTTCGACCCCGGTGACGTGCTCGATACTATCGACGCGGAGAACGGGTCGATCCTCGTCGCTGTCCCGGCAATCCTCCGGATGATGACGGAGCACGACCGCTGGACGGAGACGGACCTCTCGACGCTCCGGTTCGCCAAGTCCGGCGGCGGTCCCTGCCGGAAGAGTGTGATGGAGGCGTGGTGGGACCGCGGCGTCAACCTCTCACAGGGGTACGGCCTCACCGAGTGCGGACCCAACAACTTCGCGATGCCAGAGGAGTGGGCCCGTGAGAAAGCCGATTCGGTCGGCAAGCCCGCACTGCACGTCGACGCCAGAGTTGTCGATCCCGACATGTCGGAGGCTGGTGACACTGGGTCACGGGAGACGGTCGACACTGGAACCGTCGGCGAACTGCAGTTGCGCTCGCCCCACGCCGCGACGGGCTACCTCGACAATCCCGAAGCCACGGCCGAAACGTTCAGTGAGGGCTGGGTGTCCACTGGCGACCTCGCCCGCGTCGACGAGGACGGGTACTACTACATCGAGGGGCGCACGAAGCATATGTTCGTCAGCGGCGGCGAGAACGTCTATCCCGCGGCGGTCGAGGATGCCATCGCCGACCATCCCTCGGTCGCCGAGGTGGTTGTGATTCCGGTCCCCGACGACACGTGGGGGCAGGTCGGAAAGGCCGTCATCGAACCTGTGTCCGGCGTCGCGACAGACAACGCGGATGCCCCACTGACGCTCGACTCCCTCCGAGAGTTCCTTGACGGGCGGCTGGCCCGGTACAAACACCCCCGCGAGATGGCGTTCGTCGAGGAGATGCCGACGAGCGGACCTGACAAAATCGACCGTAGCACGGTTTCCGACCGTTTCGGTGAGTAGCCATATATTCGGAGGGAAATGGACTGTAATATTTTAATTCAGGCGTATCTTCAAGAAGGGGCGCGGCTACTAATACCACAATACGGTTGACATGTCCAGACCAGTAGATTCGATACACGTACTGCAGGTAGACGACACCCCACTACTCGACGAGACTGTCGAATTCCCGGACTCACAGGAGACGGACTCGCTCACAGTGACTACGACCGCCCGAGCCAGCAGCGCGCTCGAACTCCTCGAAGCGAACGCTATCGACGGAATCGTAACCGCAGACCAGCTACCGGACACGGCCGGTCTGGCGTTCGTCGACGCGGTTCGTGAGGCTGGCAACGATATACCGGTTCTCCTGCTGACCGAGTCGGATTCCGTCGCTAGCGACGCGGTCTCACAGGGTGTCACCGATGTTTTCAGAAAAGAAATAGACGCCGGCAACGCCAATCTCCTCGCCAACCGGATCCGACTGCTCGTCGAACGCCACCGTTCGGTCGAAAAAGTCACCCGAACCAGACAGCGACATACCGAACTGGCGGAGCAGTCAAACGAACTGCTGTGGGTGTTCGACGGAGACTGGAGCGAGATCCGCTTCGTCAATTCAGCGTACGAAGAGTTCTACGGCCGCTCTGTCGAGCAGTTGCGAGCGAACCCTGCGGAGTTCCTGACAGCGATTCATCCGGCGGATCAAGACAGGGTCACCGAAGCGATGCAACAGATTTCGGGCGGCGAGTCGGTCGAACTCGAATTCCGTATCACCCGGCCGGACGACGAACAGCGCTGGATGCGGGCCGAGGCGCAACCGGTTGTCGAGGACGGGACGGTCACCAGGATCGTTGGGGCCTCGCGCGATATCACCGAGCGAAAGCGACGCGAACCGTGGCTCGATACACACAGAGACGGTCCCGACTGGCTAGTCGATTCAGTGCCGGACGTGTTCTATGCGCTCGACGCGGACAGCAACCTCGCTCGCTGGAACGACACCGTAACGGCGGTCACCGGCTACTCTGACGATGAAATCGAATCGATGGCTCCCGCAGAGCTTTTCGCGCCGTCGGACCGCGAAACCGTTCGCCGGGGCATTGAGACTGTCTTCGAGACCGGCGAGGCGTCTTTCGAAGCTGATTTGCTAACCACCGATGGGACGTCGATCCCGTACGAATTCACGGGCGGCCGGATAGAGGCCGACGTCGGGCCGGTCCGCGGCGTGGTCGGTATCGGCCGGGACATTTCCGCCCGCGAAGGCCGCAAGCAGGACCTCGAACGGCAGAACGAGCGACTCGAAGGGTTCGCGAGCGTCGTCAGTCACGACCTCCGAAGCCCGCTGGATGTCGCCCGCGGCCGGCTCGAACTGGCGCAGATGGAGCACGACAGCGATCACCTCGATGCGGTCGAGCGGGCCCACCACCGCATCGAACAGCTCATTGAGGGCCTCCTGACGCTGGCCCAGAACGGCGAGTCGGCGCTCGACAGCGAGCCGGTGCCACTACAGACAGTCGTCGAGCAGTGCTGGCAGACCGTCGAGACCGGAGATGCGACACTGGCGCTAGAAACGGACGCCGTGGTCCGGGCGCACCCGAGCCGATTTCGGCAACTGTTCGAGAACCTCATTCGGAACAGCGTCGAACACGGTTCGACCCCACACACTGAGACGAACGACCGCACCGGCGAACAGCGTGTGACGAGCTCGCTGTCACAGTCCCGGGAGCGGGGAGCGGCCGACCTGACGATAACAGTCGGTGAGCTTGACGATGGATTCTATGTCGCGGACGACGGTGTCGGAATTCCGGCGGACGAGCGCGACAACGTGTTCGAGAGCGGCTACTCGCTGGCGACGGGCCCCGGGCTCGGACTCCGAATCGTCGAGGAAATCGCTGACACCCACGGCTGGTCGATAACCGTAACAGAAAGTAATGACGGCGGTGCCCGCTTTGAGGTCACCGACGTCGAGTTCGATTCAGCGTGAGTGCGTACGCGTGCCTGATTTCGGGTGACTGCCCGGTTCCGTCCCAGTCAACACCAATCCTGGGGAGTGACGATCCTTACGCCTCGTCGAAGACGGTGTCGCCCTCGACCACGTGGTCGGCGACAGCGTCGAGGTCGAGCGTCAGGCCGAGCCCGGGCTCTTCAGGGATCTCGATGTAGCCGTCCTCGATGACGTCCTCCTCGACGAGATCCTCCCACCAGCCGAGTTCGTAGGAGTGATACTCAACAGCCAGCGAGTTCGGGATCGACGCCCCGACGTGGGCGCTGGCCATCGTCGCGACCGGCGAGGAGACGTTGTGCATCGCAACCGGGATGTAGTACTGATTAGCCACATCGGCGACCTTCCGGGTTTCGCGCATGCCGCCGACCTTCGGCATGTCCGGGGCGATCATGTCGACAGCCTGATTCTCGATGAGGCGTCGCTCCTCGGTGGCGCGGTAGCGGTTCTCGCCGACGGTGATCGGCGTGGTCGTGGATTTCGTGACTTCCTCCTGCACTTCGAGGTTCTCCGGCGGAACGGGATCTTCGAGCCACCAGACGTCGTACTCCTCGATGGCGTCGGCCAGCCGCTTGCCTGAGCTGCCCGAGAACGTCCAGTGACAGTCGAATGCCACGTCAGCCTCGTCTTTGACTTCCTCAGTGACCTTCTCGACGATTTCGGCTTTGTGGCGGATTTCGCCCGGGCGGAGGTGGCGGTTCGCGCGGTCTTTCTCTAGGCCGCTCGGTACGTCAAGGTCGAACTTCAGGGCGTCGTAACCCAGTTCGTCAACGACGCGGCGAGCCTCCGCAGCGCAGGCGTCGGCGTCGGCCTCTTCCTCGGTGTGACAGTCACAGTAGACGCGCATCTCGTCGCGGTACTTGCCACCGAGCAGCTGGTAGGCCGGCACTTCGAGGATCTTGCCTGCGACGTCGTGCAGTGCGACCTCGATGCCAGCGATGGCGGTGACGGTGACGCCTTCGACGCTACCCTCGCCGCTCATCTTCTGGATGAGATGCTCGTACAGGCGGTCGATGTCAAGCGGGTTCTCGCCGATGACGAACGGCTTCATCCGCTCGATGAGTTCCGGGACGCCAGCGCCCCAGTAGGCCTCGCCCGTGCCGACGATGCCTGCGTCAGTATAGATACGAACGAGGGTCCACGGGAAGTTCCCGTCAACCATCGTGGTCTGGATGTCGGTAATCTCCACGTCGCGGCCGCCACCGCGCTTGGCGGTGACGCCCATCGTCTCCGCGGAGAGTTCCCGCATTGTGTACTCTGCGTTAGGGTCGTGCAGATCTGCGTAGTCTACGTCGTTTGCCTCTCCCATACCCTCGCTTGCTATCCAGGTTACAAAAGTGTAGAGGAAACATCTCCGTGTGCGGCAGTAGCGTTCACACTGGTCGAGAGCTCTGTCATCCTAGTTCACTGCACCGGTGATCCCGCGAATGGCGGTTCCGGTCGGCCACCTGCCGTTGAGTGAGACTCTCGCGCTGCTCCCACTGTGGGACGTCTCGCGTGTCCCGCTACCAGGTATCGACGAGTTCGATGTCGAACACCAGCGTCTTCCCGGACAGTTCGTGATTGAAATCAACTTCGACAACGTCGTCCCGGACCGCAGTCACGTCCCCGTGGAGGCCGTTCTCAGCCTCAACGTGGAGGCCGACCTCGGGCTCGTTGCCGACCATCCCCTCGAACGTCTCGGGGTCGTACTCGCGGATGCGGTCGTCCTTGAATTCCCCGTAGGCTTCGGCCGGGGGAACCGTCACGGTGGCTTGCTCGCTGATCGACATTCCGACAACCGCCTCGTCGAGGCCCTCAATAATTTTCCCCGCACCGACGGTAAACGACAGCGGTGCGTACTCGCTCTCGTCGACGTTCTGTGACTCAACCAGCCCGTGCTCTCTGGCGACGTCGAGGCGTGATGTGTCGAAGACTGCCCCGTCCTCGAAGCGACCGACGTATTCGATGGTGACACCATCTCCCGGTTCGATGGCCATACGTATCCGTCAGACACCGACGATATAAACCCGTCCCGGAACGGCGCGGTCACCGAACCGAGTGAAGAGGACATTAACAATCGTGAAGTATTTGAGAACCCTTAAGCCACCGCAGTCCGACAGTCTGCCCATGTTTGACCCCGACGAGCTGGAACGGATCCGTGAGTCCAAGGCTCAGTGGGAGGAAGAAGACGTTCAGCCGACTGTCGACCGCTTCGGTGAGCGGAAGGAGACGTTCACGACAGACACGGGTGGACACGAGGTAGACCGCCTGTACACACCTTCCGACGTGGCTGACCTCGACTACGAGGAGGACCTGGGCTTTCCCGGACAGGAGCCGTACACCCGTGGCGTGTATCCGACCGGATATCGGGGCCGGCTCTGGACGATGCGCCAGTACGCCGGAATGGGGACGGCGTCCGAAACCAACGAGCGATTCAACTATCTGCTCGATCAGGGCCAGACCGGGCTCTCGATGGCCTTCGACCTCCCCACGCAGATGGGGTACGACTCCGATCACGCGATGGCCGCCGGTGAGGTGGGCAAGACCGGCGTCGCCATCGATTCGCTGGACGATATGGAGACAGTGTTCGACGGCATCCCGCTAGACGAAGTGTCGACGAGCATGACGATCAACGCGCCCGCGTCGGTGCTGCTCGCGATGTACATCGCTGTGGGTGACAAGCAGGGCGTCGACCGCGAGGCGCTTCGGGGAACGATCCAGAACGACGTGCTCAAGGAGTACATCGCCCGGAACACGTTCATCTATCCACCTGAGCCGTCGATGCGGCTCATCACCGACATCTTCGAGTTCTGTGCCGCCGAGACGCCGAAGTTCAACACCATCTCTATCTCGGGCTATCACATCCGGGAAGCCGGGTCGACGGCCGCCCAGGAGATCGCGTTCACACTCGGCGACGGCATCGAGTACGTCGAGGCCGCTATCGAAGCCGGACTGGACGTTGACGAGTTCGCCACGCAACTGTCGTTCTTTTTCGCTTCTTACAACAACATCTTCGAGGAGGTGGCGAAGTTCCGGGCCGCACGTCGCCTCTGGGCGAAAATCATGGACGAGCGCTTCGACGCGGACAACCCCAAATCAAAGCAACTGAAATTCCACACCCAGACTGCCGGGTCGACGCTGACAGCCCAGCAGATCGAGAACAACGTCGTCCGCGTGTCCTACCAGGCGCTCGCGGCGGTGCTGGGCGGAACCCAGAGCCTCCACACCAACGGCAAAGACGAAGCTATCGGCCTGCCAACCGAGGAGTCTGTCCGGACCGCACTGCGAACCCAGCAGATACTCGCTCACGAGTCCGGGGCCGCGGACACTATCGATCCGCTGGCCGGGAGCTACTACGTCGAATCGCTGACCGACGAACTCGAAGCCGAGGCCCGCTCGCTCATCGAGGAGGTCGACGAGCGCGGTGGGATGCGTCGCTCAATCGAGTCACAGTGGGTCCAGCGACAGATTCAGGATGTGGCCTTCGAGCGCCAGCGCGAACAGGAAGACGGCGAGCGCATCATCGTCGGTGTCAACGAGTATCAGGTCGAAGAAGAGGGTGAACAGGACATTGAGGAGGTCGACGAAGCGGTCGAGCAGGCACAGCAGGACAACGTCGCGGCCGTCCGTGAGGAGCGTGACGACGAGGCGGTCGAGGCCAAACTCGACGCGCTCCGGGAAGCCGCCGAGGGTGACGAGAACGTCATGCCCTACATCATCGACGCCGTGAAAGTGTACGCGACGACCGGCGAGGTTTGTGACGTCCTTCGAGACGTGTTCGGCGAGTACCAGCCCGGGTCGTCGCTGTAGGGCGGGGGTGTATTCCTCCGCTGTTCCGGTCTATGTGCTCCCAGAACTATATGCCGTCCCGATGTACGGTCCCCTATGCGTTTCGACCACGCCGGTATCGCCACCGACGACGCCGACCCGCTCGCAGAACTGTTCGCGACTGCCTTCGACACACCAGTCGTCCACGAGGAGACGTTCGACGGTCTTCAGGTGACGTTTCTTGACATGGGCAACGGCTACTTCGAACTACTAGAGCCCCATCCGGACGCTGACGGAGCCATCGCCCGGTATCTCGACAGCAACGGTCCCGGCATCCATCACGTCGCGCTGGAAACCGAGGACATCGCGGCCACGCTAGAGACGGTCAGCGACTGCGGTATCGACCTGATAGACGAGGAGCCACGGCCGGGCGCGTGGGGCCACGACGTGGCGTTTCTCCATCCGAGTACGACCGGTGGCGTCCTCGTGGAACTCGTCGAACACTGATTCGCCGACGGCTGTAGGGCGAGCAGGTAACAGGCGACTCACGTTCCACTATCCGCTAGTGCCGCTTACTCGCTATCGTCAAGAAAGGCTCCAAAGCGCTCCTGTGCGCCCGTAGTCAGTCGTTCGGGCGGCTCTGCGAACCACGCCGCGCCGACGAGTTCCGATTCGTCCACGTCGAGAGCCCCTTTCTTGTACTCCGCCCGGAGGTAGACGTCTAGCGTGTGCACTGAGCCCTCTGCCTCAGTATCCGGATAGTATTTCGAGTGGACAACCTCCTCGACGCCGGTGATAGTACAGCGGATACCGGTCTGTTCGTGGACGCGGCGAACGGCGGTCCCCTGAATCGACTCATACTCGTCGCCTTCTCCGCCACCCGGGAGCGCCCACATGTCCGCACCGCGGCCCAACACGAGCAGGACGCGGTCACGGGTGTCCTCGGCCGCAGGGTCGGGGATTTGGTCGCTCAGCTCCGGGAAGTCGGTCCCATCCCGAACGACGAACACGACGCTGTTCCCGGAGTAGCCGGTCCCACGCGTCGCGGTGAAGACATCCGCATATTCGTCCGGCGACAGCTCGAAGGTTTCCTCACTGACCGGGACGTCACCGTAGGACGCTTCCAGTTTCGAAATCCGCTGATCGACGGTCGTCTGGTTGATTTTCTCGGTGAGGTTCGCGTCGGGCGTCTGTGGTGCAGCGTCGTCCTGTCCATCGGCCTCCTCGGTCATACGGGGAGATACTGTGGGGCGAGGATAAGTGGCGCGGTCCAATCGATGAAAAATGACTTGTAGTCTGATTGTCTCAATTCGGACATGAAAGCAATTGTTCTTGCAGGGGGGTACGCAACGCGATTATGGCCCGTCACCAAGAACCGGCCGAAGATGTTGCTCCCTGTCGGTGACATGACTGTCATCGACCAGATTCTCGGCGAGTTAGAGGAGGACAATCGCATTACCGACGTGTTCGTCAGTACGAACCAGCGCTTTGCCGACGATTTCCGGGACCACATCTCCGCGAGCAGCTTCGAGAAGCCGTCGCTCACAGTCGAGGAAACCGCCGATGAAGACGAGAAGTTCGGTGTTGTCGGTGCGCTCGCCCAGCTGATTGACCGGGAGGGACTCGGCGACGAGGACCTGCTCGTCATCGCCGGCGACAACCTCATCAGCTTCGACATCGCCGAGTTCATCGACTACTTCGAGCAGTACGACGACCCGACGCTTGCGGCCTACGACGTGGGATCGCGAGAGAAGGCGAAGTCCTATGGGCTCATTGAACTTGCTGGCGATGAGATAACAAACTTCCAGGAGAAGCCCGACGATCCCAACAGCACGCTCGTATCCATCGCCTGCTACGCGTTCCCGGCCGGTTCGATCCGCTTCGACGAGTATCTCTCCGCGGGGAACAACCCCGACGAGCCCGGCTGGTTTATCCAGTGGCTCGTCGACGATGGCCCCGTCCGAGCGTTCACCTTCGACGACGCGTGGTACGACATCGGCACGCCCGAGAGCTACCTCGAAGCCGTTGCCTGGGGACTCGACGGAGAGAACCACATCGCTACGGATGCGACCGTCAAGAATACCACGCTCGGTGAGAACGTCCACGTCCTCCCGGGGGCTGAAATCGTCGACTCCAGCATCGACCGGTCCATCGTGTTCCCAAACACCACCATCGTCGATTCGGACATTCGCGAGTCCATCATCGACCACGATACCCAGGTCGAGAGTTTGGAGTTAGCCGGCGCGCTCATCGGCGCACACACGGAGTTGAGCAGCGGCGACTGACGTACACCTTAGAAATCAGACTGCTCGGTTACCCTAGCTGCGCGTCCTCGATTTGTAGCGTTCCGCGGCTCCCGTCCCACTCTGTCGTGTACGCTAGTTCGATGGGGCTGTCCATGTGTGGTCCATCAGTGACGAGCGTCTCGAACTCGCCGCCTTCGCCAAGAATGTGGACACCATACTCCTCGTTGAGTGCTTCCAGTTCGTCGAGCGCGGCAGAATCAAGCGTCCGGCCAAGCCAGGACTCGTCGAGGCCGTAGGCAGCCACGCGGATAATCTGTATCTCGAAGCCAGCGTCGAGCATTGCGTCAGCGAGGTCGCGCGGTTCCTCCTGCCAGAGCGGGGCAAACACGTTGGCTTCGAGGCGTTCGGCCATCGATTCGATACGAGTGGTCTGGTATTCGCTCTCGACTGCACCGGCAGTGACACCACCGATTCCGCCGTCCAGTTCAGCGTCGAGTTCCCGCAATGCGGCCTCCAGCGGTTCGAGTTCGGCGTCACCCTGCACGCCGGCATCCGACACGTCGTCGGCGTCGAGATCGTCAGGTTCCACTTCGACAAGCGGGATACCGATGCTCTCGGCCGCCAGGCTGGCCAGTCGGGTCGCCGGAACGTGATACATGTAGGAGTCACCCTCCGGGTGGACCGTCACCAGTCGCTCGACGGGATATCCCCGTTCCAGTGCCCGGTACAGCGCCCACGAGGAGTCTTTACCGCCGGAGAACAACGAAACCCACGCGCCGTCTGTCATAGCCATCGATAGCTGTTAACGGCCTAAATCGCTGTCTATCTTGATTCAGCGAGAGAATCCCGCCCTTCCCGCGAAGGACGAGCGTTCCGACGT
>JBDGPY010000095.1:0-18633 GCA_042219425.1 Haloarcula sp. | reverse complement strand
CACTATCAAACAGACCGGATCGGCCGACGAACCGCCGACGCGGTTCTTCAAGTGCCAGGACTGCGGCCATCGGTGGCGGGAGTACAACTAGAGTAACGACTCCAGAATCCGGAGCTCTTCTTCTTCGGTGATGTTCTCGGAATGCATGCACGCGTGCACGACCTTGTGGACGAGTTCCGGGTCCTGAAACACCTGTGCATGTGTTGCACCGCTCCCGTCCGCGATGGTCTCCATGCGCCCTTCGAGGTCCGATATCTGCGTGGCGAGTTCGTCAACAGTCGACTGGAAGGACGCGGCGACTTCACTCATTTCGGATGTGGCTGGCGTTGCCTCGGGCGAGTCGGTGTCGCGTTCACCGAGAACGGCCTTTGCGAACTGCTCGCGGTTCGCCCAGTCGAACCCGTCGATGCCGTTGACGCGGTTGCTCACTGTCGAAGCAGTAACGCCCAGTTCGTCTGCGAGGTCTCGCTGGGACGCTGTCGGGTGCTCGTTGATAGCCCGAATCGTTTCACGCTCCGCCGCAGAGAGGTCCGACGGATCCGGATACGCCTGTTCCCCGGTTGCCGGTTGACTCGCTGTCTGGTCACTTTCCGACGTTTCGTCTTCCATCGTTGGTTCCTCTGGCTCCGGACTCTCGTTCTCGCTCGCCGGATCACCGTACTCTTCGAGCACTCGCTCGACGAGTTCGGCCGTTGCGCTTGGGACTTTGGCAGCGAGGTCCTCAACCGACGCCTCGGGATTGTCTGCCGCTACGTCCAGGACCTGTTTGTGTCGCATCGATTTCGGAGCCGTTCGGCCCTCACTTGACTTACTCATTAATATCACCTCGGAGGAAGACCTCCGACCATGATCCCCTGCACATGTCTTTCATTTGAACTGATGTACTGGTGTTGCCAAAGAGCTTTTCCTTCTGACAGATATTCCACCAGCAGTACCTTGATATATAATATCCTTTCTTCTAAATTATCATTCACTTACTATCTCCCTGTGCCGGGTCGACACCGATCTCAGTTCGCCCCCGTCTCGCAGTTGCGTCAAAACTGAATTGAAGTTATCTGAAGACACTTACCGGGGCAGGCGGAAAGTACGGCCATGCGACGCCGTCGACTGCTGGAACTCTGTGGGGCGCTCGTATCCGGGGCTGGCTGTCAGCGTCCGTCTGAGAGTTCTGACGCGGTGACGCCGGTTCCGTCCCCGGACGCTATCGGGACGTCCGCCGAAACAGCGGCCTCGGCACAGGCCGAGATCACCGACGCCGCTGTGACACCCGCCGTTGTGCTTCCCAATGACGACTCTCTCAGTGTCGCGACCACCAGTGGGCAGTATCTCGTCCTCAACGCGACTGTCGAGGGCACACCGCTGGACCGATCCACGTTCGCGTTCCGTTTCGACGGGACAGCGTACAAGCCCAGCGAGTTCGAGAACGGCCTCTACCGGAATGGTGAGTGGGGACGCCGCTTCACCGAGACCGGTGGACCACTCGTCTTCGACCTGCCGGAGATCGGTACTTCGACCGACGCCCGAGTGACGTGGCCAGACGACGAGTGGGTGCCGCCGGAACCGGTTCGTACCAGGCTCGAAGCCCCGCTTCCGTCGTTCGATGTCACGCTTGACGGACCGGTGCGCGTCGACGAGAGCGACGCTCCAACGCTGGAGATCACCGTCACGAATACGGGAGACGTGTCCGGCCGATACGTCATCGCACTCAATCGAGTCGGTCCGCGCATTGCCTACGCGCCTGTCGGTCGGTTCGACGGGGAACTGGAGCCGGGCGATACCGACAGCATTTCACGCAGTGCCAAGAGCCCTTACGCCGACGGTACAGAGCCGCGCAAGGTTACGTACCGACTGGACGCGCCCGGCGAGGACAACGATACGGTCCACCGCATCAAGCCGGCCGAGACGGAGACCGCGTCCGAGTCGTAACACACGTCGCTGCAGGGGCGTCATCGATTCGCGCGGCAATGAACGGAGAGGACGTCTGGAGCCGTGTGTCTCAGACGCCTTCGAGGTCCGACCGATACTCGTTGATGTAGTCGTCAGCCTCGTCGAGCGTTGTTTCGACGTCGGCGGCGTCACCGCTACCGAGATCGTTGAGCGCCGACTGGATGCGGGCGAGGCGACCGTGGTCGGGTCCGTGCTCGTCCGTCGCAAGTGTATCGAGTTGTTCGGCCAGGTCGGAGAGTCGGTCGCGCGCGTCGTCACTCTCAGTGTCGTTGGCCGCCGATTCGAGCAGATCACTCGCGGTCGCAAGTTCCTCGTGTGTCATGGATTGGAGTTCACGGATGGGGAATAAAACGGTTCTGTTGCTGGGGAATCCTGCAGGTGTCGCGGACAGGCCCGTTTGCCTCGGATCGCCCACATCAGTGGGACCGATGTGACGACAGAGACCGTACTGTTCGCCGGTTCAATTTTCAGTTGGCACGCACCGAACGGGGACCTATATGTGTGTAACCCACACACAGGTGACGGATGGACGCACAAACTGCCCGGTCGCCGCTTCATGTTTCACGTACCGACCACGACGACGGCTGGACGGTTGCCGTCGACCTCAATTTGCTACAGGTCAGCGACGTCCACGTGACAGTCGACATTATCGGAACAGAGGCGGTCATCGCTGTCGACGCCCCGCAACTCCAGACAGAGTTTGATATCGAACTACCGGCCGCTGGTGCGGCCCAGACACTCCAAAACGGCGTACTTACGCTAGAACAGAAGGGTTAGCGGTTGATAACGTGGTCACAGTCCTGTGGTATGGCCGACCGTCCAGTGCGACGGGACTCCACAAGGGATTTGAGCGTGATGCTGGAACCGTTCAGTGATGACTACCCCTCCCGAGCGGGAACGGAGTGACTTGCCCACGATTTGGGGCTCGGTTCCCCCGCTTCGTACGTGGATTCGAACGTTTCTCATCGGCCTCTGTATGGGGAGTGCGGACGGTGTCCCCGGAGTCTCCGGTGGCACAATTGCGCTCATCGCTGGAGTCTACGAGCGCCTCATCGCCGCAATCACCGCCGTCACGCCCGACCGAATCGTTCGGTTCCTGCTTGCACTGACACCGCTTGACGGCGGTGTCTCTGTTCGGCGTGCGTTTGCGGAACTTATCGAAGTCGACATCTGGTTCCTCATTTCGCTGGTCGCGGGTGTCGCTAGTGCTGTCGTGGTCGTGACGCGAATCGTCCACATCGCCAGCCAAGAGACACCGGTGCTCCTCTTTGGCTTTTTCTTTGGGCTTATCGCCGCCTCCGCCGCAGTGTTGATCCGTAGTCTCACCGTCGAGACACCGTCTCAGATAGGGGCCGGAATTGCCGGATTTCTACTCGCATTCTTCGTCTCCGGCGTCTCCGGCGTCTCCGGCACCTCCGGTGGCAGCGGCAACCTCGTGCTCATTTTCATCGCGGGGATGGTCGGCGTCAGCGCAATGATTTTGCCGGGAATCTCGGGCTCGCTATTGCTCATCATTCTCGGCCAGTATGACAAGATGGCGACCGCACTCAGCAAATTTGTCGATTCGCTCATCGCGCTTGCTACCGGCGGAACAACCAACGAGGTGACGACCACTGCTGTCCCAGTCGTGACGTTCATCCTTGGGGGGCTGGTCGGTCTGTTCACCATTGCTCGTGGGGTCCGTCGCGCACTGGACTACAACCGTCGGGCGACCCTATCCTTCCTCGTTGCCCTCGTCGTCGGCGCACTACGAGCCCCTGTCGTGGAAGTTCGGAGTGAGGTCGTGTTCTCGACTGATGTCCTGCTTGCGTTCGTGGCCGCCGCCGTCGTCGGTGCAACCTTCCTGCTCGTCCTCGACTGGTACGCCGTCGACCTCGACCTCGACAAAGTCTGAAACGACGACTCATACTGCCGGCTGTACGTTCGCAAAGATATTCGGCACCCCCGAATTCTTTCGAAATGACCGTCGCAACCCTCACAAGAGTACTGACACATCGGAGAGACCATCGCACGGTTCGGAACGGTCGTCCTCGCGGAGTTCCTGCAGCGAGAACAGTGCAGTCATTGACGGCCAGTAACTGTGGAGGCTGATACTGTCGGCTGTAAGCCCATGCAGGATTTCGGCACCCCGAAGTGCCGAATATCTTCACGAAGTTACAGCCGACAGTATGATAACCGCAGTGGCGGCTACTGTGATGGAGAAGGGTCCGAACAGCCAGAAAGTCCCGCCCGTTCGGCTGATCGAACAGCGACAGTGTGGGTTTTCGACGCTACCGTTCAGATACGGAGGAATACAGCCACTCCGGAAAACACCGAACCTGAAGCGACAACAATCCCCGGGACCGTCACCGCCAGACAGCACTCCCGAGCCTTGTTTCCGAGAGGTCAAAGTCAAAGCGGTCCGTCCAGAGCAGGCCAGCTCCCAGCAGCGCGGCCAGACCGACCGGAATCCAGTTCGCGTAGAAGAAGTTGATACCGCCCCACAGCAGGACGAAGCTCACCAGGTCATCGAGCATAAAGGAGCAGTCACGCAGTCGCTGGCGGAGCCCCGCGCGGTCGAAGCCAAGATCGAACAGCAGGACAGCGACCGAGCCAGAGAGCAACCAGCCCGCGTAGTTCTGCCACGGGACGCCGTAGAACTGCGTCACATCGTAGATCCAGAAGCCGATGACGACCGCACCGGGGTCAAGCACGAGGTCAGTGAGCATGACCGTCGCCAGCGTCACCAGCAGTCGGACTGCGGTCGACTCCGCCCGGTTACCCAGTAACAGCAGGACGAGCAGATATGCGTTCAGGACCAGCGGGAAGAAGAACACCGGGAGCCCGAACGGGACTTCGCCCAGCAGCATCGGGCCGAGATCGACACCGTACGTAAACTCACCGTAGGGCCAGCCAGTCCGGACGCCGAGGAGTTCGATGCCGTAGGAGTACGCCGTGAGCGCGACCAGCGCTACACCGGCCCGTCGATCAAGGAGCGGGAACACCCCGGCTACGAGAGGGAGTCGCATCACGAACGTTCCAAACAGGACGAAGTAGGGATTGAACGCGAGCGGGTCAGGCAGCAGTCCCTCGGCGCTGGCGAGCAACGTAACCGCGCCGACAACTGGAAAGACGACTGCAATCGTGAATCGATTCTCGGTGACGAACGCGTCGAACTGTGTGGTCGCCTCTGCACGTGTATCCGGAACGGTCACCGCCGCTAGCATCCCGCTCCTGCTGTCACCCATACAGCATCACCCACAGTGCGATGAGCGTGAACACCATGCCGACGACCGTGTTGATCGCGGGATACCACCAGTACGCTTCGTTGATGTCGACGCCGATTCCGAGGATTCCAAACACCAGCGCAGGGTAGATGAGCAGGAGGAGGCCGAATACCCAGTGTGTGTACGTGAACACGAATGCGGCCATGAGCCAGCACATCACGCAGTAGTAGTAGGTGTTTGACTCGCCCAGAAACGTCGCCGTTGTCCGGATTCCTGCCTCGCGGTCGGGTTCGATGTCAGGAATTGCGGAGAAGGTGTGCATCCCCATCGCCCAGAGCCATGCACCGCTGACCGCCGTCGCTGGCGGGGCGACGCCCTCAATGGCGGCGTAGGCAATGACGCCAGGCAGGATGTACAGCCCGTTCGAGATAGAGTCGAGGAACGGCGTCGTCTTGAACCGCAACGGCGGGGCGGAGTACTCCACCGAGAGCGCAATCCAGGCAAGCAGGGCAACGACACCCAGCACCGGGAGACGAAAGACGAGCGGCAGCGCAAGGACACCACTGCCGGCGACAATGGCCGTGACGACGCTGTCACCGCGGTAGCTCACTTCCCGTCCCTCGTCTTTCTTCGGGTTGTGCTCGTCCACATCGGCGTCGAAGATGTCGTTGACGCCGTAGAGGAACACGTTCGCTGGCAGCGTGAAATACAGGAACAGCGCGATAGCCAGCGGCGAAAACAGTTCATTCGGGCCGTTGGCTGCGTAGCTGACGCCGACGATGACCGGGCCGCCGAGATAGAGCCAGAAGCGCGGCCGAGAGAGGCGCAGGAGATACCCAACCAGCGTCTCCTCCGGTGGAATGGCGGCTTCGATTCGGTCGGTCGGAATCTCGGGCATTACTCAGGCGGTATCCTCGATGAGCGCCTGTGCAGTGTGTTCGCCGCTGATGAGACACATCGGCACGCCGATGCCAGGCGTCGTGAACGACCCTGTGAAGTAGAGCCCGTCGACGGCCGTCGAGCGGTTGTTGGGCCGCAACAGAGCGGTCTGGCGGAGTGTGTGGGCAAGACCGAGCGCGGTCCCCTCGGTAGCGTTGTACCGCTCGCCGAAGTCGGAGACGGCGAACTGCTTCTCGTAGACGATGCGGTCACGCAGGTCGACGCCAGTATTGTTGGCGATGTCGGCCAGAATCTTCTCGCGGTACTCCTCGCGCATCTCGTCGCCGTCGTGCAGGCCCGGCGCGATGGGGACCAGCACGAACAGGTTCGCGTGGCCCTCTGGGGCCACGCTGTCGTCAGTCTTCGACGGGACACAGAGATAGTACGCGGGGTCGTCGGGCCACGCTGGGTCCTCAAAGATGTCATCGAAGTGCGGGTCCCAGTCCGTCGGCAGGACGAGCGTGTGGTGTTTCAGCGGCTCGACGTCGCCCTCAACGCCCATGTACATCAGGAAGGCCGACGGCGCGTAGGTCTTGTCGTCCCAGTAGTCGTCGTCGTACTGGCGCTCGTGGTCGGGCAGGAGTTCCCGCTCGGCGTGGGCGTAGTCGGCGTTGACGACCACCTCGTCGGGATGTGTCGTGTTTCCGTGGACCGTCTCGACGAGGAACCCCTCCTTTCGGCGGGCGATTTCATCGACTTCGGCGTCGGTCTGGTATGTGACGCCGAGTTCCTCGCCGAGTTCGACGAACCCGTCGACGACGGCCCCGACGCCGCCGTCAGGGTAGTAGACGCCGAGATTGAAATCCACGTGGCTCATCATATTGTACAGCGCTGGCGTTGTCCGTGGCGACCCGCCGAGGAACACGAGCGTGTACTGCATTATCTGCTGGAGCTTCGGATGCTCGAAGTAGTCCTCGACGTGGCTCTGCATCGAGCTGACAAGCTGGAGCCCGACCGGCGCGGCGGTCATCACGTCGAGGTCGATCCAGTCACGCAACTGTGACCGGTCCTCGTAGACGAACTTGTTCATCGCCGTCTCGTAGTGGCGTTCGCTTGTCGCGAGATACTCCCCGAAGGCCTCGCCAGCGCCGGGCTCGTACGCCTCGAACTTCTCGCGCATCTCGTCGTTGTTCCCGGTCACGTCGATCTGATCACCGTCTTTGAAGAAGATACGGTAGTGTGGGTCGAGCCGCTGGAGGTCGTAGTAATCGCTCGGCTCCTTACCGAAGTATGCGAAAAACCGCCTGAATACGTCGGGCATCAGATACCAGGACGGCCCCATGTCGAACCGGAAGCCCTCGGCCTCCAGCCGGGAGGCCCGGCCCCCAAGCTGCTCATTTTTTTCCAGCAGGCGAACATCGGCACCTGCGTCCGCCAGATAGCACGCAGCGGAGAGTCCGCCGATGCCGCCGCCGACGACAGTCACATCCTCCCCTGACAGGTCACTCATCATCTCTAGGGGAGGGCTGGAACAGCAATAAATGGGCAGCCAAACTGCATCGGTATGTCACAGACAGCCATACGGAATCAGGGAAGTTGGGAGCAACGACCTTGTGGCTGGCCTGGATATCACCGCTATGGTCACAGAGATGGACGACGCGACGGCCGTCGTCACAGGTGCAAGCAGAGGCATCGGCGAGCAGATAGCGCATGCGGTCGCGGATGCCGGCGCGCATACGGTCATCTGTGCCCGCGACGCCGAGGCGCTGGACGCAGTGGCGGCCGACATCCGCGATAACGGGGGGACTGTGACAGCAGTCAGAACCGACGTTCGCGACGAGTACGACGTCGAGCGACTGGTCGAAACCGCAACCCGTGAGGGCAACGGACCGATACAGTACATCGTCGCCAACGCCGGGGTCTACCACGGGGCTGCCGGCGAGACGCCACTGACGGAGGAATCCTACGCCGCATTCGATGACCACCTACGGACGAACGCCCGCGGCGTGTTCGCGACGATACGTGAGGCGATTCCGCACTTCGCATCGGATGCTCGGATCGTCGTCCCGACGGGCGCGGTCGCACGCAAGGGGGTTCCCGGATACGGCTCCTACGCGGTCTCGAAAGCCGCTGCAGAGGCTGTTGCCCGTGGATTCGCCGCCGACCTCGATATCCCAGTTGGTGCCATCGATCCCGGACAGGTTTCGACGGATCTCTCGGGTGGCAGTGGTCGCGACCCCGAAACGGTTGCCGAAATGGTGCTCTGGGCCCTCCGTGATGCGGATGCGTCGGCGCTGGACGGGACCGTTCTCGACTGGGGAGACTACCGGTCTGCAACACGGTGACCGCCACCGATGCATTTATTGGTAACTGACTAGTGATAGTAGCTAATGAGTATTAACACTGGAGCTTTGTTTAATAATCCAGGGCGCATATCGCCTGTCGGCATCGCGAGCGTCGTCGTGTTGGTGGTTCTGTCCGGTGTTGCCGTCACGGGGGGCGCATCTAAGGTGCTGACCATCTCCTGGGTCGCATTCGTGGCAATGGGGCTCGGTGCGTGGCTCGGGGCGCACGCCGACGAGACGAACCCCTACCGGCTTGTGTGGGGCTACGGCCTCGCCAGCGGGGCGATGGTGACCTCGGCGGCGATGTTCCTGGTCCCACAGGCGATGGGGCTGGGCGGCCAGGCCGGTACGGCCCGCATCGGCGGTGTCGGCATCGCTGTGGGACTGGTCACGGGCTATGCCACCCACACCATCGGCCACCGGCTGACCCACATCGAGACTACCTTTGATATGACAACGGTCGCCATCGCCGCCCACGCCCTCTCGGCGGGCCTTGTCATCGGCCTCGTCTACGCCTCAATGCCGGATCTCGGCATCCTGCTCGGACTTGCCATTGTCTCGCACAAGGGTCCGGCTGGCTACGCCGCCGCCCGCCGTCTGGGCCGGAACGACAAGTCCGCCACTGCACTGTTGCTCCCCGCGACCGGCGTCGGACTGACGGCGATCCCGTCCGCGCTCCTCCCGGTGCCGGAATCAGCGCTCCTCAACGCCATCATTTTCGGCTTCGCTGCAGGCATCTTTCTCCACGTCGCGATGGACTTCCTGCCGAACTGCGAGGCCGGCAGCGAAATCGATGAGGTTTGCTCGCTGCACGAACACTCACATGACTTGCTCGACGAACTGCGGACTCATGCTGTGGCGTCGACTGTCGTCGGCGCTGTGGTCGTCGTGCTGGCATGGGCCGCTATCTGAGCCAGTCGACTCTGGCTATTGTATTAGCTTCTATCACGCCGCGAAACTGGTCCAACAGAATCGGTACGAACGCCCACAATCCACTTTTTGGTCTGGTTTGAGTCACGCTCTCTGAGCGCACTCGAACCACTCGCTTCGCTCGTGGTCGGCCTATTCCTCGTCCAGCAATTGCTCAGTCAGGATCGGTACGAACGTCCCAATATCGGTGACCATCCCGACTGCCTGCGCGGAGCCACGGTCGAGCAGTTGAGTGACCGTCGCAGGGTTGATGTCGACACAGACGACCCGCGTCGTCGAGGGGAGGCAGTTCCCAACGGCGACCGAGTGCAATAGTGTCGAGAGCATCAACACCATATCGGCCTCGTGAGCCTGCTTGCGGATGGCGTTCTGGGCCTCAACGGCGTCGGTGATGGTGTCCGGAAGCGGACCGTCGTCGCGGATAGACCCCGCGAGGACGAACGGCCGGTCGTTGTCGACACACTCGTACATCACGCCGGACTCGATAGTTCCGGAGTCAACTGCCTCCTCGATGCCGCCCTCGCGGATGACCTCACTGATGGTGTAGATGTGGTGTTTGTGGCCGTGTCGTGGATGGTCCAGACTCTCGGTGTCCATGCCCAGCGAGGTGCCGTAGATGTCTCTCTCGATGTCGTGGACGGCGAAGCCGTTTCCGGCCGACAGCATGTCGACATAGCCCTCTCGGACGAGGCGGGCGAGGGCCTCGCGTGCGCCGGAGTGGATGAGCGCCGGGCCACAGACCGCGAGCACCTTGCCCCCCTCCTTTTTTGTCTCCTCGATGGCGTTTGCGATCTTGCGGATGGTCGACTCCGACGGGCGCTCCGAGGAGACACCCCCTTGCATGAATCCGAAGGCACCGCCGGAGTCACGCGGCCGCTCCGGGGGCTGTACCTTGATGCCGGTTTCGTCGGTGACGACTAGGTCGCCCTCCTCGATTCCGTTCAGAACCTTGGTGTAGGCCCTCGGTTCCGCGTGTTCCTCACCATCTTCGACGACCACCGCACAGTCCATCTCGATGTCCTCGACTTCGATCCACTCGCCGTCGTGGCGGATAAACGTCGGGTGATTCGTCGTCGAGTAGAAGCCATGTGGGACGACCTGGTCGTCGGGAGCGGGGACGAGCGTGGCGTCTTTCGGGTCCGAGGGGTTGACCCCGTGCTGGTGCAGTTCGTGGATAATCGACTGTAGCTCGTTCGGGTCGTCAGCCTCAACGAGCAATCGGGCGTACGACTTCTCATCCTTGTGGCGGCCGATATCGAACTCCTGGACGGAGAACGAGCCGCCCATGTCCATGATGATGCCGAAACAGGACTGCATCATCCCGGAGTCGATGATGTGGCCCTCCAGCTCGACTTCACGTGAGACGGTCATGGCGGAGATATGGAGACAGGTGTGTAAGACGGTTTGGGTCCCAGCCGGGACGGTCACAGGTTACCGTCGGACGCTCACCGGCCATCGACGTGGCACTGGACTGACCATGTCCGGTCAGCATCGGCGTCACAGAGCCGCTCGAAGAACCGCCGCAGCCCGTCTGATTCCGTCGTCGGGAGGACGTGCAACCGGACCGTCCCGTCGCGCACGGCGACACGGAACACGTCGGTCGTCTCCTCGTCGCGGACCAGCCACAGCGGCATCGGCAGGTCGTGGAAGTCGCCGTAGCGGTACGGGCCACCGGTGAGGATATCGACGACGGTGTCGGCGAGATCCGGCGTCGCCGGTTCGGATTCCGATGTGAGTCGAAACTCCGTCCCGCCCTCGTATTCGACCCCGCTCCCGTGCGGGAAGCGCCGCTGGGGATGGGCCGGAATACTGAACGAGGGGTCTGTGGTCATCTGTAGAGTGGTTGGGCGTGATACAATTTAAACTCGCGGGCGGAGACAGCGTGTGGCTCCTCGTAGGCGAAACTGCGAACCGAGACAGCCAGCAGAAAAGATATGTCAGTCTGACATAAATGCCCAACCCACAGCCAGGTGCGAATGCTGTTCCAATATGGTGGTGTCGGCTCGGGAAGTCTCAGCGAGTTTCTCGTGGCGATTGTGGTGCTAGTCGGTACTCCTCTCGCGATACTCATTGGGGGACGGATATTCGAGCGATTCTTTTGACGCGGATGCCACCCGGGTAGCACATTACTGCTAGATTTATCCGCTGGTACCCCTTCGCTTCCCCCATGTGTGGCCGCTACAGTCTGTTCGCGCCCCGAGAGGACATCGAGGAGCGGTTCGACGCCGAGTTTGACTTCGAGTTCGAGCCGCGGTACAACGCCGCTCCGAGTCAGGACCTGCCGGTCATCACCAGCGAGTCGCCCGACACGATTCAGCGGATGGAGTGGGGACTGATTCCGTCGTGGGCCGACAACCGAACGGACCACGGCCATATCAACGCTCGCGCCGAAACGCTGGCCGAGAAGCGTTCCTTCGCCGATGCCTACGAATCTCGCCGCTGTCTGGTCCCTGCTGATGGGTTCTACGAGTGGGTGGAGCGGACAGAGCAAAGGACCGCGGACGGTCAGGCAGCGAACGCGCGAGACAGCAGTGGGGGGAAACAACCCTACCGCGTGGCGCTCCCGGACGACAACCTGTTTGCGATGGCCGGGCTCTACGAGCGGTGGGAGCCACCACAGCGCCAGACTGGGCTGGGTGAGTTCGGAGCAAGTAGCGGCGGGGACGGCGGTGAGGACGATGTCGTCGAATCGTTCACAATCGTTACTACCGAACCCAACGAAGCCGTAGCGGATCTCCACCATCGGATGGCCGTCATCCTCAACCCGTCGGAAGAGTCGACGTGGCTGCGCGGCAACGACGACGTGTCGTCACTGCTGGACTCGTACGGCGGGGACATGCGAACCTACCCGGTTTCGACGGCAGTCAACAGTCCCGGTAACGACTCTCCGGAAATCATCGAACCAATCGGACAGTGACGACGGGGACGGTGGCGTTACTCGCTGGGTGCGTGCTGGCGCTTGAACTGGTACAGCATCTTCCAGAGCGTGTCTTCGTCAACCTGGTTTTCGTCGGCGGAGAGCTGCCGGTACAGGCCCTCAGAGACGGTTATTTCGGGCATCAAGGGGAAAGTTGTACTGGATATACATAAAATTCCGGAGACTCGAAACCGAGTGAATGTATCCAACCCCGCAGTATTCTGGGTGTGCGGTTACGGTCACCTATTGCCTTCTCCCGGTGTATGCAGTCGTACGCCCAGCGAGACGATGGCGGTACTGTCGCGTCCAGCGTGACTGAACTCATCGGCGACACGCCGCTGGTCTGTCTCGACACTTTTGCAGACAATCTGCTCGGGAAGGTCGAAGCGGCAAACCCCTACTCCGTCAAGGACCGCATCGCGCTGTACATGGTCGAAGCGGCCGCTGAGTCCGGCGATCTCTCCGATAGCGGGACCATCGTCGAAGCGACCAGCGGCAACACCGGCATCGGGCTGGCCGCCGTTTGCGCTGCGCGAGGATACGACTGCGTACTGACCATGCCCGAATCGATGAGCGAAGAGCGGCGGCAGTTGCTGTCGGGACTCGGTGCTACCCTCGAACTCACGCCAGCCGACGACGGGATGAGCGGCGCAATCGAACGAGCGAATGAACTGGCGGCTACTCCTGACACTGTTCGTGCCCGGCAGTTCGAGAACGAGGCGAATCCGCGGGCCCACCGCGAGACGACCGGTCCGGAGATCTGGTCGAACACCGACGGCGACGTGGACGCGGTCGTCGCCGGCGTCGGGACCGGCGGAACGATAACCGGCATCTCGGAGTATATCGAGGAGGAAGTCGGCGCGGACCTCACCTCGGTCGCTGTCGAGCCGGAACAGTCGACGCTGCTCTCCGAGGATGACCCGGACAGTCATGACATCCAGGGAATCGGACCTGGGTTCGTTCCGGAGATTCTCCGCCGAGAACTCGTCGATGAGGTCCGGACCGCGAGCAAGAGCGACGCCACCGACGCGGTCCACAGGCTCGCAAGCAAAGAAGGACTCATGGTCGGTATCTCATCTGGTGCGGCGTTGCACGCGGCGACAGCCTACGCCCGCGACAACCCTGGTGAGACGGTCGTCGCCGTGCTTCCGGACACCGGCGAACGATACCTCTCGACTGGTCTCTGGGAGCACGGAGAACGGTAGCTGCGTTGTGGCAGAGAAGAGTCGGAGTTATGCGACTCGACCGAACGCCAGCGTGCCGCTGATACTTTCAATGTACGCCTCGACGACTTGCCCTTCGCGCGCACCGGAGACGAAGATTGTGTACTTCCCTTTCTCGGCGACGCCGTCCCCTTCGCGGCCGGTTCCGGTGATCTTGACCTCGTACGTCTCACCCTCTTCGAGCGTGGGTCGGTCCTGTTGGGTGCTCGAACTCGCGCCCTTGGCGACCGGACGGAACGCACCGCAGGCCTGACAGCGTAGCATGTCGACGCCGTCCTCGTTTTTGAGAACAGTGTCGGGCAGGCCACACTCGGAACAGGTGACGTACTCGGTGACGTAGGCGTCCACAGCGGCTTCAAAATCCGCAGTGTCGAACGATCCGTTGTAGCGGGCCTCGCCGCCGTCGAACTGGCCGTTGGTCCCGAACTCGCGCTGGATGGCTCGGTGGAGGTGCTGTGCGTCCCGTGAGACAGCATCCGCGATTGCTTCCAGGTTCGTCAGGCGCGTGAACGCACCGTCGGTCTGCCCCTCAGGATCCGGAATCAAGAGCCGTTCGCTGTCTTCCCTTGGCTGATCAGGTAACACGTCGTACGCACGCTGGAGAGCGGCTTCGTAGTTCATACGGTATGGACGGCGCTAGCACGTAAATGGATTCCGTCACGCCTACGATAATTCCCCTCACAGTGACATTAATAGGCCGGGAGTTGACCAGCCAGTATGGTCCAGCAGCAGAACCGCAAGGTGGTAGTAAGTGGCAACCGTCTCCCCTCCGAACAGCTCGATTCCCTCTTAGAAGTTCTCTCGGCCGAACCGCGCCGAATGATCGTCTCGTACCTCCTTGAACACGACACGGCAGCGGTCGGTGAACTCGTTGACGTGGTCGTGGGACAGTCGCCGGCCTGGGAAGAGAGCGACGGCGACAACTGGGACCAGATGCGGTCAGCCCTCTACCATCAGCATCTTCCCGCACTCGCAGCCGCGGATATCGTCGTGTACGACACCGACGAGCAGACGGTCCAGATAGCGTCGCTGCCGCCCTCGGCGACCGAACTGATTTCGACGATACGCGGATGGGAAACCACATGACGGAGGGCAGTAGCTGACCTCCAGTCCGATGACGGTGCATGAACTCCTCGACCGGCTCGCCCGGTCGAAGGTCCCGATGACAGTGTACAGGTCAGAGCCCGACCCGGCCGTGGTCGACTGACTGGAATCCAGTCGGATCGACGTCTCCTGGCGGGAGTTCCCAGCTCCCGAATCGGGATCGTTCGTTGCGGAAAACGAGCCCGGACAGTACCGTGAGTTCTGGACGTACGGCGGCCTCGTTGTTGACGCAATGATGGCGACACTACACAGCCGAATACTGACGTCTGGTCCCAAAATCCCGGATGACGGCGGACCCGAGTTTCCGGTCCGCTACGCGCTACACGAAACCGGGATACGGAGGCCCGCTCCATCCCGCTCGGTTTGCGTGTCGAACGGCCGAGATCGATCTCGCATCCAGTCCCGGAGCCACTCCGCCACTGCCTCGTCGGCGCGACTGACCTGCGTGTAGGCGTTTTCGACCGGAGTGAGTTCGAGCGCGGCCAGCGTCCCGCCCTCGATTTGCAGTTCGAACAGGAAGCTCCGGTCGTTGCGGTACCCGTCCTTGACCGCGTAGTCGTCGACGAAGTTACCGGTGTCGTACATGATAGGGCGGCCGCGGTACACTTCGATTCCCTGGATGACATGGGCACTGTGGCCGTGGACGACGTCGGCCCCGTTGTCCACCAGCCAGCGGGCAAAGGACTGCTGTGTCTCGCCGGGTTCGGTCACCCAGTTCGGCCCCCAGTGGGCGGTGACGACGAGCAGGTCCGGATCGGCGTCACGGGCCGCCGCCAGCGCACTCCCGACGCGTCGGCGAGTCAGCGCGTGCGTCGGGTCCAGCGGGGCGTAGGCCGTCCCAGGGTTGTCGCTGTCGGCGGCGTAGCTCGGCGACTGGTCGGTGACGGCGACGACAGCGATAGAGAGTGGGCCGATGTCGAACAGCGCAGGCTCGAACGCAGCAGCCCTGTTCCTCCCGGCCCCCGTCGAGGCAATCCCCGCCGCGCGGAGGTGAGCGGACGTGTCGGTGAGCGCCGCTGGTCCAAAATCAAGCAGATGGTTGTTCGCCAGTCCAGCACAGGACACACCGGCGCGTTGCAGCGCCGACACGGCCCACTCCGGTGTCGCACGGAAGTGGAATGTGCGACCGGGCCGTGGTTCGCCGCGGTCCGAGACACAGCATTCGAGATTGGCAACCAGTCCGTCGAGTGACTGCAAGTGGTCGAGCATCGACCCCCAGACAGCTGTTGGGCCGCTCGGGTCCGACCGCCAGCGCTCGTCAACGCTCCGTCCCAGCATCACGTCGCCGAGGAACCCGATTCGAAGCGACTCGTCAGTCGGGACTGACAGTGGACACGACACACGTACGTCAGCAGTGTCACGCAGACAGCCCGAGAAAGCAGTGAGGCTACCGATGGACGCACCGCTCTGGACAAGGATGTCTCGTCGGGTCGGTGCCACGGTAGATATACAGTGAACTGGGAGCGTCTTGAATCTCGGCACCGTCTCGCCACTCAGGTGAATCGCCTCGGGGTATTCGCCTTGACCGCTGATAAAACCGGACGGGATGTGTAGCAAATGAACACACTCGGGACGGTTACTTTTAGTTACCCGTACACTGCTCTAGTATGACAGCAGATACCACACGAGGCCACGAGACGGACGACGAGTGCACCACAACGGAGTCCTTCGCTGACCACGGTCTTGACGACGGCAGCGTCCTCATCAGTCGGACGTACAACCGGATTGCGGTGGATGGTGAACCAGTATTCGAACCCACGCCGGAGTTCTTCGACACGCTCGAAGCGGCGTTCATCTGGGCGTACATCGGAACGATTGACGAACCAGGCGTCCCGCCGCACGTCGAGGCGGCTATCGAAGACGCTCGGGAGTTCACGCGTCAGGAGTTCGCTGACGACCCGGACGCGGACCTCCGGACGGATGTCATTCCAGCGTTCTACCAGCAGGTCGCGGGCTTCCACTGTGCGTACAGAGACTGAACAATCAACAGCATGCGGGACCCGTTAGGGACCGGCGATTATTCGAGGTGGTGGTAGTCGAGTTCGTACCCGACATCCACCGCCTCGCTGACAGCCTCGCTCGGCTCGGCGATGCCGCGGGTCGTCAGTTCGAACCCAGTGTCGTCGCGGGTAATGAGGATGTTCCGCTGCCAGTCCGGGTCCACGTCGGGCGCGTCAATGCGGTAGTGCGCACCGCGGGACTCCTCCCGTTTGTGTGCGCTCCGCAGCAGCCCCTCGGCAACTGTGAGGGTGAACGAGAGGTCGACAGCAAGTTCGAACGAGAGGCTGGTACGGTCGCCATCAATGCCGAGATTCGCCGTCCGCTCACGAAGCGCCTGTAGCTTTGTGAGTCCGTCTGATATCGACTCGGCGTTGCGGAGGATACCAGCGTGCTCCCACAGCAGGTCGCCGAGATCATCGAGCAGTTCTTCCGGCGTCTCGTCGCCGTCAGCAGACTCCAGCTTCTGCAGCGACCGGAACTCCCGCTCGGCGACGGCGCGCTGGCCGTCCGGCAGACCGTCGCTGTCTCGCTCGTCATCTTTGACCTGTGAAGCGACGTGGTCGCCCACGAGGGCACCGATAGCGACCGTCTCGGCGAGGGAGTTCCCGCCGAGTCGGTTCGCGCCGTGGACGCCTGCGACGGTCTCACCTACACCGTACAGTCCATCAACGCCAGTCTCGCCGGTTGCAAAGTCGATGTCGACGCCACCCATCGAGTAGTGGGAAGTCGGCGCGACTTCCATCGGCTCCGCCGTGATGTCGACGCCAAGGCCCTGGAACCGCTCGTACATCCGCGGCAGTCGGGACTTGATGTACTCGTCGTCCCGGTGCGAGATGTCGAGATAGACACCGCCGTTCTCCGTGCCACGCCCTTCTCTGAGCTCTTGTGCAATGGCGCGGGCAACCACGTCTCTGGCGTCGAGTTCCATCTGGTCCGGCGAGTACTCCTCCATAAACCGCTCACCGTCAGCGTTGAGGAGCCGGCCGCCTTCACCGCGGACAGCCTCGGTGACGAGGCGGCCATCCCAGTCCTCGCCGTATCGGTCACCGACCATCCCCGTCGGGTGGAACTGGACGAACTCCATGTCCATGAGAGACGCACCGGCTTCCAGCGCGAGGGCCGGCCCGTCGCCGTTGTTCTCCTCGTCGCGCGAGGAGTGACGGTTGTATAGCGCGGAAGAGCCACCGGCAGCCAGCACGACGTGGTCCGACTCGAAGAGGACGAACTCACCACTCGCCATGTCGTAGCCGGCCGCGCCGTAGACGCGGTTCCCGTCGGAGAGCAGCCGCGTCACCATCACGTTGTCGCGGTACGTGATGTCGAGAGATTGTGCCTTCTCGACGAGCGTATCGAGCATCGCCTCACCCGTCCGATCGCCAACGAAGCAGGTCCGGCGGAACGACTGTGCACCGAAGTACCGCTGGTTGATCTTCCCGTCTTCGGTGCGGTCAAACGGCATTCCCCAGTCGTCGAGTTCCCGGATGCGGTCGGGCATGTGCCTGGCCGTCAGCTCGACCGCTTTCGGATCGTTGATGAAGTGGCCCTCGTCCAGCGTGTCCGCCGCGTGGATCGCCCAGTCGTCTTCGGGGTCAAGCGACCCCAGCGAGGCGTTGATTCCACCGGCGGCCCACGTGGTGTGTGCGTCACCGTGATCGCGCTTGCCGATGACCAGCGGCTCGACACCGTTCTGGGCGAGTCCGATAGCGGTGCGCGCGCCAGCAGCGCCAGCGCCGACGACTAGCACCGGAACAGACACCGTCTCGTAGTCGACCGACATGTCAGACTCGGTCGTCCGGGCATCGACAGCCTGCTCGCCGTCAGCGGATGGCCTCTGTGGTGTCATCACGGAATATAGGGGCCAGCGACTTATCAGGGCTTCGCGCGCACGCGCGCTCGCACGCGAAACCGGTCAGAGGCTCATGCCTGGTCAGCTGAGAATGTCTGCAAAAAGCACTGCCAGAGCGGGATGCCGGCGCTGGCACACGAGACGATCATGGGACGACCACTAGAAGCAACAGCAGACGGCCTAGTGGTACGCCAACGCTACCTGGATACCGCTGACCGTGAGACAGTGCTACTGG
>JBDGPY010000043.1:0-19751 GCA_042219425.1 Haloarcula sp. | reverse complement strand
AGACAGCCCTTCAGGATGGGGCGGATGTCAAGTGCGGTATCGCGGACTCAGACAGCTAGACAGGACTTTCTAGCTGTGCACACTCACAACTCCGTCACCAACACGATCGCTGTTCGTACCCGCCGTTTATTTCTCCGGACCGCCAATCCTCGCTATGCGACCGGATCTGGATCCCAAACAGCTCGACCGATATTCCCGGCACATCATCATGAACGACGTGGGGCCGGAGGGCCAGGCCGCACTGCTCGACACCGACGTACTGGTCGTTGGGGCCGGCGGGCTCGGTTCGCCGGTCCTCCAGTATCTCGCAGCGGCGGGCGTCGGGCGGATCGGCATCATCGACGACGACGTGGTAGAGCGATCGAACCTTCAGCGCCAGGTCATCCACAGCGATGACGATGTGGGTCGGCCGAAAGTCGACAGTGCCGCTGAGTTTGTCACCGAACTCAACCCTGATGTGACTGTTGACCGCCACGAACGCCGCTTGACGCGGGAGAACGTGCCGGATCTGGTGGCCGACTACGACATCGTTGTCGACGCTTCCGATAACTTCGAAACGCGATTTCTGGTCAACGACGCCTGTACGCTCTCGGGAACCCCGTTCTCTCACGGTGCGATTTTCCAGTTCGAAGGTCAGGTGACGACGTTCTCCGGCGATAGCCCGTGTTACCGCTGTCTGTTTCCCGAAGCGCCACCAGAGGGCACTGTGCCTGACTGTGCGACCGCGGGTGTGCTCGGCGTGTTGCCGGGGACTATCGGCTGTATGCAGGCGACCGAGGTGGTCAAACTCGCCATGGACTACGGCGAGACGCTGGACGGCCGACTGATTGCCTACGACGCCGCCAAGATGTCTTTCGAGGAGGTCCCCGTCGCCGCTAACCCCGACTGCCCGATCTGCGGTGAGGACCCGGCTATCGCGAGCGTCGCCGACGCCAGCTACGAGGGACGCTGCTCGCTGGCCAAGGACTGACCGGAGCTATCGTCGACCACTAGTTCTCACTTCTGATACTTTGATCCCGAATTTTATCTGCGGCTAGCCATGATATTTGTCATCGATCCTCATGGTCCAACCAGACTACGTATCCCACCCGCTCTTGGGTCGCTTCCAGAAGCCCAGCTACGTTGACCTGGTGTTTTCGCTGGTGCTCGTCTGGGGTTTCGGTGACACGCTGTCGACGCTGTTTGCCGCCCGCTTCGCCGGACCGGGGCTGGAAGCGAACCCATGGATACGGACGCTACTGATTCACGAACCGCTGCTCGTGATTGCGCTGAAGATGGCTGTCGCCCTCTACGTCGGCGTCGTCCTTCTGGAGTGTCGTGAAGTCGTCGAGCGGGTCCCGCTGTGGCGGGCCTGGCTCCTGTCCGTCGTCGCTATCGGCGCAGTCGTCGTCGTTGGGAACACCTACGTCGGCCTGGCCGCCGCGGCGGTCTGACCTGTTCGATTGCCAGGCCGTCGAGCAGTACGGGCTGCCCGAATCTATCACAGTCGACGCACCGACAGTGCTTCTAACCGGTTCGGAGAGTCCGACCCACCTCACGGACAGCAGCCGGACGGTCGACGATGCAATGGCCCAGTCGACGCTGGTCGAACTTGCTGGCGTCGGTCACGTCGGCATCTTGAACGCGCCTGAAAAAGTCGGTTCAGCGGTTCGTACGGTTCTCCCCGCCCGCTAACAGTCTACACCTGTAGCGCCGGCAGCTCCAGAACGACGTCACGCGGCGGCGTCTCGAACAGATCCGGGTGACACAGCGCCGCCAGAAACTCAAGCGTATTCACGAGCCGCGGCCCCGACCGATTCACGTAGTGGTGGCCGTCCATCACGTATGCGCGCCCGTTCCGGACCGCCGTCAGATCCTCGAAGCCGGGGCGCTCGGTCAGGTCAGCGATGTTCTCGCGGGTCTGTGCCACGTCGAAGCCACAGGGTGCGGCCACCAGTACTTCAGGGTCGTACGCTTGCACTTCTTCCCACTCTCGCGGGCGAGAGTGTGCGCCGGACTCCTCCATCTCGTAGACACCACCCGCTGTCCGAACCATCTCGGGCACCCAGTGCCCGCCGACCATCACCGGGTCCAGCCAGTCTAGCACCGCCACACGGGGCCGCGTCTCGGCTCGCGCCGCTGTCGTTTGAACCGCCGCGACACGGTCACGGAGGTCCGCAACGAGTTCGGCGGCGCGGTCGTCGCGCTTGATCGCCGCGCCGACCCTGTGGATGGATTCGAACAGGTCATCGAGGCTATGCACGTCAAGGGTCAGCACGTCGGCGTCCAGACCCAGTTCCTCGACGGCCTCAGCGACGATGACGTGGTCGACGGCGCAGACGTCACAGACGCCTTGAGTGACAATGAGGTCAGGGTCCAGTTCCGCGAGCGTCTCGCGGTCGATGGCGTAGACGCCATCGCCCTTCTCGGCAGCGGCGACCTGCTCGTTTATTTCGCCGCTCGACGCCTCCGGGTCGACGCGCGAACGGTTGACCGCTGGCTTCTCGCGGGCCGCCGGTGGATGGTCACACTCGTGTGAGACACCGACCGGCGCGACGCCAAGCGCGTAAACGATCTCCGTCGCCGAGGGCAGGAGTGTGACGACTCGCATACGCTATCTGTTGGCACCTGCGAACAAAAACCTGCGTTCGTTCCGCCACTCGAATGCTTCGTTACGCTTACCGTCTGTCGCCGACGAGACGCGAGCATGGAAGTCAAGTCGCGACACCACCTCCGCTCGGACGAGGTCGACACCATCACGACGGCGCTGTCGGACAACCTCGGTGTCGAGCTCGACGCGGACAGCTTCGAGAAGGTCGAGTTCGACGACAGCGACTGGGACGTCGTCCTCGTTGACGGCGACCCGCTTGTCCTCTATCTCGACAGCGAACCGTTCCTGACAGTACAGGGAGCCAACCAGTACCCGCCAGAAAAGCATATCGTGACCGTCGACGCTGGAGCCGTCTCCTTCGTCTCGGACGGCGCGGACATCATGCGGCCGGGCATCACCGAGGCTGACGACGACATCAGCGAGGGCGATCTCATCGTCATCAACGAGGAATCCCATGGGAAGTTCCTCGCCGTGGGCCGCGCGCAGACTGACGGCGACGACATGGTCGGCGACAGCGGGAAAGTCGTCAAATCGCTCCACCACGTCGGCGACGACCTGTTCGAGTTCTCGGTGTAGCGCGGGCCGACGCCGCGGTCCAGGGCGATTCTGACTGCCGCTTCTACTGCACCGGCTCCAGTGGCGACCCCGAGCAGGAGTGGCCAGACGATGAGATACGCCGAGAGCGGATGAAGATGTGTCCCGTACAGCCACACTCGTACACTGTATCCCCCAGCAGCCAGCCCGCCACGACCACCGGCGTGACAAGCGCGAAGCGGCTCCAGAGGTACAGCGGGATGGCAGCCGTAAGAAACATTCCGACAGCGGCATAGAGAACGCCACCACCGACTGCTCTGGTGGTCGTACCAGTGGAGAGCATACGGATCACTGTCGATGTTCGCCCTGTCGCTGAATAATATTTGCGTACGCACGGTTATCTGTGGCACCAAACCGCTGCCACAGCCGAACGCAACGTGGGGACCCACAAACCGGATGGACGAAAAGTTGAAACGGGTAGCGCACGCCGTCAGTGACATGGGACTGATGAGTAAGATTCTCGGAGAGTCGGGCCCCTCACGGAACACCGAGGACTACGTCGAACTGGACGCCAATGAATTCGAGATGAACGGGACGGAGATCGAACACGAGGTCCGTATCGCCCGTATCAGCGACAAGCAGGATGTCATCGAAATCAAAGACGCGGTCTACGACGGCGACGTGGTCGTCGCGGACATCACGCGCCACTCCACGCAGGACCGGACGATGGAACATATCAGCGACGAGCTCAAGCAGGTTGCCAACGAGGTTGGTGGTGACATCGTCCAGAAGGATGACGACCAGCTCATCATCACGCCGGCTGGCATCGGCATCTCCCGGGATCGGCTCGGCCGGTAGAGACGTCTGTCTCTTTGATTTTCCTCGTCGTATCTGTCTAACGGCCGGTTTGCAGGGCTTCAATGTGTTTTTCGGTGTCGGTACGCTAACAGCAGCAATGACTGAACCGGCGATACACGCCAGCGGGTTACAGAAGCAATACGGCGACGTCCAGGCACTCGATGACCTGGAGCTGACCGTTGAGCAGGGTGAGTTCTTCGGGTTGCTCGGTCCGAACGGAGCCGGCAAGACGACATTTATCAACACGCTGGTCGGGTTAGTCCACAAAGACGACGGAACTGCTGAAGTGTTTGGTTTTGACGTTGAAGACGACTACCGACAGGCACGGGACTGTATCGGGGTCGCACCACAGGAATTCAACGTCGACCGGTTCTTCCCGATCATTGAAGTCCTCGAACACAAGGCAGGGTACCACGGAATCGGGAGAGCCGAGGCCCGAGACCGTGCTGAGGACGCGCTGAAGACCGTCGGCATCTGGGACAAACGCGACACCCGATTTGACTGGCTCTCGGGCGGGATGAAACGCCGATTCGTCCTTGCGCGGGCACTCGTCTCGAACCCGGACCTGCTCATTCTCGACGAGCCGACAGCAGGGGTCGACGTGCAGCTCCGTCACGACCTCTGGGAGATTATCAACCGGATGAACGACGGGGGTACGACCATTCTGCTGACGACACACTACATCGAAGAGGCCGAGCGCCTCTGTGATCGGGTCGCTATCATGGACAACGGGCGGAAAGTAGAGGTGGCGACCCCCGACGACCTGATGGCCCGCGGCACGGACACTCTCGTCCTCGAACTCGCCGAGACGCCGCGAACGGTCCCGCGACTCGACGTGGAGGGCATCACTGACACCGAACTGACCGACGAGGGGCTGTCTGTGACCGCGATGGGCGGAAGTAAGACCGCGCCAGCCATCATGCGCGAACTCGAAGCGAAGGGGCACACTGTCACCTCGCTGGACATTCGCCGCGCGTCGCTCGAAGAAGTGTTCGTCGACATGACCCGCGACGACCGTGAGTACGCGGAGGTGTCCGCATGAACCAGAACACAACCCAGTTCCTTACGCTGGTTCGGAGGGAAATCCTACGCTTCGTTAGACGCCCGTACAACACGTTCCTGCCTCCGATTATCACAAACGCGCTGTATTTCTCCGTATTCGGCGTGATACTGGGGAGTCGGATTGGTGAAATCGCAGGTGTGAGCTACCTCCAGTTCGTTCTGCCGGGGCTGGTTGTACTCGGGGCTATCTCAGACAGTTTCGAGAACGCTTCGTTTACCATTTTCCACGGCAGATGGAACGAATATATTCAGGCTGTGACAACCTCTCCAATGTCAAACCGAAGTATGGTGTCTGCCTACGTCTCGGCAAGCGCACTTAGAGGGATTGTCACGTCGCTACTGATTGTCGGGGTAGGACTGATATTCACCTCTGTCCCCGTTGCTAATCCGCTGTACTTAGTCGCATTCCTGCTGGTAATCACTACACTGTTCGGTGGGCTTGGGGTAATCGGTGGACTGTGGGCAACCGATTTCGACTATCTCACGGTGATGAATCAGTTCATTCTCCGCCCGCTGGTTTTCTTCGGTGCGGTATTCTATTCGCTCGAAGTCCTGCCGGCGTTCTGGCGGAACGTTTCACTACTCAATCCGATGGTGTACATGGTTAATGGCGTGCGCTACGGCATGATCGGCGTTACTGAAATCGACCCGAACACGTCGCTGGCTGTATTGACCGGTACGACCGTGGTCGTGCTGTCAATCGACTTCCTGCTGTTCAAGCGCGGATACGGGCTTGCTGAGTAGGGTTCTCTCCTTCCCTTCTCGACTACCACCGGACCGACAGTTGTCACCATCGCTGTCGATAGTACACTGATAAAACGGAATACAGACTTGTCGGCTGACCCGGCCACGGCTCGAATGCCGGATTGGGTCCGCTCCGGCGGACGGACAAACTATGACAGAGTGCCCCGGAACTTGGTTCCGTGGCAACACGAGGGTAACTCGTGACCCGGATACTTGTGAGCGCCTCCGGGCGTGGCGTATGCGAATATATACCACAGACGCACTTATGTGTGACGCCTGTCTGACGTGCAGTGATAATTGGACACAGAACGCTTGGGTACCACTGCTACTAGGTCACAGGCCAACGGAGACAAAGTCCGAACCCACACGACTATACCGTAGCATCTGCTGCGCTCTGACTGCTGTCTGGGCAACTAGCTGCCTCCCGTCTGAGTGTTTCCGAAGTACTGACGGTTTCAGAAACAGGGAACTCCCTGGAATACCGAGCCGCGCGTTAGACGTTGTCCGGTGCGTCGGCGTCGTCCTCGACCGAGCGTTTCAGCGAGTCGCGCCGCGCTTTCGCGTCGCGGTCGGTCGCCTCCTCCAAGAAATCGTTCTTGATCGACACGGCCTCCTCCGCTGCGTCGACGTTACCCTCGGCGATGACCTCCTCTGCCGGGCGCTCGTCGATGTGCAGCGCGATCTTGTCCTTTTTCGAGCCGTACTCGACACGGCCAGCGACGACCCGTTCGAACACGGGGTTGTCGGGATCGTCGACTACTAGCAGGTCGTTGCCCTCGTAGTCTTCAGTATCGGTGACTTCACCGAAATACTCCTCAACGAACGCTTCCATGTCCGGAACGCGGTCTTCGAGATGCTCGCCCCGTCGCATCTTGTACTCTCGCATGGGCGAGTTTTTGCGAGGGGCTGTCTTACCCTTTGCGTTCACTCGTCGCGCCGGTTAATAAGTGACCCCCTGTGACACTCCGGACAGAAGTCACCAGCTCGCAATGAGGTCGACTCCACGTCGGTTGTGAACCCGCACTCGGGACAGCGGAACTTCCCTTCAGGAACCGTCACGGTGTTCTCGCCGGTCGACTCGCTGTCCGATACGTCGTCCGCGCCGTTGTCGACGGGCATCGTCTCCGGCGACCAGTCGTCACCGTCGTCACCCGGCTCTTCCGGCCACTCGCCGGGCTGGCGCTCGTCACTTATCGTCTTCTCGTCGTCCTCCTCGCCGAGGATGAGCCCGTCGTCCTTGTCGGGATCGGTCTCGTCTTCGGTCACCGGCTCACCGCTTTCGGCGTCCGCGACGTCGACCGCCATCGTGGGCTCGTCCAGTTCGACATCGCCGCTCTCGTCTTTGTCGCTGTCGTCGATGATCTCGGCATCGTCGGCCGACGGGTCGACCGGTTCCTCGTATGAGTCGTCGTCCACACCGACATCGACTTCCGCGTCTGTCGGTTCGTGTCCAACCGGATCGTCCACGCTGTCCCAGCCGTCCGAGTCATCCACCTCGTCATCGCTCGCGCTGACCGATTCGACGCGGTCTACGTCTGCCTGTCCCGTTTCGGCTGCCTCCGATTCCGGTGCAGACTCTTCCTCGACGAGGTCACCCGCAATTTCTGAGGGAGTCTCGATGGCTGTTATCTCCTTGTTCTCCGAGATGATGCGCGTGTTTCCACACCGTTCACAGGTCTCCCGTTCCTGAATGGTGATGACGACTTCGCTACCCTGCTCTTCGCGCTCGCGCTCGACGGTGGTCTCACCGTACTTGTGCCCGAGGACGGAACATTTGAGACCCATTGCCAGAACTTGCCACCGTGGCGTACTTAAACCCTGTCCGTTCGTCCGTCCAGTTCTCGATCTGGCCGAACACATTTCGCGGACGCCCACTTATTTTCCACAGGAGCTTACGAAATTTTATAACCCATCATATCTCTACAATCTGGCAATGCGCCGGCCGACGGTCGTACTGCTCTCGCTCATCGCTCTCCTATCGGTTCTCTGCGGAACAGCGGTTGCGACCGGGAACCATCCACCACTTGCCGATGCCGGACTGGATCAGTCGGTCGAGCGAGGGACAACGGTGCACCTTGATGCCAACGGCTCTCGCGACCCGGACGGGACGATCAGCAGCGTTGAGTGGTCGATTCAGTCCCCCGATGGTACGACTCGCACACCGACCTGTCCGACCTGCGTGCAGACGACGTTCACCCCGAGTGAAACCGGCCAGTACAACGTCACGCTCGTCGTCACCGACGACGCCGGCGCGACACGGTCGGATACGCTCCATGTCAAGGTGTCGTCCGCGAGTGGACCGTCGGTTTCGCTGTCAGCACCGGCAGCCGTCCCCGTTGGGTCCGAGCAGAACCTGCAAGCCACTGCAACTGCCGGTAACGCGTCCCTCCGGACGTTCGCCTGGGTACTCAACGGTAGCACGCAGGACCAGACGCAGCTTTCCGGTACCAGCGAAACCGCGACGGTTTCTCAGTCGTTTGACAGTCCCGGTTCGGTGTCGGTCCGTGCGGTCGTCTACGATGCCGCCGGTCACCGCGCCACGGCTAATCAGACTGTGCAGGTGGTCGACTCGTCCGGTGGCGGTGGTGTCCCTAGTGCTAACCGCTGTCCGGGTGGGACGTCAAACTACTACAATAGCAACAACGAGCATAAGGGATGCACCACCGGATCATCGATGACTATCGATGACACTGTCGTCGACGTTGACGGCAAACCCGGCGTCTGGATGTACGTCAATAGCGAATTGACGAAGGTTGTTACAGAGGAAAGTGCGGACAAACTCTCCAGAGACGGTCGTGGCGATGTATTTAGTAGAGAGGTTATTAATCAGGAAGCAGAGGAAGTAGAACAGGAGAAGCAAGAAGAGTGGACCAATAATAATCGGAACGACAACAGCGATGATTCCGGTAGTAGTTCTGACAATGGTGGTAGTGATAACGATAGTGGCGGCAGTGACGATGATGATGCCAATGATGGAGCCGCCCATCGAGGCGCAACACCACCACGGGTTTCCGATGATATGGATGATGACGACGGCGGCGATAATGGGAATGTTAAGGATAACGACAATTTCGGCAGCGACCATGACTTCAGCTACAACCCTGCCAGTCGGAGTTCTTCTACCGGTGACAGTGACAGTTCTTCTGATGGGTCTAGCAGTAATAGCGACGATAGTGGGTCTAGCAGCGACGAAGATGATGATGACGGGGGCGGTTTTTTCGGTGGGATATTTGATGGGATCTTTTGACCGAGTATAAAACCTATAATCTTTTGTTCTTGGAAAGCAGGAATTTACAACGAGAAAACAACTAAATTTCAGATATGAATGTCCGTACCCAAACTGAAGGAATAATTGAGCCCCACTATCTTGCAGTTGCCGCAGGGATTGTACTGCTATTTGTCGCTATCTTGAATCCAACTACTGACTCTCAAGAACCATGAGTAAGACCACGACTATTTTCGCACTGTTCAGCATCTCTTTACTGATTATATTTGCGGGCTGTTCGACCCTCGGGACCGGGAGTGAAGTGGATACCTCGACCCCCGTTGCTACACCGGCCTCCACATCCACTCCAGAAGAGATGACGACACCCGAGCAAACAGCTACGCCAGCGGTGACCGCGGAAGAAACCACTACAGAAACTGAATCCACTGAAACTGATGAATATGCTGAACGGCGAAAGAAATATGTAACATATGACACAGTTAATAGAAATACACTCTCCAGTCTTAATATTAGCGTTATTGAATCGTCTGTCCACCCTGAGAATAAGACGTACAAATATACGGTAGAACTTCAGAACCCACAGAATGAGAGCCGTAACGTGGATACCAGACGAACTATAGCACTTTCATACTTGGCGGATGCTAGGTATCTGAATTCTGGGAAGTCTGACCGAGACCACACCTGGATACCCGATACGGTGAATGTCATCCTTGTCACGCCCGATGGCGAGCTATTCGAGACAGGGTATCTCAGATATCGGTGGGCATATAAAACGTACACGGGAGAGTGGTCTAGCCGTATCTATCTCGCTCACTACGCCGGGTCGATTGAAGAGGGCCCTGCCGCGTCTGACGATCAGTAGGGCGCGCAACGCAGAAACCCGCATTCAGGAGCGCTCCGGGCAATCGACGTCCCGATATCTACCGACGCAGGCTCTGACGAGGGACAAAGATTAGACCCATCCGGTTTTAGAGAAAGGTATGAGAGCGAAGCCGGAGTATCGCGACCGGGACGAGACGGAGGTTGCGGTGCTCGACGCGCTCGCAGACCGGCAGGAAGAGGGGATGACCGTCTTTGAACTTCGGTCGCGGACGGGGGAGAACATCGATCACATAGAGGACGCGCTGTCGGCCCTCAAAGCGGATGACCTCATCAACGTTGAGGACGACGGCGAGCGGACTGTCATTCTTCCGGACGAGAACGTCGTGGGCGAGTCCGTTCCGGATGAGGAGGAGTCGCTGCTTGATCGGATCCGGAGGCGGCTATCGCTGTAAGAGCACTGGGGTCCGGCCTGTGCGTCGTCACTCCGCCTCCATCGGCGTGGCCGCGCAGTTGTTCGGTCCGAGTTCGAGTTCGAACGCGGTGTCATCATCGGCCGCCTCAGTGCCCAGATTGATCGCGATAATTCGCTTGAAGTTGGCTGGACGTGGGGGAATGTCATCACAGATGTACTCGACGAATGCCTCGCGATCCAACCCGAAGGCCGGAAGACTATCGCGAAGGTCGCCGAGCGTCGCTGTGAACGTGCCGTAAGCCGCGGGTGTCGTCGAGTCGCTACGGTGGCCGGGTGCGACGAGCGTGGTGTCCGGAAGGGTGCTGAGACGCTCAGTCAGCGTGCGGTGGAGGTCACGGGCGAGGGCGCTCTCGTCACCGGCTTCGAGGTCCGGCCGGGCGACGCCGTCGAGAAAGAGGCTGTCGCCGGCCAGCAGCACGTCGCCGACGGTGAATCCGGTCATGCCCGTCGTGTGGCCGGGGAGCGGGTGGGAACGGAGCGTGGCTGATCCCACCTGTAGGGTCCCGTCGTCGGCCAGCTCGGTCATGTCGCCGGTGACGCCGCGGGCGACGGATCGTTCGGGGAGGACGGGTTTGGCGGCGGTGTCCGATGCGAGACGTCGGACGCCGCTGATGTGGTCTGCGTGGACGTGTGTGTCGATTGCGTACCTGAGCGTCGCGTCGCGGTCGGCGGCGTCGTCAACGTAGCGGTCGGTGAACGACTGCAGTGGGTCGACGACGGCGGCCTCGCCGTCGCTGACGACCATGTAGCCGAGACAGCCGGACGACGGTCGCTGGTACTGGACAACGGTGGCGGCGTCACAGGGCACTTCGCGGGCGACGTACAGGCGCGCCCAGCCCTCCATCCCGTCGCTGAGGTTCCGGGCGTCGAACCCGTGGTCCGTTAGCAGTCCGGCGACGAAGGCACTGGCTTCGCCGCGGCCACAGACGACGGTGATCGGTCCGGAGCCGGCCACCTCGGCGACGATATCGTCTACCTCACCGGTCACTTTCGCTTGGAGGAACTCCGTGAAAGGGAGTTGTGTCGCCGTGACCGACTCGCCGCGTATCCGCCACTGCTCGTATTCGTCGCGGTTGCGAACGTCGAGCAGCCGGACCGGCTCGCCAGCGTCCAGTTTCGACTGCAACGCTGTCGCCGACAGCGATGGAGGGTCAATCGGCGGGTCAGGGTAATCCTGGGCCATGCCGGCCGTAGTACTCGCCGGCGCATAAATCGGGCGGGGATTCAAGCCTGTGCCACGTCCAGCGAATGTATGGACGCTGGTGCTACTATCGATGCTGTTCGCGACCAGACTGAGACGGAGCGTAACCGACTGGGGTCGGACAAGGCGCTCATCGCGGCAACGGAGGCAACACTGGAGACGGAGGTAGTGCTTACAGCCGCGGCCACCCGAGAGACGGGGGTCGCGAGGGTTCTCGACCAGTGGGCCGACGAAGCTGACCAGTCGGTGGCGGCGCAGTTCAAGGCGGCAGCCGCGGCTGCAGCCGAGCGGGCGGAACGGATCGATGCAGGCACCGGTGATTCTGATGGCTTCATCAACTATCTCGAAACCGTCGATGGCGCTGCACGACGCGTCGGTGCAGGTCTCGTCGCCGCACCGCTTGTGGCTGATCGGTTCTACCTGCAGGTGGTGAACTTCTTCGTCAACGAGGCGGACGAACAACGGGCCAATACGTTCCGCGAGATTCGGACGGACGCAGCCGCGCTGGAGCGCGGGAAGAACGCACTTGACTCCCTCTCAGAATCCAAGCGCGAAACAGCTGCATCGGCCGCGGTCGCGGCTATCGAAGCGGCGTATACGGAGTACGCGGAGGCTCTGGAGTCGATGGGACTGGACCCGAGGCCGGTCTGTTAGTCACGTCTGTAGGTTGCCACACGGTTGGCGGCATAGAGGAACCCGGCAACAGCGCCGGCGGCAGCGAGAGCCACTGTCGCTAGCAGACCGCTGCCGAGTAGCCACGCCACGTCGAACGGTGCTGGGAACAGGTCACGGACGGCGAGCAGGTACGTGAGGCTCCCCGGTGTGACGACCATCCCGAGGACGAGGAAGTACAGCGCGAAGGCCCACCCGCTTGGAACGACTACTTCCCGGCCCTGTACGGACGAGGACTCGAATTTCGGGAACATAACGCCGGTCCCGACGGCGATTGCTGGGGCCGCGATGGTCGCGGCCACTGCGGTCGTGAGTCCGGCACCGAGTGTGACTGGTGGCGTCCCGGCAGCGACGCCGAGGCCGGTGACCAGCACTGTCGTGACCACGACGCCCGGGAGCGCGCCCGCGAGGACGAGCCCCGTAATAAACGCTCGCCCAGAGACGTTTGCGGTCAGTGTTAGCGGGAGGACACCCTCCTCACCACCCAGTGGATTGAGCGAGAACGCTGCACCGAACGCCGCGGCGCTGGCAAGCCCTGCCGTCAGCGGCAGCGTGGGCGGGACGACTCGCTCCAGAATGACTATCTGGAGGTGATACACCAGGAAGAAAAACGGCATGACCGCGAACTGGACGGTGACTGGGGCCCGCTTGGCCCGGTGCCAGGACTTCTGTGCCACTACGCGGGTCGCTGTTGGAACTCGTCCCGCAAGTATACGGTCCGAGATGGTTTGCTCGTCAGCATCGAACTCGTGGTCAGGCTGGACTGGATCAGCGTACCAGGTCTGCCCAGCTAGCCAGAGGCACGCGACGACGCCGACCGGGAGCGATCCGAGAAGTCCGACAGCCGAGACGACGGCAGTGACCGGGTTCCCGCCGCTTCCCAGCGCGAGCAAAACCACGTCGGCAGGCCAGGCTAGCGGAGACTGTGTCGCCAGTTCAAGCACGCGGAACTGTATCGACGGAACGGTTGTCATGGCGACCCAGCCCAGTGGGAGGGTGAGCGAGACGACAGTCCCGACGCTTGCACGGTGACTGGCAACAAAGGAAGAGCGGTTCGCAACCAGTTTCGTCACTAACCCCAGCCCGAAGCCGAGGATCGTTCCGAGTGCTCCGAACACGACTGCGCCGACAAGAGCCACGGCTGCGATATGGGTGTTGGCTCCGGTACCGAGACCAACAGTCAGTGCTAGCAGCGGGATGGTAAGAGCGGCTACCACGCGACCGAATTCGGCGGCGAGGTATCCGGCCACCACGTCCTCGTACGGAACGGTCGCCAGCAGTCCATCGGCGGCGTCGGGCTCTCCAGCCGATTTCACGGTGTGCTGGAGCGTCACGAAGCCGACAAGTCCGAGCAGGGCAACGATACCCGCCGTCGTCGCGAGTCTGATGGTATGCGGGCTCCCTTCGAAGAGAAGCCCACCGGCGAAAAAGGCCGCTGCACCGATGGCGAGGCTGTAGGCGACGACGGCCGATCCGCCGCCAAGCAGTATGAGCGTCCCGCGTGTCGTTCCCTTGAGCTTCCGCCAGGTGCGACGGAGTTCCGTCCGTGCAATCAGGCGCGTTCGTCGTCCGTTCGGCCGTCTCATCGTTCTCCCGGGTGTTCGCTGGTCACGTCGAGGAACACGTCTTCGAGCGTGCTCCCCGTCTCAACGCTGTCGGTCAGTTCGGCCGGCGATCCCTTCGCGACCAGGTCGCCATCGTAGAGGACGCCAACGGTGTCGGCCAGCTCTTCGACGACGGGGAGGATATGTGTCGAGAGGAAGACAGTCGTGTCCGCGGCTGCGACCTCGCTGATGGTGTCACGCACCGTCCGGGCCGCCCGCGGGTCTAGCCCCGAGGTCGGCTCGTCAAGGAAGAGGACATCAGGCTCGTGCAGGAGCGCCTGGACGAGCCCGAGTTTCTGTTTCATTCCCTTCGAGTACGTCTCGACGCGCCGGTCGGCGTCCGCGTCGAGATCGAACCGGTCGAGCAACGACTCCACGCGGTCCCAGTCCTCGGTGCCACGCAGGCCGGCGACGTACTCCAGTTGCTCGCGGCCAGTGAGTTCGTCGTACAGCGGTGGCTCTTCGGGCAGGAACCCGATGTGCTCGACCACTGCGGCACGGTCGGTGACTGATTCACCCGCGACCCGGGCGGTGCCGCTCGTGGGATTCGTCAATGTGGTCAGAATGCGGATTGTCGAGGTCTTTCCCGCACCGTTCGGGCCGAGAAAGCCGAAGACGCTCCCGCGGGGGACTGTCAGGTCGAGATCCTCGACTGCTGTCGTGTCGCTGTAGCGCTTCGTCAACCTCTCGGTGACGATTGCAGGTGCTGGAGGGCACATATAGACAGTGCTGAACGGACTTTCAAAAGGTCTTCCTGTTGACCGGTGCTATTCGGCCGTCGAGTCTGTGACGTCGGCGTCGTCGGCCTCGGCGTCCTCATCGTCGGAGTCTTCTACCACTTCGATGCCGCGGTTGTTGACCGCGGATGGGTCGAGTCCAATCTCCTGCAGGAAGTCCTTGTACTCTCGCTCGCATTGCTCGGCATCCTTCTGCCGGTCGCTGGCCCGGTCACACAGTGCGATCAGGTCCTCTGGCACGTCGTTGGTGTAGACGATCCAGTGGTTGATAAGGTCAGAGAGCCGCCGGATCGGCGAGGTGAAGTGGCCGTAAATCTCGAAGTTCAGGGCGTGGTGGCCGCCGAACGGGTCGTTCATGTACTTCGCGCGTGGCATCACCTTCATCACGGCCCACTGAATCTTGTCGAGTTGCCGACCAGGGGCCTGTTCGAGCGTCGCGTTGACGGCCTTCCGCGGGTCGTCCCACGCGTCGCCGGGGATTGAGACCCCGTCGAGCTCCTGAATCTCGACTAGCGCCTCGTCCCACTCGTCGGGGCTTGGCTGGGGGTGGACGCGGTACATCGCTTCGACGCCGCGGTTCCACATCAACTCGTGTGTGACGGCCTTGTTGGCCTTGAGCATACACTCCTCAATGATGGTGTGGGCGCGGTCACGAGCGGGGTTGAGAACGAGCGACCCCTCCTCCTTGCGTTGCTCGTGCATCCGGTCGGCCAGCTTCCAGACGCGTTCGGTCTTCTCTGCGAGGTCGACACTTTGGTCTTCCAGCACGTCAGCTGCGCTCTCAGGCTCGTCCAGCAGGCGCTCGGCCTCGGTGTAGGTCAGTCGGGCGTCCGAGCGGATGACGGACTTGTAGATGTTGATCTCCTCGTAGCCGAGGGTCTCCTTGTCAAGGTGCATCTCGACGGTGTGGGCCAGACGGTCCTCGTTGGGGACCAGTGAACACACCGTCTCGGCGAGGACGGGCGGCAGCATGTGGACAGTGTATGCCGGAAGATACACCGTGTTCCCGCGCTCGACGGCCTGCTCCCACATCTTCGTGTCGGGGTTGACGTAGTGGGTCACATCGGCGATGTGGACCCAGAGGACGATTTCGTCCTCGCGCTCTTCGATGGAGATGGCATCGTCGAAGTCTTGCGCGTCGATAGGATCGGTCGTCCAGGTGGTCATCTCCCGGAGGTCTCGGCGTTCGTCGACCTCGTCCTCGATTTCGGTCTGGACGTTCTGTGTACGCTCCTCTGCTTCCTCCAGCACCTCGGGCGGGAACTCGTCTGGGATGCCAAACTTCTCGAACAGTTCCTCGCGCTTGTTCTCCAGATGCCGGGCCATCTCGGGGTCGATCTCGACAGGGCCTTGTCCCTCGGCGGTCCCGGCGGCCGCCTGTGCGTCCTCTGTAGTCATGTAGCCCGGTACGAACAGGGCGTAGTTAGGACTGTCGGGGTGAGCGCGTCACTCCTCGACGCTGCCGTCCCCAGTGAGCTCCCGGAAGCGTTCGAAGAACGTCTCGCGGTCGGTCTCCCCGGCTCCGGCGGCGTCCAGTGTGGTTTCGAGTCCGTCGCGCGGCTGTCGGCACAGGTCGGAAAAACAGGGTTTACAGAGGTGTTCGAAGCGTTTGTCCTGTCGGTCCCATCGGTCGCCGTGCTTGTCGTATTCGCGGGCCTCCGACCGGGAGACTGACTCACCACAGGCGATACAGGTGACCGATTTCTCCCGGGCGTTCCCGGAACCGAACATACCTAACCGTTGCGACCGGCAGTGTATAGAGCTTTTCGCACAGACAACAGCTCCCGTTTGCACGGGCGGTATCCCTGTGCCCAGGAGTTCGCTACGACAACCCAAGAGACTCCTGGGTGACACTTCCGACTGTCAGTTCGGACAGAATTCGTTCGAAATGGTACAGCTGGTAGTATGAGTTATAATTGCTCGTCACAGCGACTGTTCGGGCCACACGTTTATTCACCCGCCGCTATTACACATGGCATCGGCTACACGGAGCCGGGGACACCGAATGAAGTCACCAGAGACACTCGCTCACTCGACGCTGGACACGCTTCCTATCAATATCGCTGTCCTCGACGACGAAGGGACGATCCTGTTCACGAACCGCGCCTGGCGGGAGTTCGCTGGCGACGTGGACGGAGAGATGGAGGGGATGAACTACTTCGCGACCACCGACGTCGATGCCGACGAGTACGCCGGGAAGGCACTCGACGGTATCGAGTCAGTCATCGACGGTGAGCAGGACCTGTTCACGATGGAGTACCCGTGCCATTCGCTGGAAGAGAAGCAGTGGTTCATGATGCGGGTCGCGCCGCTCCCCGATGACGAGTCCGGGAGCGCGGTGGTCGCGCATATCGACATCACCCAGCGGAAGCTCGCCGAACTGGCGGCCGAGCGTCGGAGCGAGGAGCTCCAGGCCGAGCGCCAGAACCTCCAGCAGCTCGCTGATCGGGTCGACGGCCTGCTGAAAGCGGTGATGGGAGACGTACTAACTGTGGACTCACGCGAGGCCATCCAGCAGACCGTCTGTGACCGACTGGCCGCGGTCGATTCCTACCAGTTCGCCTGGATGTCCGAACTGGATCTGCGCGACGAGACGCTGTCGTCGACGGCGCTGTCCGCCGACCGTCCGATGTCACTGTCGATTTCACTCGACGATGATGACCCGGTCGCGACGGCGGCCCGGACCGAGGAGATGCAAGTCGAGACCGTCGGTATCGACGGGCAACACAGCCAGCTCGTCGGCTCCGAGATTGAATCGGTCGCCGCAGTTCCGCTCGTTTCCGGGGAGTCGCTGTACGGCGTCCTCACCGTCTACGCCGACACCGACGACGTGTTCGACCCACGCGAACAGGCGGTTCTGGGGACCATTGGGCGGGCCACTGCGGCCGCTATCGATGCACGCGAAACCAGTCGGTTGCTGACCGCCGACAACGTCACTGAGGTCGAACTGCATGTCACTGACCCGGACGTGTTCTACATCGCTGTTGCCAGCGAACTCGGCTGTTCCATGGAGTACGGCGGGAGCGTCCCCGACGGCGAGGAGACGGTGATGTTCTTCCTCGTCGAGACGGACGATCCGTCGGCCGTCTGCGCCACAGCGGCCGACCACCCGGAAGTCTCGAGCGTGACACACGTCTCGACAGCCGAGTCGACCGCCCTGTTCGAGTTCACTGTCGCCGACCCACCGGTTGTCTCGCTCGTCGCTGACCGGGGAGCCCAGACGCAGGACATCGCCGTGGAGCCGGGACAGGCGACGGTGGCCGTGACGCTCCCAGCGACGATGGAGACCCGAACCGTGGTCGAGCAGGTCCGAGACCAGTTCCCAGAGTCGAAACTGCTCTCCGTTCAGGAACGAGACGAGCCGCCTGTCTCCCGCCAGGCGTTTATCGCGACCGTCGAGGACCGTCTGACGAACCGACAGCTGACGGCGCTCCGGAAGGGATTTCTCGGTGGCTTCTTCGACTGGCCGCGCGACGTGTCCGGGGAGCAGTTGGCCGAGTCGATGGATATCTGTCCATCGACGTTCCACCAGCACCTCCGTGCTGGTGAGCGAAAGCTACTGGTAGAGCTGTTCGAAAACTGGTGATACGTGGACCAAACACCCCTGTGGGCAGCGGACTCCCAGAAGCGGCCCAAAGCAGTTAGGTAGTTAGCTTATATTTGTAACCACCGTATATTCACACAGTGAGACGGACCCCGTGTCCTGTTTATCGCTGGCAAGCGGATGGGACACAACCTCCCCGTGATAGCGGCGCAATCGCGGACAGGTCGTGTTGTTGCAGACACACTCACGTATCACCCACTAAATGACCGCTCGATAGCTTTCAATGCATTCCGATAACATCCAAACCAGCAAATCGATACAGCAGGAGACTGGACGGACGTTCCATCTCGCAACGCGTCTGCTTCCGGAGCGTATCCGCCACCCCACGTATGTCATGTACGCTTTCTTCCGGGTGGCAGATGAAGTCGTCGACCAGCCGGACGGACCGCCGCCGACCGTCCAGCATGAGCAACTGGAGGTGATCCGCGAGGCTGCGCTCGGGAACGCCGACCCGTCGGAAACCGACCACGAGGCCGTCATGGCAGCGTTTCAGGACCTCGCCGAGCACCACGACATCTCTGAGGAAACGATCAATGTCTTCATCGACGCGATGGAGATGGATATCGCCCAGGCCCGCTATGACACCTTCGAGGACCTCCGTGCGTACATGCGCGGCTCCGCCGTCGCTGTCGGCCACATGATGACTGAGGTGATGGACCCACCACAGAAGGCGGAGGCCATTCCCCACGCGACAGCACTGGCTGAAGCGTTCCAGCTATCGAACTTCCTGCGGGACGTCCGGGAGGACATCCACGATTACGGCCGGGTGTACCTGCCACAGGAGACGCTCGACCGCCACGGCGTCACTGAGCAGCAACTCGCCGATGCCGAGGTCGACGATGCCTTCCGTGCGGTCATGCGGGAGGAACTGGCCCGCACTGATGAACTGTACCGCGAGGGCGTCGCCGGCATCCGATATCTCCCGGAGGACTGCCAGTTCGGCGTGTTGCTGGCCGCCGTGTTGTACGCCGACCACCACCGGCTCATCCGCGACCGCGGCTACGACGTGCTGACGGAGACGCCAGAGCTGACCCGCCGACGGCGGCTGTGGCTGCTCGTCCGCACCTGGTGGCACTGGCGGCGCAACGGCGACCCGGAAGCGACCTTCTACACCGTCAGTGCCGTCTCCGAGCGCGGGCCCGGCGAGACGCCGTCGGACGTCACCGGCCACGGCCAGCCCACGTGGCGCGGATGACGGATATACGGCACCGTAGCCCTGACACTCCAGACAACACACGGTATCGCAACCGCGAAACTCCAGTCACTTCCAGCTGATGACACCACCGCTTACGTATCTCCAGTTCCACGCCCTGTTCGTGGTTCCGGTGGTGCCCGGGCTGGCGCTGGCGGCCAGATACCGGCTTGGGAGCCGCCGCAATATCCTCACGGCGACTGCAATTCTCACCGTGTTAGCTGTCATCTACACGACGCCCTGGGACGGGACCCTCACCCAGCGTGGCGTCTGGTGGTACGGCGACGGCACCGTCCTGACACGGTTCTGGACGATCCCGCTCGGAGAGTACCTCTTTTTCGTCCTCCAGACCGCGATGGTGGGGCTGTGGGTCGGCCGGTTTCAGCGTAATTCAAGGTGGAGCCTCCGGCCTCAAGGAGCGACCGAAGCGTAG
>JBDGPY010000047.1:0-19752 GCA_042219425.1 Haloarcula sp. | reverse complement strand
GTCTGTGTCAGTGTGCGTGTACCGCCACACAATATACCTCGCCGGAACTATTATAATCATTCATATAGTAGCCACAGGTGATATGGGAAAGCAACGCAACCGACGAGACGTTCTGAAAGGTATTGCAAGCACTTCTATCGGGGTCTCACTTGCTGGATGTGGCGGCGACAGCAGTGCCTCAACAGACAGCGGTGATGACAGTGGCGGGGGAAGCACCTCGTCCGGAAACGGGGAGAGTGGATCATCCAAGTTCGAGCAGGCCGGTGATACGGTCGACGTCGGGATGGTGTACTCGACCGGCGGTCTCGGTGACAACTCGTTCAATGACATGGCCCACAAAGGGGTCAAAGCCGCAAAGGAACAGCACCCGCTCACCTACACCAACGCCGAGCCCGAGAGTCCGAGCCAGTTCAAGAGCTTCCAGCGCCGGTTTGCGAGTTCGAGCAGTCCGAACTACGACCTCGTCACGACAATCGGATTTGCCCAGAAGAGTGCACTCTCGGCGGTTGCACCACAGTTCCCCAAGCAGCGCTTTACCATTATCGACTCCGCTGTCGACGAACCGAACGTCGAAAGCTACCTGTTCAAAGAACAGGAAGGGTCCTTCCAGTGTGGGTTGCTCGCCGGGCTGCTGACGACCCGTGATTTCTCCGCCGGAGCAGGCAAGACGAATCCAGAGAAGAACGTCATCGGATTCGTCGGCGGGAAAGAGGTCCCGCTGATCAAGACGTTCCAGGCCGGCTACTTGGCCGGGGCCAAGCAGGCCAACAGCGACGTGACGGTCAAGAGCGCCTACGCAGGGGCCTGGAACGACCCGGCGAAAGGTCAGTCCATCGCGGAATCGATGTTCAACGCCGGTGCGGACATCGTGTATCACGCGGCAGGGGGAACCGGTGTCGGTGTCATCAAAGCTGCCCAGAGCCAGGGACGGTTCGCCATCGGCGTCGACGCACCACAGTCGAAGACGTTGCCGGAGTACGCTGACGCCATCCTCGGCAGTATGGTCAAGTTCGTCGACGAGGCGGTACTTCGTTCGGCCACGCACGTCGCCAACGGGAAGTTCAGCGGCGGCCAAAACGTCAACCTCGGACTCAAAGAGGACGGTGTCGGGCTCAAATACGGGACCGAGCTAGGCGGTGCGATTCCGAGTGACGTCAAAAACCAGATCGAATCGGCGTCGAAGACGGTCATCGACGGTGAACGAAGCGTGCCAACGAAGGTTTCGAACGTCTAATCCGGATCGGTGCACGTTGGGGCACGTCTGACGCTGGGACACAGATTACGATATGATACCATGACACAACGACACGCGGACGAACATACGGACGGACGGGCCGCCGGCGCCGAGAGCAACGAACCGCTTGCCGTGCGGATGGACGGCATCACCAAGCGGTTTCCGGGGGTCACCGCGAACGACGAGGTGGATCTCGAAGTTGAGCGTGGGTCAGTCCACGCACTGCTCGGCGAGAACGGGACCGGGAAGACGACGCTGATGAAGGTCCTCTACGGCCTGTACCAGCAGGACGAAGGATCGGTGTACCTCCACGGGGAGAAATGTGATTTCGACTCCCCACAGGACGCCATCGACACCGGCGTCGGTATGATCCACCAGCATTTCATGCTGGTCGATACCCTTTCCGTGACCGAAAACATCACGCTTGGTAACGAGCCACGGAAGTGGGGTGGGCTAGCCTACGCCAAAGAGCAGGCCCGATCACAGGTCAGGGAACTGTCTGAACGCTACGGCTTCGACATCGACCCGACCGCTCGTATCGAGGACGTCAGCGTCGGCGAACAACAGCGCGTCGAGATTCTAAAAACCCTCTATCGCGGTGCTGACGTGCTCATCTTCGACGAACCGACCGCCGTCCTGACACCACAGGAGGTTGACGAACTGTTTACGATTATTTCTGAGCTAACTGACCAGGGCAAGACGATTATCTTCATCACCCACAAGCTCGGCGAAGTGATGGAGGTGGCTGACCGGACGACTGTCCTGCGAGACGGCAAGAACGTCGGGACGGTCGACCCGGGCGAGGTCACGCGTAACGACCTCGCGGAGTTGATGGTCGGCCGCGAGGTCATCCTGGAAGTCGACAAAGACCACCAGCAGGTCGGCGAACCAGCGCTGTCGGTGTCGGATCTCACTGTCGAAACGGACGACGGCATCGAGAAAGTGGCTGGCGTCGACTGCACGGTCCACGAGGGTGAAATCGTAGGTATCGCCGGCGTGGACGGCAACGGACAGTCGGAACTCGTTGAGTCGATAACCGGGCTCCAGCCGCCAGACAGCGGGACGGTTAGTCTCGGCGGCAAAGATATCACGGACACCGCGCGTCGCGAGCGAATCGACCAGGGGATGGCGTTCATCCCCGAAGACCGCCAGGAGCGCGGCCTCGTGATGGCGTTCGACCTCGTCGAGAACGCCCTGCTCGGGAACCAGTATTTCAAGCCGTTCGCCGAGTCCGGACGTATCGACTGGAACCGGACCCGCGACCACGCCGAGGATATTATCGACAGCTACGATGTGCGCACGCCCAACGCAGAGACGGCCTCACACTCGCTCTCGGGCGGGAACCAGCAGAAGTTCATCGTCGGACGGGAGCTGCTCCGTAATCCCGACGTTGTCGTTGCCTCACACCCGACAAGAGGGGTCGATGTCGGTAGTATCGAGTTCATCCATGATCAGTTGCTGGAACTCCGTTCGAAGGGCAAGGGGGTTCTGCTGGTCTCTTCGAAGCTCGACGAGATCAAGCAGCTTTCAGACCGAATCGCGGTCATGTACGAGGGCGAAATCATGGATATCGTTGACCCGGCCGACATCACAGATCAGGATATCGGACTGTTGATGGCCGGCGAGTACCCGTCGGACAACGAGGGTGGCACTCAGGCAGGATCACCGCCACATAGCGTAGCCAATGTGGAAGGAGGTGAGACACGATGACGAGTGGGGCCGACGGTGGCAGTGATGACTCTCGAATAACGCGCTTTCTCCGGTTCTTCGTTGGAAACTCGGTGACGGACCGGCTGCTCATCAGCCTGGCCGCCCTCGTCGCCGCAGTCGTCGTCAGCAGCGCCGTGGTGCTTGTCGCCGGCAAGATGGCGAAATGTCCGAACGGCAGCGGCTTCCTCTACGAACTCGGCGGCTTCTGCTACGATCCGGTGCAGTTGTTCCTCGTGCTCATCAACGGCGCGTTCGGCAATCCGTTCGCACTCGGCTCCGAGCAACTGTTCACTCCTGGCTGGTCGCCCATCAACTTCTCGATGGGGACCACACTCAAAGAAACGACGCTGTTGGTTCTCACTGGCCTGGCCGTTGCAGTTGCCTTCCGGGCCGATCTGTTCAACATTGGCGCACAGGGACAGCTCGTCCTCGGGGCACTCGGGTCAGCGCTCGCCCTGGTGTGGGTTGCCCCGTTCGCACCGGGCGGGATTATCGGCAGCATCATCCTGATTAGTTTCGGCCTACTCGTCGGTGCAATCGCAGGCGGGCTCTACGGCGCGCTACCGGGTGCACTCAAGGCGTATTCTGGTGCCAACGAGGTTATCACGACGATCATGCTCAATTTCATTGCGACGGGACTGGCCTTCTATCTCGTTTCCTCGTATTTCAAAGACCCCAGCGGACAGAGCATCAAGACGAAAACCATCCCCGAGCTGGGGCAACTCCGCGGTGTCCTGTTCCCCGCAGGCGGGAAGTTCTCTCTCATCGCACTGGTACTGGCGCTACTGGCCGTCGGTGCGGTCTACTATCTGCTCCGGCACACGACGTTCGGCTATGACCTCCGGGTGTCAGGTGAGCAATCGCCGGCCGCCCAGTACGCCGGTGCGTACGCCGAGCGGATGATCGTGTCGACCATGACGCTGTCGGGGGCGCTCTCGGGCGTCGCTGGTGCGATGTGGTCGATGATGGTCATCGGCGCATGGCGACAAGGCGTTCCGGCCCTGGGTTTCGACGGCATCACCGTCTCGGTGCTGGCGGGGAACAATCCTCTCGGTGTCGTGCCTGCCGCCTTCCTGTTCGGCGTGCTGAAAGGCGGGAGTGTCGCGATCAAGTTCCAGCTGGGCGTTCCCTCGGAGCTGATCGGCGTCCTCCGTGGCCTTATCATCCTGTTCGTCGCCATGCCGGAGTTCTTCCGGATGGTCGGGAATCACCTGGGCGTCGAAGAGAGACAGCGGCCGGCAGTGGCGACCGACGGGGGTGAAACCGATGGCTGAACGCGACCGCTACGAACGTGAGCGGGTCACCGACGCCATCGCGGAACTCCGATCGCTGGCAACTAACAGGACCGCCATCCTGGGTGTGGCCCTTGGGCTGCTGATCGTCGGCGCGATCATCCGGATCTTGTTCCCGGACACGATAGCCGGCACGATCGTCAGCATGTTCGATGTCAGTTTCGTCAGCATGACCCTCGTCGCGGCCGTCCCCATCGTCTTCGCTGCGCTCGGGGGAATCTTCTCCGAGAAGTCCGGCGTCATCAACATCGGACTCGAAGGATTGCTCATCATCTCTGCGTTTACCAGCGTCGCGGTCACGGACGCCCTCGCGGGCTCCGGTGGCGCTTCCCAGTCGGTCGTCTGGGCCGGCTTTGTCAGTGGCGTCCTCGCGAGCACCCTGTTCGCGCTGGTGTTCGCGGTTATCGTCATCAAGTTCAAGGCCGACCAGATCATCGCTGGCCTGGCGGTCTGGCTGGTCGCGCTCGGCCTCGGCCCGTTCCTCAGTATCGTCATCTGGGGGTCGAACAACAGCGCAAGCGTGGCGACGCTGACGGACGTGACCGTGCCGATGCTGGCAGACGTGCCAGTCGTCGGCCCAATCCTGTTCGATACGAGTCCGGTCGTGCTCCTGATGCTGCTGGCGGTCGCCTGTGTCTGGTACGTCTTCAACTACAGCACGTTTGGCCGCTGGATCGAGGCCAGCGGAGAGAACCCGTCGGCGCTGGACACCGCCGGTGTGGAGGTGAACCGGGTGCGCTACATCGCAGTCACGCTCTCGGGCGTGCTCGCCGGCTTCGGCGGCGCAGGTCTCGCCGTTGGCCGCGTCGGGAAGTTCATCGGCGGCGGCACGACGATGGTAAACGGTCGTGGCTGGATTGCGATCACGACCTACCTATTCGGGAACTACAACCCACTGGGGACCTTCGGCGCTGGCTTCCTGTTTGCCGGACTGAACGCACTCCAGATCCGACTGCAGCAGGTCCCCGGTATCGAAGTCCCGACCTCGCTCATCCGTCTGGTACCCTACGTGATGGTAATTGTTGTCCTGGCGTTCGTGGGCTACACGAGAATTCCGAGTCAGGCGGGTGAACATTTCGAATCCGGGGAAGAATAGACCCGGAGACATCACGCCTTGGTCCACGCAAGAGCACACGTGGGAATAGTTCAACACACCTGTTGCTGATTCCCGGGCAACAGGATTTCTCCCGGCCAGTCAGCAAACGAGACTGTTGTATGACTCGTGTCCGGGTGTATTAGTTGGGGGTACACAGTCTGATCCCGTCGATCAGCGAAGTGGGACTGTCGTCGCCGACGGTGATTCGCCGCCGAGCGAGCCGTTCGAGTCGCCAAGCCACCGCAAGATCTAGTCATACTGTCGGCTGTAAGCCATTGAAGAATTTTGCCACCACGGGGTGGCAAATCTCTTCACGTAGTTACAGCCAACAGTATCAGCAATGTATCCATAGCGTTCAGTGGCCTCTTCCAGCGTCGCATTATCTTCTTCGAGGGAGTTGATCAACGCCATCAACCGTCGTATCGGCTTCTTTCCCCTCCTTGAGTACTTCTGCTACCGGAGTCTGTCCGCTATTACTGAACAGTGAAAATAACATCAGTACATCTATTATTGTGATCTTTGATAGTAAGTGCCGCGACTGATAGGGTAATTCTACATCCGGTATTCCGGAGTTTAAGCGCCTGTGGAGTATGTGTCTGATTTTCAAACATACCTGTCTTTTCTCGGAGCTGTTGTTTCTTATTTCTGAACAGCTCTCTTTTATTGTGGAGCTCTGTTTCTTCGCTTTTAAATATTGATCGTACGGTGGCTCTTCTGGGCTGGCCTGACGCTTGCCCACCCTCACACGAGCAGGTACCGGCCGTCCGAACCGACAGATCTCGACAGACTGTTCATACTATACCGTCGGACAGAACGGTTGATAGGAATCCGCCGGGGTAACCCGGCGACTATCTATCAAAGCCTCTGTCCGACGGTATACCGGCTGTACCAGTTCGAACTGTCCGAACGGACAGCCGGCAGTATCACTTGGCTCCTCATCCGGGACCCAACCAAAAAGCTATATTCTTACCGGAGCCAGCAACGGATATGCAGTTCGATTGGATGGTTCAATGTTATCCGGGCGATGGTGTTCACCGAGATGCGCCGCTGCTCAGTTCGCTCGAACGCGAGACTGTGATGCAGGGCGTCGATACCGCTGTTGACGTAGGCCTCGAGGGACTCTGGGCACCAGACCACTTCATGCTTGGTCCACGGTACGAGGAGTACGAGGTGTGGACGCTGCTGAGTGCGCTGGCCGAACGGACCGACGATGTCGATCTGGGACCGCTCGTCGGTGCGATAACGTACCGCAATCCAGCGTTGCTCGCCAAGATGGCAACGACGACTGATATCCTCTCGGAGGGGCGTCTCCGGTTAGGTCTCGGCGCAGCGTGGCACGACGAGGAACACGACGCCTACGGGTTCGACTTCCCCGATATCGAGACACGGCTGGAGATGCTCGACGAAACGATCCAGGTGTTTCGGCGGATGTGTCAGGACGACGAACCGACGTTCCACGGCGACCACTTCCAGATCGAGAACGCCTACAACGAGCCGAAACCAGTACAGAAGCCGCATCCGCCCATCGTCATCGGTGGCGGCGGTCCGACCGTCCTCCGGATCGCGGCCAAGTACGCCGACGAGTGGAACGTTGAGATATCGAGCCGGGAGCGCGGCCCGCCGATCGAGTACAAGTCGAAGAAACTCGACGAGTATCTTCGAGAGGAGGGGAGAGACCCCGACGATATCGTCCGATCCTCGCTTCATCACATCCTCGTTCACGAAGACGAAGCAACGCTTCAGGAGTACTGTGACCGGATATTCCCACTGCCGTGGGGCGAGGAGTCCGACATGGCGGACGCCCAGATCTCGGATGCCGACGACGCCCGAGAGAAGGCGCAGTTCCTCATTGGGACGCCGGCTGAGGTCGCAGAACAGATCGAGGAACTACAGGAACTTGGTTTCCAGAAACTGCAACTGATGTTCCTTGACTTCCCTGAGACCGACGGGATGGAGATCTTCGGTGACGAGGTTCTTCCACAGTTCAAGTAACGGCAGAACCGGGATGGTTTCCGACGGATGTGTTCGGCCACCCAGTCGCTGTCACACCTCGGTGATGGGGTTCGACAGCACGCCGATGTTCTCGATGTCGATGTCGACTCTGTCCCCTTCCCGGAGTGTGAACTCCTCGTCTGGGACGAGCGATGTCCCCGTGAGTAACACCGTCAGCTCTGGAACGGAGTTGTGGGCCGTAAAATAGGAGACGAGTTCATCGTACCCACGCACCATCTTGGCGGTCGATGTCTGATCGCTGTATACGCGGTCGCCATCCCGGTGTATCGTCATCGTGATCCCGAGGTTGTTCGGGTCGTCGATGTCCGTCCTGACGCAGGGACCGAGCGAACAACACTTCTCGTACACCTTCGCTTGCGGGAGATACAACGGGTTCTCCCCCTCGATAGATCGACTGCTCATATCGTTTCCGACGGTGTAGCCGACCGTCTCTCCCCTGTAGAGGACGATACCGAGCTCGGGTTCCGGAACGTTCCAATTGGAGTCCGCTCTGATACCGACCGTGTCGTCGGGACCGACTGTCCGACTCGGCGTCGCTTTGAAGAATATCTCCGGTCGGTCGGCGTCGTACACGTCTAGATACATTTCCGGCGTGTCGCTCTCGTCTTTCCGGGCCTCCTCGCTGATTCGGTAGGTCACGCCGGCCGCCCACACCTCGTCCGGCGTGGCTGGCAGACCCTGCGCGTCAGAGAGGTGCGAGTGGGTGATCTCGTTGGCGGGGTCAAGGTGGCGCTCGGCGATCTCGTCCACGGTAGATTCGGCGACACTCGCGGCTTTTGCGAGGTCACGGAACGATTGTAGCTCCGACCTCGCGGCTGTAAGGTCGTAGGCGCGCGTCTCGTCGGCGGCAACCAATCTCTCGGTGCTCCGATCGCGCAACTTGTAGTACCGCATATATCTAAGAGAGTCCATAGGCTTAAATAAATTGTAGGTCTTTCCCCGTCAAGTCTCGGTCCCAGTCAGTCAGTACAGCAGGAGTGGGTCGGATGTTTTTCATGGCGGGGCGCGCGTAGCAAAGCGTCTCGCCAGCGACGCCCGCCCGATCCGACACCGCCACACCTGAGAAGCGAAATCACACCGAAAGGCTTTATATGTTTTTGAACAAATCCGGAAACGAAATGGCGTACAAAAACTATATCAGCGGTGAGTGGACTTCCTCCGAGAGTGGAGAAACCATTCCGGTTCGGAACCCGGCAAATCCCGACGAGGTACTCGGCGAGATACAGGAGTCAACCGCCGCGGATACAGAAGCGGCGATCAGTGCAGCAGTAGACGCACAGGACGTGTGGGCGGAGATGCCGGGCCCGGAGCGTGGCTCGGTTCTCCGACAGACCGGAGACCTGCTCGAATCGCGAAAGGACAGCATCACCGAGACGCTCGTTCGTGAGGAAGGGAAGACGTGGTCGGAAGCCAGCGGTGAGGTCCAGCGCGCGATCGACATCTTCCACTACTACGCCGGGAAAGCAGCCGACCTCGGGGGCGAGGTGAAGGCGAGCAGCGGGACTGACACCCATCTGTACATCGAACAGGAACCTATCGGAGTCGTCGCGGCGATTACGCCGTGGAACTACCCCATCGCGATCCCGGCGTGGAAGATCGCGCCTGCACTGGCGGCAGGCAACACGGTCGCGTTCAAGCCGGCATCGAACACCGGGATCACTGCCATCAACCTCGTCGAGTGTCTCGAAGAGGCCGGGTTGCCCGATGGTGTCCTCAATCTGGTGACGGGGCCAGGAAGCGTCGTCGGCGACACGCTCTCCTCCGACGACCGCGTCGACGCGGTGTCGTTCACCGGCAGTTCGTCCGTCGGTGACATCGTCTACCAGAACGCAGCACCAGACCAGAAACGCGTCCAGCTGGAGATGGGCGGTAAGAACCCGACCGTCGTCATGCCAGACGCCGACGTTGGCGAGGCAGTCGACATTGTCGGATCCGGTGCCTTCGGCGTCACCGGCCAAGCGTGTACGGCCTGTTCGCGGGCTATCGTCCACGAATCTGTCTACGAGGAGTTTGTCGAGGGTATCGTCGACTACGCCGAGTCGCTGTCCCTCGGCGCTGGAATCAACGACCCTGACATGGGGCCGCAGGTCAACAAGGGCGAACTGCAGGGGACCCTCGACTACATCGATGTCGCCTCCGGGGAGGGAGCAACGCTCGAAACAGGCGGCAATCGCCCCGAGAGCGACGAAACGGCGGACGGCTACTTCGTCGAGCCGACGGTTTTCTCTGACGTGGAACCAGAGATGCGGATCGCACAGGAGGAGGTGTTTGGTCCGGTCCTTGCGGTCATCCCCGTCAGCGAGTTCGACGAGGCGGTCGAGGTCGCCAACGGTGTCGACCAGGGCCTCTCGGCGAGCATCGTTACCAACGACCTCGAAAAAGCTAACCGGTTCGTCACGGATGTCGAGGCTGGTGTCGTCAAGACTAATGAGAAGACGACCGGGCTCGAACTCCACGTTCCCTTCGGCGGCATGAAGGCGTCTTCGAGTGAGACATTCCGCGAACAGGGCAACGCCGGTCTGGATTTCTACACTATCAGCAAGACGGTCTACATGAACTACTGAGAGACTGAGGATCGCTTCGTCTCTACTCGATACGGACGAACCGCTCGAACAGGCTGTAACCGATCCGGAAGAAATCGGGAGATCTCAGAAGTGCATCAAAAAGAATTTGAAGAGATTGTCTACGAACCACCCGAGGAAGTTGGCATCGACGCGCCAGCGCTCGTCCAGAAGTATCTCGACGCGATTTACGAGGTCACGTACTCACTCCCGAGTTGCCGACGGTTACTGAAAGAAGCGGGATTGAGAAATCAAAAACCGTGCCGTACAGCCGTCGAAGACGACGAAGAGGGATTCCGTCTACGGCCTACAGTTGAATTGTCTGGGCAACGGGATTGGACGTGCCTGTTGGGTGCGATCACCGAAGACGGTGCTCGCTTTTTCTCCTAATTCGAAGAGTACGCCACCGCCGAACATACGAGATATCTCATTTTAGTGTTGTGAACGGAATGCAAAGATAATTTGATCGTAGTGTTCGGTGGAGCGCCGTCCTTCCAGGCGTGGGCCATCACGGATCTCGCGGCCCGTGACGACCCCGCCTTCGTCACGTTACCGCGTATGCACCGGCATTGTACCTGTAGCAGAGTGTTGGCGACAGTCCCGAAGGCAGCACTGGCGAATCGTTATCGGGTCAGACGACGGTGACGGAGTTGCGCAGTGTCCCAATGGACTCGATGTCGATGGCGATTCGGTCCCCCTCCTGCAACGTGAAGTCCTCGTCGGGAACAAGCGAGGTGCCGGTAAGCAGCACTGATAGTTCAGGGACTGCGTTGTGCGCGTTGTAGTACGAGACGAGTTCCTCGCAAGTGCGTTTCATCTCGCTGGTGTTGGTCTCCCCGCGATAGACGCGCTCCCCATCACGGTGTATCGACATCGAGAGCGCCAGCGAGTGCGGGTCGTTGATGTCCGTGACGACCGTCGGGCCGACGGCACAACAGCGGTCGTACACCTTGGCCTGTGGAAGGTATAGGGGATTTTCACCCTCGATAGACCGGCTACTCATGTCGTTGCCGATCGTGTAGCCGACGAGTTCCCCCTCGTAGAGGACAACCGCGAGTTCGGGCTCGGGCACGTCCCAGTCTGAATCCGCCCGGATACCGACAGCTTCGTCGGGGCCGACAGTGCGGTTGGGTGTCGACTTGAAGAAGATCTCCGGTCGCTCCGCGTCGTACACGTCTAGATACATCTCCGGAGTGTCGCTCTCTGCTTTCCGTGCCTCCTCGCTGATCTGATACGTGACGCCGGCAGCCCAGATCTCGTCCGCCCCAACCGGGTCAAGCAAGTCCGTCTCGAGTTGCTGGTCGGACACTGTCTCAGCAGAATCGAGATGACGGGTACTGAGCTTGTCCGGCGCGATATCTGCAATCGAAGCTACCGTAAGGAGGTCCCGGAACGTCTGGAGTTGGGGTTTGGCACTCGTCAAGTCGTACGTTCCGTCGGTCGTCGACACCGCTAACCGCTGAGAGTCACTGTCGCGTAGCTGGTAGTACCTCATGCCGAATATGAGATTGCGATTATGCAAATGCCTTTTGCTGCCCGATATGTGCCCAGGCGTTAGCGTCACTAGTCTACCAACGACGGTCGGAAGGATACATGCCATAGACTGGCCACAATCAGTGTTTTAGCCCGACTCGCGTCGCTGGTACAATTCGGTGGGGATGGGCATTCGTGGTCGCTATTCGGTATTAGAACTGTCTCGAAAGCGGCCGACTTTCTGCTCAGTATGAGTGAACAGTGTGGGTGACGGACGTAGATTAGTTATACTACTCAAGTACACCGAAAAGAATGCAGGTAATTCATCATTACAACAATCTTGTCCAACATATAGTACTAAATTCAGTTTTATTAGTTTGTATACCTAAATAAAACATTATATACTTAGAAATCCTCTTTACACATCCATATATAGTATATTTGCCCCCATATTATATGGATTGGAGATGGAGCCCTGGTCTCGTATGGTATAGTCGTAAAATTCCGATATACAATTCCTTAATCTCGGTATCCAAAATCATTAGTCAATATTTAGGTGTATATCTACACAGTAGTGGTATCTCCTCTAATACACAATCAGTGACTACTCGTCCCCGTTCTATTTCGGCGGCTGGAATACCCGCGTTGTATCGCGCTTTCCGTCACTTGAATCGATCTCGACGAGTCCGCGGTCAGTAAACACGGCGTTCCAGTCCCGGTAGTACAGCGGTACCTCGTCATCGACGTAGTTGATATCGCCGCTCTGTCCGTCCTCGTTTTCGACGGTGACCAGCAGTTCGCTGACGATCCGCGTCAGTTCGTCGAACACCCAGTCGACATCCGGGTGCAGGTGTTGGAGCGTTTCGACCGAGAATACAACGTCGAACTCCCCGTCTGCGACATCTGTTATGAACTCTTCGATCGGCTGTGCGTGGAACGACCCCGCCGCGGCCAGATCAGGATACGTCTCCGTAAGAACATCCAGCGCGTCGGCGTTGACGTCGACACCCGTTAGGTCCGTGAAGCCAGCGTCTGCCAGCGCTGCGAGGTGGCGGCCGGAGCTACAGCCCAGTTCGAGAATAGCCGCATCACGCCCGACATGGTTCGCAAGTATCGACCGTACCCGCTCGCTCGTCGCGTCCGCACCGTAGTAGGCGTAATATTCCGGTGAGTACTCACCTGACCGGTTGGCCCACTCCTGACGGACATCGTTAGAATCCACGTTCGATTCCGGAGGCCTGTACGTAAAGCTCTGCCGGCACAGCTGAGGGCGACCGCCAGACCGTTGTGTACCCCGTCTCTCGACAACCCAGCGAGCACCGCTCTTGTTCTAGGCGCAGCGCTCCATGGCCACTCAACCGAAACACCGAACAATCACGCAGCTGAGACGTGCGCTATGGCCTGGACAGTGATGCCGGACTTCAAGCAGCACGCCCAAGCCCGCGAGCAGTTCTCGTGGGACTTGCCGGAATCGTACAACCCGGCCGTTGATTTTCTTCGGAAGCATGACGACACGGACCGAGTCGCGCTCGAACAGGCGTATCCCGACGGGCGGCGCGAGCAGTACACCTTTCGCGACCTCGACAGACTCTCTGACCAATTGGCGCAGGGGCTTCGTTCCCTTGGTGTTGCGGCCGGTGACCGCGTCGGCGTCGTCGTCCCACAGAAACCACAGAACCCACTCACCCATCTGGCGAACTGGAAGCTCGGGGCCGTATCGCTCCCCCTGACAGTACTGTTTGGGACCGACGCGCTACGGTACCGGCTTGCTGACGCCGAAGCGTCGGTCGCCGTCATCGACCCAGCCGTCCGGGACGATATCGACGCGATCCGGGACGACTGCCCGGCGCTCGAACACGTCGTCGAAATCGAGACCGACGAGCCCGGAACCGACGTTCATGCGTTCGAAGACGTGCTGGCAGCGCCGGCTGAGACGACTATCGAGCCCTACGACGCGACGCCGGACACCGACACGGCCATCATGTACACGAGCGGGTCGACGGGACCGCCAAAAGGGGTCCGCCACTCGCATGCGCTCTGGCTCGGGCGGGCCGCGGCGGCGTATAACTTCTTCGACCAGGGGCTGGGCCCAGACGCGACGGTCTGGACACCGGCTGACTGGGCCTGGGGCGCGGCACTCGGGGGGACGCTCTTCGCGACGTGGCACCACGGCGGCACCGTCGTGGGCTATCCCGCAGCAGGGTTCGAGGCCGACGAGGCGTTCGACCTGTTAGCGGAGTTTGCTGTCACTCGATCATTCATGCCGGCAACGGCGCTGCGCCTGTTAATGGAGGTCGAAGAGCCAACAGCGGCATACGACCTCGCTATCGAAACGTTCGCCGTCGGCGGCGAATCGCTCACCCCAGAGATCGTCGACTGGGTCGAGTCGACGTTCGACGCGGTGACGATCAACGAGTTCTACGGCCAGACGGAGTTGAATCTCGTCGTCGGGAACAACTCGAACTGGTTTGACACCCAGCCCGGGAGCATGGGGAAGCCGCTGCCCGGGTACGAACTAGCGATTCTCGATCCAGCGGCTGCCGACCGCGGTGTTGTGGAGCCGCTCCCCTCCGGTCAGGTCGGGGAGATCGCGTTGCGACCGCACGACCGCTCGATCTTCTTCGACGAGTACTGGAATATGCCGGAGAAAACAGCGGCGAAACAGGTACAGGGCTGGTTCCTGACCGGCGACCTGGCCCAGCAAGACGAAGACGGCTACGTCTGGTTCAAGTCCCGAAAGGACGACATCATCATCACGAGTGGCTATCGAGTTGGCCCGATGGAAGTCGAGGAGGCGATTCTCGAACATCCCAAAGTTGTCCAGACCGGCGTTATCGGTGTCCCGGACGAAACTCGCGGCGAGATAATCAAGGCGTTCGTCGAACCCGCACAGGACGCACCAGATCATGAGACGCTTCGGTCGGAGATCCAGACGCTGGTCCGAACACATCTCGCCGAGTACGAGTACCCCCGCGAAATCGAGTTCGCAGCGGAGTTGCCACAGACAACGAGCGGTAAAATCCGCCGCAAGGCGCTGCAGGACTGGGAAGCCAGCGGTGAAGTACCTGACAGGTCGCAGTAGGTGTCCAGCTCCCACGAGCCAGCGCTATTCGATACGTATTTGCCGAGCTGTGTGGCCTTGTCTACCAACACCATCTTGATGCCGAAGAGCGCCCGGTCCGTCATGGCTCGCGTTTTGTGAACAACTACGATCTCGCCATGACGGAACGTCAAAGAGAAAGTCCTGCCCGTTAGGACGAGGAGACTGTCACTGTCTGCGCCGTGCGAGCAGTGCTGCCGCCGCCAGCGCCGCCAGTGCCACGCCCACACCGAATCCGGGGCCGGACTCTGCCGTTGTCGCGTCCTCTGTCTCTGTCATCGGCGTGCTAGCCGGCGTCGCAGTTTGTTCGGCGATCACCGACAGCGTCCCAGCGTCGGTGCCTGCGACGGCGAGGTCGTACTCACCTGCCGACTCGAACGTCGCCGACAGCATCACCGTCGTCGTCTCGCCCGGCGCGACCGTGACCGTCTCTGTGGTCACCACGTCGCCACCGGCGGTCAGTTCGACTGGTGTCGACCCTTCGGCGCCGCCGGTATTCTCGACGGTGACCGGCAACGTCGCCGTCTCGCCGACCGAGATTTCCTCAGTGTCAAGTACGGCGCTGGTGACGCTGATGTCGGCGCGTTCCGTTGCGCCAACGGCGAACGTTGACAGTCCCGGTGACACCGCCTCGAACGTCGCGTTCCCATCGGCTGTCTCAAGATGTGTGGTCGACAACTGCTGCCACGAGCCATCGTGATATCGGTACAGTGAAACCTCGTCGGGGTCGAGTCCCCGCTCTTCTAGCGTCTGCGTGCTCACAGCGAAGTTGAAGGTGACGTTTCCGATACGCTCGTCTGGCACAGAGTGGTCTACTTGTACATAGCCGACTGGGTCAGAACCGACTTCCGTCTCAGTGGGTGACGGGGTTGTGCCGGGGTTTTGATCGTGGCTCGACACGTTCAGCGTGTATCCCTCGGTGTCGCTGGTGCTTACCGACATCTGATCGACGCTGACGTTACCCTTCTTGCTCTTCGCGCTGACGTCGACCGTAACCGAAGCGTTGCCAGCGTTGCTGACCTCAACGTTGGTTGTCACATTTGTCTTCGTCACCGTCGTTTCTGTCTGGGTCTCAGTGCTGTTGGTGACGCTCGTTCCGCCGCCGCTATCGCTGTCACCACCACCGCCGGATGAGGTGGAGGAAGAGGAGACATCGACCTTCACAGTGTCGGTCGCGGTGTTGCCGTTGCCGTCGGTCACCCGCAGCGTCACCGTCTTCGAGCCGGTCGAGCTGTAGGTGTGCGACGGCTTCTTGCCCGTCAATTCGTATTTTCCGTCGTCGTCGACGTCCCACTCGTACTTGGTAATCTTCCGGTTGTCCGACGACGCCGAGCCGTCGAAGCTCATCGAAGACCCGGCTGTGACCGACTGGTCGGAGCCGGCGTCGGCCGTCGGTGCGGTGGTGTCCGGTGAGAGCTGGACCGTTCCGCTGGAGTAGTGGATTCCAGTGACGTTGATGTGGAGGCCGCCCGTGGACGTCTTCGTGACCTCCATGTTGCTGAGGGAGTTGCTCTGTCCGCCGCTCTTGTAGGTTCCTCCGAGTTCGTCCGGATTGTTGATTCCCATCTTGCTGACCATGCCCGAGGGAATCCACGCCTCGTAGAACCCGGTGTTCGTGTTCGACGAAACCTTCTTGCCGCTTGCCTTCCAGTGCGGTGCGGCGACCGTGTACGTGAGCTGGTTGGTCTGTTTGTTATAGCGCGGCGGGCTGAACTGCTGGGCGTCGGAGGTCAGCGTCGCACCACTCATATCAGTCTCGAACTGGGTGCCGTCAGGCACATCGAAGGTGGCGAGGTGTGCCCCGGGAGTGATCGACGAGTCAGCCTGCTTGTTCTGGCTCGGCCATCGGCCGGGTGACTTCGATCCGGGGTTCGAGAGTCGCTGCATGTTGATGGGATGCATCTTGATGGCGAGTTTCGTCTTGCCGCCGCCGACGTCTTTCGTCAGCCACTCGTCGACACTCGCACCGCCCATCATCATGTCGGCCTCGTAGTTCTGCATGGTGACGTTCACCCACAGCTCCGTTGACTCGGCGACACCCGCAGCAGCGAGGTCGCGGTTTGCCGCGCTCGACCCACGGTAGAGATGAAGTTTGAGCATGCCCCCCTCGTTTCGGGTCTTCACGTTGATGGTGCCGGACGGCTCAGTCCCGTTGCCGGTGTGTATAACCGACGTACTGCTGACCGACGCTTTGCCTTTCACAGAGACGGTCTTGGTGAACGTGTCGGTGTTGCCGGCGTAGTCGGTCACGCGCACCTTCACATCGTGGTCGCCCGTTGAGGAGAAGGTGTGCTTCGTGAACGGCTTCTTCGTCGTGCTTTTCTCGTAGCTGCCGTCTGCGCCGATGTCGAACTCGTATTTCTTGGTGCCCTGCTGGAGGTCATCGGTGGACTCCTGAGCGACGAGATACGCGGTCTCGTCTTTCGTCACTGTTCGCGGGTACACATCCAGCTTCGCTGTCGGCGCACCACTGTCGCCGACGGCGACCTTGACAGTGTCGGTTTTCGAGTTCTGGCCGTCGTTGACAATTAGTGTGATCCGCTTGACTCCACTGGAGGAGTACGACACCGACGCCGTCGACCCGGTCTTTTCGATGGTCGCCTGATCACCGTCAGTGTCCCACTGGTACGAGAGCCCGCTGCCGGTGGAACTCGTACCGTCCAGGCTAATGGATTCTCCTGTGGCGACGCTGCTCGGCGACGCACTCGCCGACGCCGACAAGGATGGCGTAGAGTAGGTCCCCTGTGCCGTCTTCTCGGTCGTTCCGTCCTCCCAGTAGGTGGCAGTAATCGTGTCACCGTCCGAAACTTTCAGGACGCCGTTGAGGTTGCTCGAAGTGGTGGTCGATATCGAACCGGTGAACTTCCCGGTGTCCTGACCCGTCTCGGTGAGTTGCACCCACTCGCTGGAGAGATACGCGAACTGTTCGGCACCCGTATCTCCGTCACCGTTACTGTCGGTGATCGTCAACGTCACCGTGCGGTCGTTGTTCACCTTGACGTTGGTAATCGACTCGTCGTCGGAGGTCACGACATCCTTGAAGTCCGCCGACGTAATCGCCCCGTCGCCCGTGCGGTCCGCGACCGGTTTCGACGTCGTGATCTGGGCTGAGGATCCGGATTGCGTATCTTGTCCAGTCGACTTCGTTGTGAGTTGCGTGTACGTGACGGTTTCGACGTTGCCGTCGGATGTCGAACCACTGGTGTCCTCTATCTCGACGCTGTACGCCCCGCCGGATGGTCCGGAGACGCTTTTGATCTGCTCGTCGCTCGCCCCCGACAGCGTGAAGTCCGCCTTCGTTATCGATCCGTCGTTGTTGCGGTCCGCGACGGCAAAGGACGGACTGACGCTCACCGTCTGCGTGTTCCCGTCTCCGGTGTCACTACCTGTCTGTGCCTGTGCGGTCGGCTGTGTCTCGCTCGTCGACTCGATGTTCACGATGTGTGTTTCGGCAGTGTTGCCTGCCGTGTTGAGGTCCGTGTCGTCGACGGTCACCGTCGCCTGGTCGTTGCCGGCGGTAATAGTGAGGCCGACGTTTCCAGCCGTGTTCGACGCCGCGATGGCCGACCCACCGAACGAGATGGTTACCACCACGGCCGAAAACACCATCAGCGCCGCCAGGACCAGTGCCCGAAGTTTCTCGCCCGGCGTCGACTCCGTCATCCCCCTACCCCCCTTCGCCCACTCTCAACGAGTGCTGTACATGTTGTCAGCGACGCCGTCGACTCCTCAAACCGACGGTATCTCTTCTGATAAAGACATCTATCTTCTCTCTCCCGGAACCCGTATATCATGGTGAATATCATATGAAGATAGATTAAATAACTGTCTGCGCGAGACTCAGATATGATAATATGTGGCACGATGGATTACTCACTCACGGACTCGACGACGATAGCGGCAAGCACAATCCGCCGGTCCGTGCGTATCGAACCCCGTTCGCATCCCGTTTGACTCGAAACGCTCCGGCGATCACGACCAAGCGGCCAGCTACTGTCGTCACTCTTGGCTATTGATAAGGGGACGGGCGCTGAGGGATTTGAACCGAAGGAAGACTCGCTACGCTCGTCATCCAGGGTTCAAATCCTCAGATAGCGCATTTGCTGTTCGCGGTTTGCTCACAGCAAAATGCTACGGGCGCTGAGGGATTTGAACCCCCGACGGTTTGGTCCGAAGCCAAGCACTCTGTCCAAGCTGAGCTAAGCGCCCTACGTACAGTGGTATGGAGACGTTATGGTTTAAACCAACCGGTTCCGACGCGCTGGAGCACCGAGGTCAGTTCGCGGGCTGTGTATCCGTCTCAGCCGTCTTCGCGTCGGTTTCGGCGTCGACATCGGCAACAACTGCCGACGCATCGATATCCTGCTGTTCGGCGAGCGCCTCGATGAGCGCGCGCTGTTCGGCCAGTTCCTGTTCCATCCCGTCGACGCGGTCGTTCGTCTCGTCGACGGTATTCCGAAGTTCCTGTAGCTGTGCTTTGAGTTCGTTCACCTTCTTGTAGAGGTCATCTGCGATGTCGGCGACCTTCTGGAGCTTTTTTGCGGTAGAACCGAATCCCATAGCTACCGCTACGGACAGGTGACATTTCGGCGTTTCGCTCGAACGTCGGTGTTAAGACGCCGCCGGACCCAGCGGCGATATGGACGACTTGCGGCTCGCGCCGACTGTCGGCATCGTCGGCTCTGTTCTGTATCTCGCGGCGCTCGCTGTCCCGTACGCGCTCGTTGAGACAGCGAGTGCAGTGGGTGCCTATTACCAATCGGGAATCCTCTCGCCGGCGGTACCGGGTCTGTTTGCGCTCGTCTGTATTATCGTTCTGGCGGCTGGACGTGAGGGCCGCTCGGACCCGAGTATCGCAGCGGGGGTGGGCTTCGGAATGGGTGTGTTCATCGTCGTCCTGAGTGCCGCATGGGCGGTCACGGTCCCTCGGAGCCTCGTGCTTGGACTGACGGAGTCGACGCTGATGGAATACCACCGTTGGGTCGTCGTCCTTGCCGGCTGTCTCGTCCCGATCGGTGGAGCATGGTTCGCGCGGGCACTGGACCTGCTGTAGAGCGCGCTCCCGACCGGGTCGTCATCCAGCGATCTGTGGGCGCATCCGAAAGGTCCTTATGCGGCGGCGGCGCAGTTGAAAATGGACTAGGTCGGGGGGCTAGGCCCCCCTCCTTGCCCGCACTGTGGTCTTGAGCGGGGACCGAACGCCGGGGGCGTCCGGTCTGACGGACGTGGACCCCGTGAGCCAACGTGGAAGCCTCGTCCCACGGGGACGGCGG
>JBDGPY010000029.1:0-20092 GCA_042219425.1 Haloarcula sp. | reverse complement strand
TAGTCCCGTCTCGCTGTCGGGCGACCGGCGACATTACGGCCGTTTCCACTCACACCAAGTCCGGCGACGGTTCCCGGGCATCATATCGCCGAACCAGTTCTCTGAGCCACCACATCTTCAACCCGATCATCGCCATCGTTCCCAGAGCGGTATTGCGCGGCCGCTGTCGCCAGGCTGCGTACAGGGCACCAAGCGCTGCCAGCGCGCTGCCGGCGTTACAGATATTCGGATAGCGCCATCCCATCGTCCCGTTCTCCATCTCCGTCAGCCACCACCGCTCTGCGAGGGTGGCCCGGGTCATCCACGCTTCATCGGTCTCGGGCGGCGTAAACAGGACGGGGTTGATAGCCGTCCACACTAGCGCCCCAGCTAGGAGCCGCCAGCGGCGGCGGTACACTGCATATACGATGACAGGGCCAGCCGGGATCCGCGACCAGCCGCTCCGGGGATTCGAGTGTCGCGCCCAGAACCAGTCTTCAACGCTGTCCGGTAGTGATGTCATAATGTGTTAGCATACAGAATTCTACAGCATAAACGCTGCCGCCAGGTGGACTGGCATCGCATCTCTACCGCTGTGTGTCTGTACACAGAACACTCATGTCTACCCTGTGTGAACGGCGTCTATGGCCACAGCGGGGGACACGCTCTCCGAGCCGCGGGTGCTCGCTAGGACGAAAGACCGGCTGTTCGCGGAGCGCGAGGACGCCTACGTCGTCGCAGACACGCAGTTCGCACAGGAGCGCTGGCTGGACAATACGCCTATCGAGAAGACAGTGAAAGCGACGCTCGCGCCGTTCAACCACGTTCAGGTCGGGACGGGCTATCCGGACCTCGTCGGCGTCCAGACGCTCCCGGACGACCTGCTGGCCGTCGACCGGCTGGGCGACCAACCGCCGCTGATAGCTGTCGAAGCGAAGGGGTACACCGGTGAGGGGGGCGTCGACGCAGAGCGAGGGATCGTTCAGGCCTACGACCGACTCAATGAGGCCAACGTCGCCTTCCTGGCCGCGCCGCGCAACGGAATCTCGACTGCTGCGCGGACGATGGCCCGCGAACTGAACGTCGGCGTTCTGGGTATCGAGTCAGACGGCACGGTCACGCCCCTCGAACGACCGCGGGTCGTCGGTCACGGGTCAACCGACGCTGCGTCGGCCGTCCGGTTTCAGGCCAGCGCGCAGGGCGTCGCGGACCAGAGTTTCGGGCTCAACCATCCGAAGAACTACGTCTCCGTCCCGTTGGCGGTCCACGCCGACGGCGACGCGCGCGAACTGCTAGCGACCCATGTCGTCGGCGCGGTAGACGCGGCCATCGACGGCGCAGTGTTCCTTGACCTGATCGATGACAGCCACGGATCGCTCGCGCTGACGCCGCTGGGACGGGAAGCCGTCCGGTTCGCGCTCCGGACCGCCGGTTCGATCGACGCCGCCCTCGAACGGTTCGACGACTGGCAACGCTCCCGACAGCGGTTCATCGACATCGCGCCCCAGTGGGGACAGCTCGTCCGTCGCGTCGTCTACAGCTATCCGGCCACCTCGCTCATCGTTGACGAGCTCCGTGCCTGCCATCGAGACGGCTACAGCGCCCCGTCACTCGTCGAGTTCGTCGAGTACTGCCACGCTCTGCATCCCGAATTCACTGTCGAGTTGTTCCTTCGTGGCAATGAGGATGTGCGCCAGCGGGTGTTGACAGCCGACGGTGACCTCCGACGCGACGAACTCACGGATGGCACCGTCTATCACTCCCCAACCGTGTTCCAGCTGAAGGCGATTTACTACCACGCCGGCATCCTGACAGCCCGTGGCACTGAACCCTCGAACCTCGATCCTGAGGCGGACCAGTGGGCGCTGTGTGAGCCGCTCGTGTCGTGTTCCACCGACGCGGAATTCTGAAAGGCGAACAGCCCCTACACATATGATACGATGCCCGAGACGCTGGAACTTCCCAACGGCGACGTCGTCTCACCGGACGACGTGTTCTGTTACAACGACTACCCGTACCGTCTCGTCTGGCTTGACGACGACACCCACGAGTTCGCCCTCTCGCCGCTGTACTGGGGCGACAGCGGAATGGATATCCCCTTTCGCGACCGCGAGGCGCTCGTCGACCAGTGGGAAGCGGACTCGCGTGGCCGGATGACAGCCACCGAGTGGGAGAACTGGCTCGACGAGGCGACTGATGACCCACGATTCAGCGACGACGAGGTCACAGCGCTCGCGGCGGAGCTACCCGCTGAGTGGGACCGGGACGACAGCGGCTCCGACTCAGGCGGCGGACTGCGGGACCGGCTCGGCCTTTGATACTGTTGGCTGTAACTACGTGAAGAGATTTGCCACCCCGGGGTGGCAAAATTCTTCAATGGCTTACAGCCGACAGTATGAGTCCCCCGTGGGACGTCGCAAAGGTATTAATTCGTCCGCCGTACGACACCAGCCATGGAACCCATCTGGCTCGCTGCTGGCGGGGTTGCCGTCGCTGTGGGATTCACGCTCGGATTCGTAATCCTGCGCCGATCATCAGCCAGCAGTGAATCAAAGCGTGCCCACGAGGCCGCACAGGAGCGTGATCCGCCGGTCAATATCGGCGAAACGTACGAGTTCGGCATCACCGAGTTCACTGACCACCATTCCGGCGACCGCGTCGCCGTCGGAAAAGTCGAGGGGTTCGTGCTCTTCATCGAGGACGTACCCTCATCGGCGTCGGCCGGTGACGTGATTCGAGCGAAAGTGCTGTCGTTCAACAGGGGCCACACATCCGCTGCCGCGCAGTTCGTCGAACGCACGTGAATCGTCTCGGAGTCATATGGTTCGGGACCCGGAGCGTCTCCTAACCCACTGGTTATTTTAGGGAGTCCTAAGAAAAGCAAATCGAAGCGTCTGTGACCTCTTATCAGGTGGTATTCGTCACTACCCGCTACTGTCAAGAAAGCGAGTGTTATTTTAGGCACGCCTAAAAAACGACGGGTTTATATTGTTTTAGGCGAGCCCAAACTCTGTATGCAGCACTCAAGCATGAAAGAACAGGTGTCCCATGCAGTACCTTCGGACTGTCGCGGAGGTGGCGTCCAATGAGCTATCTCGAACAGGGGAACAGCGCTATTCTCTCCCAGCAGGCCGGACGGGAATCGAACGCCCGCACGTACCCTCGACATCTCCCATTAGCCATCCGCGAAGCCCAGGGCGTCACTGTGACAGATATGGATGGGAACGAGTATTATGATTGTCTCGCAGGGGCAGGGACACTCGCGCTTGGCCATAATCACCCACGTGTCGTCGAAGCAATGGAACGCACACTTGACACTGGGCGACCGCTCCACACTCTCGATATCTCTACACCTGCGAAAGAGCGGTTCGTCGACGCTCTGTTCGCGAGCCTCCCCGACGAGTTCAGCGACCGAGCGAAGGTCCAGTTCTGTAGTCCGGCTGGAACCGACGCCGTCGAAGCCGCACTGAAGCTTGTCAAAACGGCAACAGGAAATCGGAGTATTCTCGGTTTCCAGGGCGCTTACCACGGGATGACAAGCGGGGCTCTCTCGCTGATGGGAGACACCGGCGCGAAAGAACCTATTCCGGGGCTGATGAACGAGGTACATCACCTCCCCTTCCCGTACGACTATCGATGCCCGTTTGGTATCGGAGGCGAGGCCGGGCACCAGATTGGAAGCGACTACATTGAGAACCTCCTCGATGATGACGAAGGTGGAATCACCGATCCCGCCGGGATGATTCTCGAACCCGTCCAGGGAGAAGGCGGCTCGATTCCTGCGCCCGATGAATGGCTCCAGGAGATCCGTCGTATTACGCGTGAGCGTGACATCCCTCTCATTTTGGACGAGATTCAGGCAGGTCTCGGGCGGACTGGTGAGACCTACGCCTTCGAGCATGCCGGGATAATCCCGGACGTCATCACACTCTCGAAGGCAATTGGTGGCGGTCTGCCGCTCTCGGTCATCGTCTACGACGAGGAACTCGACGTCTGGGAGCCTGGCGCGCACGCAGGAACGTTCCGCGGGAACCAGCTCGCGATGGCAGCCGGGGAAGCGACCATCGACTACGTGCTCGAGAACGACCTCGACGATCACGCCGCCGCCGCGGGTGCACGGCTACGGGACCACCTCGAAACCACGGCCGATGGATTCAGTGCGGTCGGAGATGTCCGGGGTCGCGGGCTGATGCTGGGCGTCGAGTTCGTCGACCCCGATGACGACTGGCAGGGATCCGGTCCCCACGCCCCGGACGGTGATTTCGCGGCCGCAGTCCAGGCCGAGTGTTTCGACCGCGGGCTTATCATCGAACTCGGTGGCCGTGAAAGCGCGACAGCCCGGTTCCTCCCGCCACTAGTCGTGTCGAAGACGCAGATCGACGAGATTTCTACCATCTTCGAGGAGGCTGTCACCGCCGTCGCCGACACCGAAGCGGAACCGGCGGAGGTGACTGTATGAGCGCAGACGAGTTGTTCCTCAACTCTGAAGCGGGCACTACTGCCTACCGTGAGGCCATGCAGCAGGCGACTGACGCTGTCGTGGGTAGCTTCGCCAACACCCAGAATCCCTACTCGGGACGGTCCCCCGACGAACTCTCCGAGCAGTTCGAGGACCCTATCATTCCCGAACGCGGTACAGGCCTCGGCACTGCTATCGAGGAGGTCGCCACCAAGGTTCTCTCCCATTCGGTCGAGACCTCGAACTCGCGGTGCGCAGCTCACCTCCAGTGTCCGCCGATGATTCCGGGGCTGGCCGCGGAGGCGATGCTCACGGCGGCGAACCAGTCGCTCGACTCCTTCGATCAGGCACCCGTCGCAACCATCCTCGAACAGGAAGTCGTCGGCGCACTCTGTGAGTTGTTCGACCTTCCAGACACCGCAGATGGTGTCTTCACGAGTGGTGGAACGCAGTCGAACTTCCAATCCCTCCTGCTGGCCCGCGACCGATACTGCCGTCGCCAGCACGGCCGAGATGTACAGACTGATGGTCTCCCGTCAGCGGCCGAATCGCTTCGCATCCTCTGCTCAGAAGACGCTCACTTCACCAGCAAGCAGGCGGCCCATCATCTCGGACTCGGCGAGGATGCGGTCGTCGCCGTTCCGACCGACGAGGAACACCGGATGGACCCCGACGCACTCGACGCGATACTCGCTGACCTCGATGCGAGCGACGCGGAGCCCTTCGCGCTTCTCGGGACTGCCGGAACGACCGACTTCGGCAGCATCGATCCGCTAGACGCTCTCGCCGACCGAGCCGCCAAGCACGACCTCTGGTATCACGTCGACGCGGCGTACGGCGGTGCCCTTGCGCTGACCGACGCTGACGACCTGCTCGATGGTATGGAGCGAGCCGATTCTATTGCCGTGGATTTCCACAAACTCTTTTATCAGCCTATCAGCTGTGGCGTGTGCCTGCTCGGCGACGGAGACGATTTCGAATGGATGGCGCGTAACGCCGCCTATCTCAACCCAGAAGAACACGACGAATCGGGCGTTCCGAACCTCGTCGCAAAATCGACCCAGACGACACGCCGGTTCGACGCGCTGAAACCCTACCTTGCGTTCCGTGCCCTCGGTCGCGAGGGGATGGCAGACCTCGTCAAGGGGACTCTGGAGTTGGCTACCGATGCAGCATCGCTCATCGAGGATGCCGCCGACTTCGAACTGTTGCACGAGCCGACGCTGAATGCGGTCGTCTTCCGCTATCGACCGCTCGAATCGATGAGTGAGCAGGCTGTTAGCCAGTTGAACGCGGATATCCGAGAACGATTGCTCCGCGACGGCCGCGCAGTTGTCGCCAGGACGGAAGTCGCGGGCGTGACCAGCCTGAAATTCACGCTGCTGAATCCGACCGCTACGCTCGACGACATCGCTGCAATGCTGGATGTCATCCGAGAGTGCGGGACTGCGGCCGCACAGGAACAGGGGGTGGTCGCATGACACTGGCATCCGATGGCCGTACAGACCAGGCTATCGATCCCACTGAACGGGCCGACGACGCGACAGTGCACGCGTTCCTCAACTGCTACCTTCGCGAGACCAGCGAGTACACAGTCCACGATGAAAGCATCGCAGACGTTTCACCTGGTCCTGACGGGCTGGTTCAGACACGGCTGCCAGAGCAGGGGATCGACGTACTGGCTCCTCTTGCGTACCACTCGCCGACGGAGCGCCATCTGTTCGACACGCCCGTTCGATACCGGCTCCCCGATGGAGCAGTCCACCCTGTCGACGCCGCGACACTCGCCTCGCTTGTCGTGAAAGACCTCTCACTCGCGCGAGAGGGGGGGTCCGTTCCAGACGAGTTACTTGAGCGTGTCCTCCGGAGCAAGCGAAACGTCGAAACCTTCGTCCGTGCACGCACAGGTGACGAAACACGGCTCTACGACGAGCAACTATCGTTCCGCGACGCGGAGCAGGCGCTCGTCTTCGGACACCACCGACACCCGACGCCCAAGAGCCGACAGGGCATCGCCGCCCGGAACCAGGAAACGTACGCGCCAGAGCTCCGCGGATCGTTCCCGCTCCACTATTTCCGCGCGGATCCCAGTCTCGTCGCGGAGCGGTCGGTCCTTGATCGGCGCGCCACAACCTGGGTGAAAGACGCCCTCCGCGACGACGATACCGTGTCCGAGTCGTTTGTCGACGATCACGTCGACAGCGAAGACATCTTGTTGCCAGTCCACCCGTGGCAGGCAGACTACCTCCTCGACCAGCCACACGTCCAGCGCCATCTCGGAGACAGGATCGAACACCTCGGCGCAGTCGGGCAGGAGTTCTATCCGACTACCTCGGTCCGGACACTCTACAGTCCTGACGCCCCGTTCATGGTGAAATCGTCGCTACGCGTGAAGATCACGAACTCTGTGCGGATGAACAAGCGTCCGGAACTCGACCGAGGTGTTGCTGTCGCAGAACTCCTCGACACCGCGTTCGGTGACGAACTCACCGAGGCATTCCCGAACTTCAACATCGTCCGTGACCCCGCCTTCCTCGCGCTCGACGTTGGAAGCGAACGCGAGTCTGGACTCGAGACGATCCTCCGGACCAACCCCTTCCGCGGCGAACTAGCCGAGCGTTCTACCCCACTGGTCGCAATCTGTCAGGACGCCATCACGGGTCGGTCGCGTCTCGGTCGTCTCGTCACGACCATCGCCGACCGAGAGGGCCGCGATACCGCGGCGGTCAGCGAAGAGTGGTTCCGCCAGTACCTGGAAATCGCGATTCGCCCGGTGCTGTGGCTCTATCTCGTCCAAGGCGTCGGCGTAGAGGCTCACCAGCAGAACTCTGTGCTTACACTCGACGAGGACGGGTACCCGTGCGAGTTCCGATATCGAGACAATCAGGGGTTCTACTTCCCCGAGTCGCAGTACCCTGACGTCGAGGACTACCTCCCAGGCGTCGGCGAACGGGCCGACACCGTCTGTGCAGACACCATCGCCGACGAGCGACTCCGCTACTACGTTGTCCTGAACAACGCGCTCGACGTCGTCAATGCCTTCGGGAGCGCCGGACTAGTCGCCGAGCGACGTCTGCTTGCACTCCTCCGGGCGGAACTTGAGCGGGCCCGCGAGCACTACGACCGCCCCTCGTCGGACTTTCTGGCTCCGCTGCTGGAATCGCCTACCGTCCCCTGTAAGGCCAATCTGCTGACGCGCTTTCGGGGACTGGATGAACTGGAGAACGACCTCGAAAATCAGTCCGTCTACACGGACGTAAAGAACCCCCTCGTCACCGAACTCGACCTATGACTGGACCAGATGCCATCATCGCGACAGACTACGACTACCAGACGTATGACCCGTGTATCGAGCAGACCATATCGCTCCGACAGGCGACACTCGACCGTGATCTCGGTCGCCTTCACGCCTGGCTCGGGAGCGACCACGTGAAACCGTACTGGCAGCTTGACCTGACGCTCCCGGCGTTCCGCGACCGACTCGCGACAAAGCTCGCAGACGACCACCTGACGCCCTACATCGGGTGTCTGAACCACGTCCCAGTGAGCTACTGGGAGTGCTACTGGGCTGCCGAGGACGATGTCGCGAACCACTACGACGCCGACCCGGCCGACCAGGGTGTCCACCTACTCATTGGCCCTGAAGAGTATCTTGGCCGCGGCTACGCCCTCCCGTTGATGCGGGCTGTGGTCGCGATGCAGTTCCGCCACTCCGAGACAGAGCGGGTTATTGCCGAACCCGACGCTCGCAACGAGCGTGTTATCCACGTCTTCGAGCAGTGTGGGTTCGAACCGCGACAGGAGTTCCACTTCGACGAGGCCGAGAAGGATGCTGTACTGATGGTCTGTGAACGGGAGCGGTTTGAAGCCGAGGTACTCACTGATGCGACAGCCACACCACAACAGAGAGCGGGCGAAGTCAGCGAGGTGAGCGCCGATGGGTGAGTCAGATAGGGTTCACGATGTCGTCGGTGTCGGACTGGGACCGTTTAATCTCGGTCTCGCAGCCCTGCTAGACGGTGTTGAGGAAACCGTTGATGCCGTATTCCTTGAACGGGAGCCCGACTTTGACTGGCATGAGGGTATGCTGCTCGAAGGGACGACCCTCGAAGTGCCGTTCCTCGCCGATCTCGTGACACTTGCAGATCCGACGAACCCCCACAGCTACCTCAACTATCTACGTGAGACGGGGCGCATCTACGAGTTCTACTTCTACGAGACGTTCCAGACGCCTCGTCGTGAGTACAACGACTATCTCGGGTGGGTCAGCGAGTCCCTCGATAGTTGCCGGTTCAGCCGCGAGGTGACTGAAGTCCGATGGAACGACGAGCACGAGCACTACGTCGTCGTGGCTCGCCATCCGGAGACAACCGACCAGTTCGAATACCGTGCTGAGAACCTCGCGCTTGGAATCGGTTCGCGACCGCAGATTCCGGAGCCGCTCCAGGGGCAGCCAGAGAAGGATGTCTTCCACACGGCACACTATCGGTACAACCGCGAGCGTGTGATGGACGCCGAGTCTGTCACAGTCGTGGGATCGGGACAGAGTGCCGCCGAGGTGTTCCAGGACCTACTGGAACGCCAACGAGATGCCGACTATCGACTCGACTGGCTGACCCGCTCTGACGGGTTCTTCCCGATGGAATACTCCAAGCTAGGGCTGCAGCACTTCACCCCCGAGTACGAGCAGTACGTCTACGACCTCCCGCAAGCGGTCAAGGACGATCTCATCCCGAACCAGGACCTGCTTTACAAGGGGGTCGATCCGGGAACGAGCGCCGAAATCTATGATCTCCTCTATCGTCGCTCAATCGGCGACCGCGATCCCGATGTCGGTCTCTTCGCGATGACCGAGGTACGGGACATCGCCGACACGGGTGACGCGTACGCTCTTGACTGTCAGCAGTGGCAGACAGAGGAGTCGTTCGTGCACGAGAGCGAGGTCGTCATCCTCGGAACCGGCTACGAGCGCCCAATGCCAGACTTTCTCGAGCCACTCGAAGCGGCGATCAGCTGGGACGACAAGGACCGTTTCGAGGTGACCGAGGACCACCGGCTCGACATCGACGTGACAGGAGACATCTTCCTCCAGAACGCTGAACTTCACACTCACGGGGTCGGGGTCCCCGACCTCGGCCTTGGCTGCTATCGAAACACGAAGTTCGCCAATCGTCTCGTCGGCCGTGAAGCCTACCCCGAGGACACCGACACCGTCTACCAGGACTTCGCCGTGGAGCAGTTCGTCGAACATGCACCGTCCGCCTCCCGACAACGCGGGAGTGAAGCGATCCCTACCAGCGACGACTAACAATGAATCCGAACGATACGACACTACAGGACGCACTGGACAGTGGAACGTGGGAGACAGTCGAACGCCGCCTCCTCACGAAGATGCTCGAAGAATTCACGTACGAGGAGATTGTCATGCCGCGAAAAGTTGACAGCGGCGACGAGCGCGCCACCTACCGCTTCGACCTCGGTGGGTCGTCGTACCGATTTGAGGCCACAGAGCGACTGATGAATAGCCTCCACGTCTACGGCGACACCATCGAACGTCGTGACGGAGACGGCGACTGGACCGAATTCACAGATCCCCTCGGGCTCCTTCGTGACCTCGGCGAAACCACCGATCTTGATGGACTGACCGAAGGGAACCTCATCCGCGAGTACAAACGAACGCTTCTCGCCGATGCCCACGTCGAGGCACGCAATCAGAACCGCGACGACTTCGATCCACTGGACCTCGATTATGCCGAACTCGAAGGCGAGATGGAGGGCCACCCGTGGATCACGTACAACAAAGGCCGTCTCGGCTGGGGGTACGACGACTACCGGGAGTTCGCTCCTGAACAAAAGAGCCCCGTGACGCTCTCCTGGGTCGCCGTCCGCAAAGAGAAGGCGACCTTCGTTGCCACAGAACGCCTCGATCACGACTCTCTCGTCCAGCGTGAGCTTGGTTCTCATTACGAGGAGTTCCGCGACCGACTGGCCACACAGGAACTCGACCCAGACGCCTACTACTTCCTGCCAGTTCACGACTGGCAGTGGGAGAACAGTATTGTCCCATTGTTCCCCGATCACATCGCTGCGGACGACATCGTGCCGCTCGGCGAGGGGCCCGACGAGTACCTCCCACAGCAATCGGTCCGAACCTTCGTCAACGTTGATGACGAGGAGAAACACCACGTGAAAGTTCCGATGCGGATTCTCAACACGCTGGTCTGGCGTGGTCTCCCCGGGGAACGGACGCAACTCGCACCGACGGTCACCGAGTACATCAAGGGCATCTACGAACAGGACGAGTTCCTACAAGACCGGGACCTCATCCTCCCGGGAGAGGTTGCAGGTGTCAACTACGACCACTCGGATTTTACCGACATCGAGGGGTCGCCCTACCAGTACCACGAACTACTGGGTGCTATCTGGCGAGAATCGATCTACACCTTCCTGGACGACGACGAGGAGGCCATCACACTTTCCTCGCTGATGCACGTTGACGGCGAGGGCGAGCCCTACATCTCGAAACTGGTCGCGGAGTCGGGGCTCACACTCGATGAGTGGCTCGCGGAATTCTTCGAGACGATTCTGCCGCCGCTCTTGCACTTCCTCTATCGCTACGGCACGGTCTTCTCCCCCCACGGGCAGAATACGATCCTGGTCGTTGAGGACGGGGTCCCCTCGCGCCTCGCGGTCAAAGACTTCGTCGACGACGTGAACGTGAGCGACCAGCCGCTTCCCGAACTTGACGCGCTCCCAGACGAGATGCATGATGTACTCCGGAAGGAGCCGCCGGAAGGACTCTGCCAGTTCATCTTCTCTGGACTGTTCGTCTGTGTTCTCCGGTACGTCGTCGATCTTCTTGCGGAACATGAGGACTACCCCGAAGAGCAATTCTGGACCCACGCACGCGAGACAGTTCTCGACTATCAGTCGCAGTTCCCCGAACTGGAAGAGCGGTTCGAACTCTTCGATCTGCTTCAGCCGGAGTTCACGAAACTCAGCCTCAATCGAAACCGGATCTTCGACTACGGCTACGACGACGCACCCGGTCGTCCCCACGCATCTGAGCACGGCACGGTGACGAACCCACTCCACGAGGTCGCAGCCGATACTCCGGAAACCCCGGAACAGTCGAGCCCCGCTGACGACTAGGAAACGGATAGCGCGCTGACACGGCGGCTCAGAGCAACGTTCACCGTTGATGAAGCGCCGCCGCTGTGGACGCGCGTCTTTCTCGAAGAAATCGGACAGTTCCAGTCCGTGCGAAATTGGGGCGGATTCTCACCGAAACGAGACTCACTCCGTTCGTCTCGCAGGGTTCGAACCGCCCGAACCATTTCGATTCCACGGACTCCTCGCAGTGCTCGTCGTTGCGAGGAATCAGAAATGGGTTGGGGCGGATTCGAACCGCCGACTTCCTCCGTGTGAAGGAGGTATCATAACCGAACTAGATCACCAACCCGACGTACCCAAAGCTACTGGAGGGCATCCCTTAAGAATTGCTTTCCGGCTACGCTTCGGATTCCTCTTTCCGGCGATAACTGCTGATTTTCTCGCGAGCGTCCGCGATTGCTTCTTCGGCTTCCCCTTCGGCTGTCTCCTGCAGTTCCTTCAGGTCGGCTTTGATGGCGTCCAGTCGGCTGGGTTCGGGCTCTTCTTCCTTGCCGGTGAGTTCGCGGAACCGCTCCTCGATGGGTTCCAGTTCCTCTTTGACGCCCTTAGTCGCTGTTTTGCCGGCACGCTTGAGGTAGTATTGTGCGTCTTCAAAGTGCTTGTTCATATTTGTCCTTATGCGAAGAACGGATATATTTCTTGTGCCCGAAAAATAATGATGATATCGTCGGTAAATTCCCCTGCCGGCAGCAAAACCACAGCAGCAAACGGGCAACGCGGGTACGAACTGTTTTCCCTTGCCATCCGGAACGGGGAGATATGTTCACACGGGTGTCGATCCCGACGCCGTTTCAGGTCGGAGCAGTCAACGCGTACGTCGCGGGTCGGACGTTAGTCGACCCCGGCCCCGACAGCGAAGAGGCCTGGGCACGGCTGGTTGAGACGCTGGAAGCCCGCGAACTCGCACCAGCCGATATCGAACAGGTTCTCGTCACGCATCCACATCCGGATCACTTCGGTCTGGCGAACCGCTTCGCCGCTGTCGGCGCACGGGTGCTCGCCAGCCGGCCAGCGGCATCGATTATGTCCGACTTTGCTGCGCGGCTCGACACGGAACGGGCCTATTTCGTGGATTTCTTCGAGCGCTGCGGTGTCTCGCGGGATACCGCTGAGACGGTCACTGAGCTCCCCGAGGCGTTCCTGGCCTACGCACAGAGCGTCGATACCGACCGCGAGCTAGGGGCTGGCGATACTGTCACAGTCGACGACACTGAACTAACCGTCGACACTGTCAAGGGCCACGCCGACGGCGAACTCGTCTTCTCGTACACCCACCAGGATCGTCGGGAGGCAATCGTTGGTGATACCGTCCTCGGCGACATCACGCCCAACCCGTTCCTCCAGCCGCCGCCGAATCGCGGTGCCGACCGCCCGCGGGTGCTGCCGGCGTTCAACGACTCGCTCCGGTGGCTCCGTGAGCAGGGCCACGACCGCTTTCTTACCGGCCACCGCGAGCCGGTCAAGTCCCCACGGGAGCGTATCGACGCCATCCTTGCCGAACACGACCAGCGCACCGAGGAGGTCGCCGACATCGTCTCCGGTGGGGCGACGACACCAGTCGATGTCATGAAGGCACTGTTCGGAGACCTGCCGGCGACGGAGTACTTCGCCGGGATGAGCGAGGCCGTTGGCCATCTGGACGTGCTCGAAGTCAACGACCGCGTCACGAAGCACGAGAGTGGTGGCGTGTTCGTCTATGAGTCAGCCTAACGGCCACAGAGTGGTGTGATGAACGACAAAGAATAAGCGAAACGCCGAAGCGGCCGATTACAGCAACTGGGCGGCCTGGAAGGCGACTTCAGCGACACGGTTGAAGCCGGGCACGAGCAGCACCGTCACGATGGCGGCGCCGACAACGGCGGTGTACAGTCCCATCGGATACGACTCGATGGTCCGGCTTCCAGTTGGCTCTTCGATCCACATCGCCTTGACCACGCGCGAGTAGTAGAACAGGCTGAGCGCACTGTTGATGATGAGCGCGGCGGCCAGCGACCACGCCCCGACGTTGAGCGTCGCCGAGAACAGGTAGAACTTCGAGAAGAACCCGCCGCCGATCGGCAGGCCGGCGAGGCTGAACAGGAACACCGTCATCGCCGCGCAGGCAACCGGGGCCTCCTTCCCGAGGCCGTTGTAGTCCTCGAAGCGACGACCGACGCCCCAGTACTCGGCCAGCGCGATGAACAGGAACGCACCGGTGTTCATGAAGCCGTAGACGAGCAGGTGAGTCATTCCAGCGCTCATACTGAGACTGAGCCCTTCACCCGACCCGGACACGGCCGCGAGGCCGATGAGGACGTAGCCGGCGTGGCCGACACTGGAGTAGGCGAGCATCCGCTTGACCTTCTCCTGGGTCGCAGCGGCGAAGTTCCCGATGAACATCGTCGCGATGGCGAGGATCTGGAACGCCATCACCCAGTTGATCGCGCCACCGGTCGCGAGCAGGTCACCGATGGGGAAGGCGACGGCGAAGACGCGGAACGCCAGCACGAAGCCGGCTGCCTTCGACGCCGAGGAGAGGAACGCCGAAATCGGAGCCGGCGCGCCCTCGTAAGCCTCCGGGGCCCAGAAATGGAACGGCACGGCGGCGGTCTTGAACGCAACCCCGCCGATAATCATCAGAATGCCGACGCCGAGCACGGACATCGGCAGCGCCGGGTCGCCGGACTGGGCCTGTATCGATCCGTCGACGATAGTCTGGACCGCCCCGCTGGAGATAGCTGTCGCGACGCCATCGAAGCGGAGGACACCCGTTGCAGCGTACACCAGCGAGATGCCGTAGGCCAGCACCGCCGAGGACACTGCACCGATGAGGAAGTACTTCAGCCCCGCTTCGACGCTTCCCTTGTTGTGCTTGAGGAAGGCGACGAGCGCGTAGGACGGCAACGACACCAGTTCGAGGGCGACGAAGGCCGTCGCCAGGCTGTTGGCCGCGCTCAGGAGGGTCATTCCAGTTGCCGACAGCAACACCAGCGAGAAGAACTCGGCCTGGTAGTCGTGACCGGCGACGTAGTCGTAGCTCGCGAGCACGACCAGTGTCGTGACGCTACCGACGATGGCCATGAAGAACAGGGCCATCTGGTCGACGACGAGCTGGTTGTTGAACAGAGCAACTCCCTGGCCGGCTGTCAGCCCGGTTCCAGCGACAATGAACCATCCGGCGAACCCGAACGAGAACAGCGAGCCGATCACCGAGAAGCCGGCGAGCAGACCCGTGTTCGTCGAGTCCGGATTGACCGAGTCCGCAAGCAGCAACACCAGCGAGGCAATGCCCAGCGACAGTGCCGGCGCGAGCGCCGCCCAGTCAGGTAACGGAACAGCCATCTATGCACCACCTCCGATGCCGAGAACCGGTGAAATCGAGTCCTGTATCATGGCAAACGAAAGGTCTGGAGCGACGCCCAGCGCGATGACCAGCAGGAGAAGCACGGCCAGCGGCGCAACGTCATGGAACGCCGCCGGACTGGCCTCGTAGTCAGTCTCCAGGCTGAAGCGACCGAACAGCGTGCGCTGCATGGCCCACAGCAGGTAGCCGGCGACGATAACGATGCCGAACATCGCCAGCGAGGTCAGCACCGGAGCGGCCCCACCGAGCGTGGGTGCGTCGAACGAACCCTGGAAGATGAAGTACTCCCCGGCGAAGCCGGCCATCAGGGGCAGCCCCATGTAGCCGAAAGCGGCACTGACGAAGATGCCGACTGTCCAAGGCATGCGATCCGCGAGGCCGGACATGTCGCCGACCATCCGCGTGTGCGTCGTGTTGTAGATGACACCGACAGCCATGAACATCAGCCCCGAGATGAGGCCGTGAGCGATCATCTGGAAGGTCGCCCCGCCCATGCCGTATGGCGTGAAGGCGACCAGCCCAAGGATGACGTACCCCATCGAGGAAATCGAGGAGTACGCGACGATGCGCTTGAGGTCACGCTGTGCCAGCGCGAGCATCGCGCCGTAGATGACGCTGACCACGCCGACGATAGCCAGCGGAACCGCAAGCTGTCGCGCCGTGTCGGCGAGCATCGTGAAGTTGAACCGCAGCAGTGCGTAGGTCCCCATCTTCAGGAGGACACCAGCCAGCATGACAGACACTGGCGTCGGTGCTTCAACGTGCGCGTCCGGCAGCCACGTGTGCAGCGGGAAGACGGGTACCTTCACTGCGAAACCGAAGAACATCAGAATGAACGAGATCGTCATCAGGTTGACGCCAGCGATGGTCGGCAGCCCGCTTGCGGTGCGGAACGCTTCGGCCATCGCGGGCAGAGACAGCGTCGTGAGGCCGGTGCTGAACACGAGCGCGAAGAGGCCCGCGAACATGACCAGCGACGCGACGTTCGTGTAGATGAAGAACTTGATCGCGGCGTACTTCCGCCGTGGGCCGCCCCAGACGCCGATGAGCAGGTACATCGGGATGAGCACGCCCTCCCAGAAGACGAACCAGAGGAAGAAATCGAGCGCGGCGAACACGCCGATGAGGCTCACTTCCATGAACAGCATCAGCCCGTAGAACTGAGACTGACGCTCGTCGATTGGCGTCCACGCCGAGACGATGGCGAGCGTCGTCAGAATCGTCGACAGCGCCAGCAGCGGCATGCTGATGCCGTCGAGGCCGACGAAGTACGACACTTCCAGCTCACCCAGCGTGATCCAGGGAATCTGTTGGCTGAACGCGATTTCGGCGGGGGACAGCAAGGCATTGCCCGTCCCGCCGTACTGCGTGAGGTACACCCAGTACATGTACACGCTACCGAGTGCCGGAACGGCACTGACGGCGGCAGCGAGCTTCCCGGCGTACTGGTTCGGCGAGAGGAACACGATTCCGGTCCCGAGCAGGGTCACCAGCAGGAGCGCGGCGACCCACATCTAGAACCACCCTCCCATGACGCCGAAGGCGGCCAGCAACAGTACGAGACCGAGCGTCAGCAGCGTCGCATAGTTGCTGACGACGCCGGACTGGATACGCCGGATGCGGCTGCCGCCGAACAGACTCACACTGGAGACGCCGTTGACAACACCGTCGATGACGCCCTGATCGAACTTGTTCATCGCACGAGCGAGTGGGTAGGTGATACCCGTCGCGAGCCACACCTGATACTCGTCCTGGTAGTAGTTGTGCATGAGTAGCGTCTTCAGACCGCCAAGCTTGTCCGTATGCTCGACCGGGTCGGCACCGCCGTAGAGGCTCCGTGCGACGAGCACGCCGGTGAGTGCCAGTCCGAGCGAGATGCCTGCCGAGGCAAGTAGCGTCGACGTCTCTCCCAGCGGGTATCCCGCAGAGACGTGTGCGACATCGTGTGTCAGTTCCTCGTAGTGGTGCAGGTCCGTAGAGAGGAGTGCGGGCCACCCGCCTTCTTCGGGACCGTTCAGCCACCCATGCAGGAAGTCGATGTGTGCGCCGGTCAGATCCGCAACGGGTTTCATGTTGATAAACCCGATCGTCGTGGCGAGCACACCGAGCACCGTCAGCGGGCCCTTGACGTTCCAGTGAACGGGCTCGGGATCGCGTGCAACATCGGTCCGGGCGTCACCGTGGAAGGTCAGGTACACCATCCGGAAGGTGTAGAAGCCGGTGAAGAACACGGCAAGCAGTCCCATCGCGTACGCGACGAGATAAGCCGTTCCGAGACCGCCCTCGGTTCCGAAGCCGTGGATGAGGGCCTCATACAGCACTTCGTCCTTGGACCAGAAGCCGGCAAACGGAACGATGCCGGCCAGTGCGAGCGACCCAGCGAGGAACGTCCAGTAGGTCACTGGCATCCGATCTTTCAGCCCACCCATCTCCCACATGTTCTCCTCGTGGTGCATGGCGATGATGACCGATCCCGCACCGAGGAACAGAAGCGCCTTGAACACGGCGTGGGTCGTCAGGTGGAACACCGCGGCCACGTAGCCACCTGACCCCAGCGCGAGCATCATATACCCGTACTGGGAGATGGTGGAGTACGCGAGCACCTGCTTGAGTTCCTGTTTGACCAGGCCCATCGTCGCTGCGAACAGCGCGGTGAAGCCACCGACGAGTGCGATGACGGCCAGTGCCGTCGGCGAGATGGCGTAGAAGCCGTACATGCGTGCGACGAGGTAGACACCGGCCGCGACCATCGTCGCTGCGTGAATAAGCGCCGAAACAGGCGTCGGACCTTCCATCGCGTCAGGCAGCCACGTGTGTAGCGGGAACTGTGCGGACTTCCCGATGACGCCGCCCAGTACGAGGAGGCCAAGGACGGTGAACCAGGCCTGTGGTTCGAGTCCGACCGTCTCGAGCATGCCAGTGATGACCTCAGGAGTGTGTCCCCCTTCGGCGAGTGTGTGTTCGGCCAGCATCGGGAAACTCTCTGCGACGACCTCGCCACCCTCCGTAATCGGGGCGAACAGACCGGTTCCGAAGGTGGTGAAGATGCCGACGACGCCGATGAGGAAGAAGTAGTCCCCAAAGCGGGTGACCAGGAACGCCTTCTTCGCGGCGCTCGGCGGACCGTCCTCGCGGAACCAGAAGCCGATGAGCAGGTACGAACACAGGCCCACCAGCTCGAAGAACATGAACGCCATCAGGAGGTTGTTGGCGACGACGAACCCGAGCATGCTCGCGGAGAACAGGCCGAGCCCGGCGTAATAGCGTGGCAGTCCGGTCTCGCCCTCGTCGTTCATGTACCCAAGCGAGAAGATGTGGACGAGGAACGAGATCAGACACACGATAAGCAGCATGAGCGCCGACAGCGGGTCAAGCAGCAGTCCGAAGCGCAACTGTAGCGCCTCGACGCTTGCGGTCCAGGTGTAGACGAACTCGTTGAACGTCTCACCGCCGGCCACAGTCAGCGTGACCCAGATCGACAGCAGGAGTGACCCGCCCGTCGCGGCGATGCCAGCCAGCGCGCCGCCTTTCGGCATGCGGTCGCCGGCGAACAGCGCGACGAGGAACGATACGAACGGCAGCAGGACGATCGCCGGAGCGTATGTGAATGCAGCCATCTGTTACCACCTCATCGTCGTCGCCTTCGTCACGTCCACGTCTGTGAAGTTACGGTACAGGACCAGGATGATACCGATCCCGATGGCAACCTCCGCAGCAGCGAGGGCCATCGTGAACAGGCTAAATACCTGGCCGGTGAGGTTCCCGTGTTGCAGCGAGAACGCGACGAAGTTGATGTTCGCAGCGTTCAGCATCAACTCGACGGACATCAGGAAAATGAGCGCGTTCCGTCGCGTGAGGATGCCAAACAGGCCGATACAGAACACGGCCGCCGACAGCAGGAGGTATGTCTCTGCCGGAATCACGAGTCGTCACCTCCCAGGCCGCCATCAGCCGCGACGGCTTGCTCCTCGTCCTCCGCCGTCTCCACTGCAAGTGTCACCGATTCACCGGCGACCTCGCGTCGGGCGAGCATCACGGCCCCGACGAGTGCGGCCACCAGCACGATGTCGATGATCTCGAAGGCGACGAGGAAGCCTTCACTGTGGACGGCCGTCTCGCCGTCACCCATAACCGCGCTCGGGGCGATGTCGAACAGTGCCGCGCCCAAACTCTTCGTTATCGCTGCGCCTTCGCCGAACCCTGCCGGCGCCGGAAACGAGACGCCCATGAATACAGCGCCGAGGACGGCGAACAGGGCGATCGCAGCCAGTCCAGCGACGAAACTTCCCTCCGTCTGTAGCTCAGGTTTGTTGGTCATGGTGTCACCTCGATCACCGACTCGTCCTCGCGAGTCAGCATCACCGCGAAGGTGATGAGGATGAGGACGCCGCCGACGTACACCAGGATCTGCATCGTTGCGACGAACGCCGCCTGGTTCATCACGTAGAACACTGCGACGCTGATGAGTGACACGCCCAGTAACAGCGCCGAGTGCCAGACGTCCCGGACTAACACGACGCCCGCAGCGCTGCCCACCGTTACGATAGCGAACAGCGCGAACGCAATTGACTCTGCCAGTGCCATCTTACTTGGAGACTCTTTGCGGCGTCCCTTTGAAGATTCCTCTTTCGTCTCGCCAGTAGAGCCACTGTTTGCCGGTATGACCCCCTGATTTCCGGGCACTGCCACACCACTGGCAAGTATGTCCCATCGGAACCACCTGTTCCGGCATCCGGTCGGTCGCTCCGTTCCCGAACCGCCACCGAAAAACGCCAGCCTTGCCAGGACTTCGAGAAAAGACACACTCCAGACGCGAAAAAACCGGAATCACACTCCGTTCGATTCCGGGAATCGGCGACTACGTCGCCGGAACTGCTCTACTATTGGTAGTCGACTTCGCCGTCGCCTTCACCAATCCACGCGCCCCGGTCGGGCTCGCGGGACTCCAGCGGGTCGATATCCTTGTACCACGGCACGTTCTTGAGCTGTTCCTTGTCGTAGGCGAACTCGTCTTTCGTGTCGGCCGTGAACTCGAAGTTCTGGGTCAGCAGGATGGCGTCGGTCGGACAGACCTCCTCACACAGTCGGCAGTAGATACACTGGCCGATGTGGAGGTTGTACTGCTCGCCGTTGCGCTG
>JBDGPY010000111.1:0-20106 GCA_042219425.1 Haloarcula sp. | reverse complement strand
TAGTTGTCTCCAAGGGAGCAGTCGGCTGCCGGTCCAGTATCACACGCGTAGCGTACGTCTCGTGGCTCCCCGAGCAGGCTGTAGTACTCGCCGTAGGCCTGCTGGGTCTCCGGGCGTCCCCGGACAACGGGAACCCGACGCATCGCCTGATGGTCACACGCCCGTAGCGTCTGCGGTCCGAGACCGACGTTGTACTCATGATCTTCTAGCTCTGCGATAACCGCTGTCGGGTTAAATGTCCCCGCGCGCTCGACTGCGCTGGCGTACTGGAGCACCTGTGTGTACGCCACGTGGGCGGGCCCGGACGGGTCCGCCGACTTCGAGGAGCCAGTCGAACTGCCATACTCGTTCCGGAACGACTCCCGAAAGGCATCAGACTGTGGGGAGTTGAGGGCGGGACTCCAGGCGATGGTTCCGATAACTCCCTCGATTGCGGCGCCCGCGCTCTGTGCGACTTCAACTGAAGACAGCGGCAAGACGATATCCGTTTCCGGATACGCCTCGCGGAACTCTCGGAGCGCGTTCGCCGCGTCTAGTCCACGGAGACTGAGGACGATCACATCGGGATCTACCTGTTCGAGTTCCGCAGCGTACTGTGAGAAGTCGCTCGTGCCGACCTGTGCGCTCCGGCCCCATATTGGAGCCCATCCCCCCTCCCGGAGGACGCTATCCATGTCGTCTCGGAGTGACTTCCCCCAATCGTTCTCAGAGAAGAACTGCGCATACTCCACGTCCTCACCGAACTGCTCGACCAGGACCGGTGCTAACGCCCGCGCCGTCATTCTGCTGTTGAATATTTCCCTGAACGAAAAGCGGTTACAGGCAGATCCGGTTAGGCTACCGTGGTGAGACATCGTCGCCATGTACACCACCTGCTCCTGGGCGGCAAGCTCTTGCTGAGCGATCCCGGTCCCGCTGGCCGTACCGCCCGCGAGCATGATAACGTCGTCACTGTTGATGAGTTTCTGTACCTTTTTCCGGGCGGTACTTGGACTGCTCTCCGTGTCTTTGACGGCGTACTCCACCTTTTTTCCTAGCAGTCCGTCCCCACTTAGCGGCGAGTCGAAGCTATCGTCCCCGATCCACCCACCACCGTTGTTGATATGTTTCACTGCGAGAGTGAGTCCCCGAAGTTCCTGCTGTCCGGACATGGAATACGGTCCCGACTGGGCGACGCCAAAGCCGAACGTTACCGAGTCGCCGGAGACCGGATAGTTCCCTATCGGCGTCGGCGTTGGTGTTCCAGTATCCGCCGTTTCCCCTTCACTACCACCACAGCCGGCGAGACCGACAAGGCCGGACGCGCCGATTGTCCGAAGTAAGGTCCTCCTAGAGGATGTTTTCCCGCCACTGCTTCTTCTATTGCCCATACTGACCTGTGTAAATTACTATGACCAAAAATCTTTGGAGGTCTGATCTCTGAATGTAATTAATTCCTACTACCAGTTAGGTTATTCATAACTCCGGATCAGAACGGCTGGTTCTGCGGGATTTATACCAACCCGGTGACGAACGTGCCATATGACAGAGCTAGTCACGTTCGGTGAGACGATGCTCAGGCTTTCACCGCCTGACGAGGAACGGCTGGAAACCGCAGATCAGTACAACGTCCGCGCGGCGGGTGCGGAGTCGAACGTGGCGGTCGCCGCACAGCGTCTCGGACTCGACGCGATGTGGTCCTCCAAACTTCCTGATTCGGCGATTGGGCGGCGAGTGACTGGGGAACTCAAACGCCACGGCGTGTCAGTTGCTGTCGCCTGGGATGATTCGGAGACCGGCCGACAGGGCACGTACTACCTCGAACAGGGAGACACACCCCGGGGGAACGACGTGATTTACGACCGACAGAATGCGAGTGTTACGACGGCGACACCCGCTGAGCTGCCGACTGACGCTATTGCCGAGGCCGACGGGTTCCATACGTCGGGGATAACACCCGCGCTGTCGGAGACACTCGAAGAGACGACGGTGGATCTCCTGTCCATCGCACAGGACGCGGACACCACGACCAGTTTTGACCTGAACTACCGCTCGAAGCTCTGGAGCCCGGCCGAGGCACGCGCTGTCGTCACCGACGTGCTTCCTGCGGTCGATGTACTGGTCGTGGCTGAGCGCGACGCAAATGTTGTGTTGGATCGGACCGGCGACGCCGAGGCCATCGCTCGGAATCTCGCCGCTGACTACGGGTTCGAAACGACGATTGTCACACGCGGTAGCGACGGGGCGCTCGCTCTCGCGGACGGGCAGGTGATCGAACAGCCGACGTTCGAGTCGAGCGACGCCCATCCCGTTGGGACCGGCGACTCCTTCGTCGGCGGGTTCCTCTCGCAGTACCTCACCGGCGGTTCAGTCACAGAAGGGCTCGCCTGGGGTGCGGCAACAGCGGCTCTCAAGCGGACGATCCCCGGAGATATCGCCGTCGTTTCTCCCGCGGAGGTCCGATCGATACTCAGCGGCGATACGGAAGCGATCTCGCGGTAACTACGGCGTCCAACAAGTTTCTTATCCCCTGCTTCATACAGCAATGTATGATTAGCTACGAGTTCAGTACCCCGCTGATTGCCGCTGACGGTGGTTGCGATGCGTAGTGCAAAAATCGTCTGTACGCTGGGTCCTGCATCGGATTCGGTCGACGACATCACATCCCTGGCGAAGGCCGGCATGTCCGTGGCGCGACTGAACGCCAGCCACGGCTCTCCGGAACACCGCCGTGAGATGATCGACCGCATCCACAAGGTTGATGAGGTAGTCCAGGAGCCCGTCGCAGCCATGCTCGACATGCCCGGCCCCGAGGTCCGGACAGCCGAAATAGAGGAGCCGATTCAGCTTGTGGAAGGAACGACGGTCCGCTTCGCTGTCGGCGACGACGCGACACCTGAGGAAGTCGGCCTCTCACAGTCCATCACAGCGGTTGAGCCCGGTGACCGGGTGTTGCTCGATGACGGCCGTATCGAGACTACCGTCGAACGCGTCGACGGTGACACAGTGTTTGCGACCGTCGAGAACGGTGGCGAGCTCGCCGCCCGGAAGGGGGTCAATGTCCCCGGCGTCGAACTCGGCCTACCGACGATTACGGAGCAGGACAGACAGGAACTCGACGTAGCCGCGGAGAAGGAACCTGACTTCGTGGCGGCGTCGTTCGTCCGCTCGGGCGAGGACATCTACGAGATTAACCAGGCACTCGAAGAGCGCGGTGTCGACATCCCGGTCATCGCTAAAATCGAACGCGCCGGAGCCGTCGATAATCTCGACTCGATAATCGACGAGGCTTACGGCGTGATGGTCGCCCGCGGGGACCTCGGTGTGGAGTGCCCGCTCGAAGACGTGCCGATAATTCAGAAGCGTATCATCAAGCAATGCCACGAGGCCGGCGTGCCCGTTATCACGGCGACCGAGATGCTTGATTCGATGGTCCATTCCCGGCGGCCGACCCGCGCTGAGGCCTCGGACGTAGCGAATGCAGTGCTCGACGGAACCGACGCGGTCATGCTCTCGGGCGAAACGGCGATCGGCGACCACCCGGCGCGCGTCGTCGAGACGATGGATCGAATCATCCGCGACGTCGAAACCAGCGAGGAGTACGCCGAGTCCCGCGAACAGCGCGTGCCCGACGCGGGCGACACCCGCACCGACGCGCTCGCTCGCTCCGCTCGGTTCCTTGCCCGCGACATCGGGGCGTCAGCTATTGTCGCTGCCTCCGAATCGGGATACACGGCGCTGAAAGCGGCGAAATACCGCCCCTCGATTCCCATCGTCGCGTCGACGCCGAGCGAACGGGTCCGCCGAAAGCTCGCACTTTCGTGGGGAATCACTCCGGTGACGACCGACTACACAATCGACGGGGCCGACGCGGTCATTCAGACGTCAGTCCAGGCCGCGCTAGACACTGAGGCCGCGGACAGCGGTGATACGGTCGCTGTTCTCTCGGGAATGATGACCGAGCTGGAGGGGATGAACACTGCGAACATGCTGAAAGTCCACGTTGCGGCCGAGACGGTCGCCAGCGGCCGCTCCATCGTCGACGGGCTAGTGACTGGCCCGGTTCATCGGATTTCGGCGGCCTCGTCCGAGGAGTCACCGGGCGACCTCTCGAACGTTCCCGACGGTGCGATACTGGCGGTCCCGGAGGGTTTCGACGGTGAGTTCACCGGCGACACCAGCCGAATCGGCGGGCTAATCGACGCGCACGACGGTGTCACGAGCTACGCCGCAATTATCGCCCGAGAGCTCTCGATCCCGATGATATCGAGCGCAGACCTTCCTGACTCTGTGGCTGACGGGTCGACCGTCACGCTGGACTCGGAGCGTGGCGTCGTCTACGAGGAAGCCGTCGGGCGGGAGGACATTTCGGGATCACAGCGGAACCGGTGACCGCGATAGAATCTGTGTAGTTAAGTATTGCTGGGGCAACCCTTCGACCAGCATGGGCGCTTATGCAGGGGTCGATCTCGGTGCGACACATATTCGTGCCGTAATCGGTGACGAGACTGGCGCAATTGTCGCGTCACATAAAACGGACACACCGCGTGGGCCAGCGGGGATCGCCGTCACGGAATCAGTCCTCGATGCGCTCCGAGCGGCCTGTGATGCTGCCGACATCGACCCGACAGACGTAGTTGCCGCCGGTATCGGTTCCTTCGGTCCGATGGACCTGGCCGAAGGCGTCGTCGAAAACCCTCCGAATCTCCCTGACACGATCGATCGGGTTCCGCTCACGGGACCCGTGGAGAACCTCATCGGGAGCAACCGGGTTTCGCTCCACAACGACGCTAACGCGGGCGTCATCGGTGAGCGGTTTTATTCAGACCGGAGCCCCGATGACATGGCGTATCTCACAATCTCCTCGGGGATCGGAGCTGGCGTCGCCGTCGATGGTAACATCCTCTCAGGGTGGGACGGCAACGCAGGCGAAATCGGTCACCAGACTATCGACCCGCATGGGTTCATGACGTGTGGCTGTGGGCACGACGGCCACTGGGAGGCGTACTGTTCGGGCGAGAACATCCCGCGGTACGCGACACAACTGCACCGTGAGGACCCGGTTGACACGGCGCTTCCAATCGAGACCGGGAATTTCTCTGCTGCGGACATCTTCGACTACGCCGGGGAGGACGATTTCGCCAAGCACGTCCTCGAACAGATCTGCCACTGGAACGCGATTGGCGTGGCGAATATCGTCCACGCGTACGCGCCGCTTGTCATCTACGTCGGTGGGGCAGTCGCGCTCAACAACCCTGAGCAGATCCTCGATCCGATCCGAAACCGCCTCGATAACATGGTGATGTCGAACATCCCAGACATCCAGCTAACGCAGTTCGGTGACGACGTGGTTGTTCGCGGCGCGCTGGCGTCGGCACTGACCGGTGGTACGGGCGACCCGTCGAACCGGGTTTGAGACAGAATATCGAAACGCAGCCTACTGACGCAGGTCGTACAGCCGGCGGAAGGCCGTCGGTGGGAACCGCGGCTCGACGCGGCTCGGTGGTCGTCCCTGGCCGTTCGTGGTCGTCGCTTCAACGCGGTCGACGACCCCCGATTCAGCCATTTCGTAGAGGAATCGCTTGACGGTCCCCGCTGAGAGGTCGACCGAGCGTGTGGACGCGATCGCCTCCGTCGTCGCCGTCACTGAGGACCGTTCGCTCTCGTCGAGATCGACGAGTTCCCGAAGCACCACCTGCCTATTCTCGGGGAGCGCGAGGACAATACCGAGCGAGACACAGGGTGACGGCACCTCGTCGATTGCTGCATCGACGTGCTGGTTCATGAGCCGGTTTTGCCCGTTGTTCGCAGCTAGCTCCGCCGCGATAAACAAGACTGCGAGGGCGTCGTGGGCATTCCCATCGGCCCAGTCGGCAATTCGCCGCGCCAGACTGTGGTCGAGAGCCTGCTGAGCCAGCCCATTCGAGGTGCGCGTCATCAGTACGTCGACAAGCATCTGGCGCTGATAGCGATCAATGTGAATCGACTCAGCGGTGTAGCGCGTCAGTTCGGTTGCGGATGGATTCTCTCGTCCGATGGCGAGCCAGCTAACGTTGCTCGGCAAGCTGGCAAACAGGTCGATGAGGTCCGACGATGTGACGCTCTCAGGCTCACCGACGTGGTCAATCGCGATAACGACGCCCGTGCGCTGCTCTCGAACCAGATCGTGGAGTCGAGACCGGAGTGTGTCCGTGCCGATACCGTGTTCCGGCACAGATTCGTCGACGATTGCGTCCAGAATCGCGTGATAGAACGCGAACTCGCTCGCGGTTTCGCGGGCGTTCACGTAGACGAACGACGGTGAGGTGAGTGGTTGCGCGCGGGTCGCCGTATGGATGATGGCCTGCTGGTCGGTCGGTAGCTGTTCTAAGTTGGCAAAAAGCGCCGTGATGACCGCAGACTTCCCGGACCCACACGGCCCGTACACGTACGCGTTCGGCGGCAACTGGCCGTCGAACACTGGGTCGAGGTGGTCGAGCAACCGTTCGAGAACCGGCCCGCGGTCGGCGGGCTCCTCGATGTGCACGACCGGTGAGATCGACTCGTAGTCCTGAACGAGCCGCGGCTCACCGCTTCGGCGTTGTCGACGCTTGATTCTCGCTTCGATGTCCATCGTTCAGAGAGATGTGTACTAGCGTTTGGAATTGTGAATATAGAGCTACCGCTTTAGAGTAGGCCCAGAGTCGGGACCCAGGAAGCACCGTCGAAAACACCGACAATTGCCAGAATGGCGACGGTCAGCGTACCAACGACGATAGCGGCCGCGGGCGGGTCGAAGTGGGTGTCGGAGTGTGCGTAGAACACACGCTGGACGACTTCGCCAACGAGCGCCCCGTACGCACCAAACACACCTGCAACGATGAGTGCGGTGACAGCCGCCATCGAACCAGCCTCGGGCGTCCCACCGTAGATAGCCAGTGTGGCAGTGCTCGCGGGGAGAGTCATGTGGTGGGTGACCGGAATCTTCTCGACACCGAGGTTGAGGAACGTCAGGCTCGCAGCGGAGATGCCGAATCCGAGGAACGGACTACCGGTCTTGATCGCAATCCAGCCACCGAGCAGACCGGCGGTAAGGCCGATCATCGCAACGTTTGCCCACTTGTACTGATGGGGGAGCCACGGCTCGACGGCCAGGCGGTACGATTCCGCGGTTCCGCCGTCAGTTGCCGTCGCAGAGCTACCACCGTCCGTGGCGATGCGTTTCTCGCCGCTCTCGAACGGCGACATGTCGAGGATGTTCCGGCTCCCAGCGCCGATGATCGGGTAGCCGAACACGATGCGGTGGGCGACAGCCGACAGGACGACACCCATCGCAATCGGGTCCCACGGGAGTGCAAGCCCGCCGGAGATCTGGCGGACGAACATGCCGAAGATACCGAACAGGCCACCGACCGCGAGGATATCCGGTCGCGTGCCGAGCGCGTAGGCGATATCCTTTGCGGGGTGGTAGTCGCCCTCGTCCGGTTCGTACATGCCGTCACTCTTGGCGGCGTATGCGGCCGCCGCGGCACCGCCAGCGAAGGAGATGTGCGGGCCGAAGACGGGACCGAACGCGATTGCACCGGTCACGCCGGTGGCGATCCCCTCGGCACCGAGCTCTCCGAGTTCGCCAACGAGGCTGCCACGGAGGATGGCCACAGCCTGTCCGGCGATGACCATGAAGCCCGTGAAACAGAACGCCGGCAGCGCGCCGACTGCTGCGCCGAACGCGCCGCCCGCGAAGGCGGCGATGAGCAGCAAGAGGAAATCCGGGACGCTCAGCCCGATGACCGGAATCTGAAGGAGCAGACTCTCTATCATGGATTACTCCTCCTGAGCCCAGTCGCGGGCGCGGTCGACGGCGTCGTCCCAGCGGGAGTACATTTTGTCTGCCTTGTCGGGGTCCATTTCCGGGGAGAACTCCTCGTCAACCTGCCAGTTGTCCCGAAGTTCGTCGACGGTGTCCCAGTAGCCAACAGCGAGACCGGCCGCGTAGGCCGAACCCAGTGCGGTCGTCTCGTCGACTTTCGGTCGCGCGATGTCCGTCTCGATGATGTCGGACTGGAGCTGACAGAGGAAGTTGTTCTTGACTGCACCGCCGTCGACCCGAAGCGTCGTCGTCTCGACGCCGGAGTCAGCCTCCATTGCCTCGGCGATATCGCGGGTCTGGTAGGCGATGGACTCAAGCGTCGCACGGACGATGTGCTCTTTCCGGGTGCCACGAGTCATACCGACAATTGTCCCGCGTGCGCGCCCGTCCCAGTGGGGTGCACCCAGACCGGTGAAGGCCGGGACCATGTACACGCCGTCGGTCGAGTCGACCGAGCGGGCGAGCTCTGCGGTCTGTGCGGCATTGTTGATGAGGTCGACGTCTTCAAGCCACTCGATTGCTGCGCCGGTGATGAAGATAGCGCCCTCAAGTGCGTACTGGACGGGTTCGCCGGACATCTGGAAGCCGACGGTCGTAAGGAGGCCGTGCTCGGACTCAACAGCCTCGTTGCCCGTGTTCATGAGGTAGAACGAGCCGGTCCCGTAGGTGTTCTTCGCGTCGCCCGCGTCGAAGCAGGTCTGGCCGAACAGTGCGGCCTGCTGGTCACCTAGCGCGCCCGCGACAGGCACTTCCTCGCCAAGGAAGCCGTCCGCGTCCGTGTGGCCGTACAGGCTCTCGTCTGAGGATGGTCGGACTTCCGGAACCATGGACTCCGGGACGCCGAACTCTTCGAGGAGTTCATCGTCCCACTCCATGTCGTGGATGTTGTACAGCATCGTCCGCGATGCGTTCGAGACATCCGTGATGTGGTTGCCGGTGAGCTTGTAGATGAGCCACGCGTCAATAGTCCCCATCAGGAGCTCGCCGTCTTCAGCCCGGTCGCGGAGGTCGGCACCGCGCGAACTCTGCATCTTGAGCGGCTCCGCGTTGTCGAGTATCCACTCGGTCTTCGTCGCTGAGAAGTAGGCGTCACACTCCAGCCCGGTTTTCCCACGGATCCACTCGACCTTGTCCGCTTCCTGTATCTCTTCGACACGGTCCGTGGTTCGGCGGTCCTGCCAGACCAGGGCGTTGTGGACTGGCTTCCCGGTTTCCTTGTCCCAGACGATCGTCGTCTCACGCTGATTCGTGATGCCCAGCGCTTCGAGCTGCTCCGCACCGACACCCGCGTCGGCCAGCCCTTCCGTGACGACCTGCTGCGTGTTCTCCCAGATCTCCATCGGGTCGTGCTCGACCCAGCCAGGCTCCGGGTAGATCTGCTCGTGTTTCTCGTACGCGTTCGCGACGACCTGGCCGCTATGATCGAACACCATGAAGCGAGTGCCGGTCGTTCCCTGATCGATTGCGCCAACGTATGTGTCTGCCATTGTTGTGTTCTCCGTGGCGGAGGTAGCTTATTTATGAAAGCTACCGCCTTGACAGTAAACAATATAGTGAATCATTATAAAGATTACTAATGGTGTAGATTGGAGGATAAAGAAATCAAACCAGGGAGTTACTGGCCGGAAGCGGTGCGTTCAAGCTGTTTCCGGACCTGTGAGTCAAGTCGTTCGAGTTCGGCTGGGACCGAGTCGACCCCATCCATGCTGTCGACGGCCTCCTCGATGACGGTCCGGACCGTATCGAATGGCCCCATCTGAGCGCCCCGGGTTGCCATCGTGTCGCGTGTCTCCATAAGCTGGTCGAAGGCGGTCCGATAGTGCGGGTTCTCCTCGAACCAACCTTCAGACTGGAGTTGTGGGATCGCGTCTTCATGGACCGGGAAATAGCCGGTCTCTTGATGCCATCGACGCTGCTGATCCGGTTCAGTGAGCCAGGTGAGGAACTCACCGACAGCGTCGTGAACGTCCTCCGGAAGCCCGTCGCCGACCCACAGGGACGCACCGCCAACGAGAACACCGGTCCGCTCATCGAGAACTGGGAACCGTCCAGTTCCGACATCGAAGTCAGCGCCGTTCTCGATACCGTTCAGTGACGACGTGGAGCCGATCAGCATCGCGGACTCACCGTTGAAAAAGTGGCTCCGTGCTGCTCCTCTGGCCTCGATTCCCGGGTCATGGTACAGCCCGTCCGCTTCGATTCCCTGCCACCACTCGAACAGATCGTGGGCGAACGCCCCGTCGAGGTAGCTCTCCGTCGGCACCCCGTCCCGCCCGTTGTTTCGGTCGACGAGGAACTCATCGGCTTCGGCGAACCACTGCTCAACGAACCACGAGTAGTTCGCGAACGTGATACCGACGCTCGCGTCGCTACCGTCGACGAGCCGTTCAGCAGCCGTTCGGACCTCGGCAAGCGTCTCCGGGGGTGAGTCGGGATCTAGCCCCGCCTGCCTGAACGCGTCGCGGTTGTAGGCGAGCACCGGATTCGAGGCGTTGAACGGCAGCGAGTGGAGCGTCCCGTCGAAGCGGTAGTAGTTAGTCACCGGGTCAAGCAGGGAGTCGATATGGGCCGCCGGGAGGAGTCGGTCGACAGGCATGAAGCAACCGCTATTGCGAGCACGCGTAGATCCGATTTCGAAGATTTGCGCTATCGCGGGTGGGTCGCCACTCGCCGCCGCATTCAGTGTGGCGTCGAGCGTCCCGCGATAGCTCCCTTTGGACTGCAACGAGAGTTCGATACCGCTGGTCTGTTCCTCGAACTCCTGTGCGAGTTCTTCGAGCAGTAGCGCCTTTTGGCCGCCCATCGCGTGCCAGAACTCGACGACGGTCGCGTCGGTGGTAGCCGCCGTGACTCCGTCTGAGAGTTCGAAGGAATCCAGAGACGCTTCGAGTGATTCAGCCCGCTCGGTGAGTGTCGAGACCCGCGTCGACACCTCCGCGAGTTCGGTCGTCTGGTCCGCCGCGGCGTCAGCGGCGACAGCCGCTTCTTCGGCAGTCTGGGTGCTTATTTGGTTGACGTCGTCGACCATCGAGACAACCTCCTGTGTGGACTCGGCCTGTGTGTCCGTCGCCTCGTCGATCTCCTGGACGCTCGTGTCGATTTCATCGACCATCGAGACGACGGTGTCAAGTTCTTCGAGTGCACGAGCAACCGACGAGTGAGTGTTTGCGACGCTCTCTCTGGTATCGTGCATTTCGTCGACCGTGGCGTCGGCCTGTTCGTGGACCTGCTGGATTGAGGTTTCGATCTCGTCGGTAGCCTGTTTCGTCTCGGTTGCGAGCGCTTTGACCTCCTCGGCGACGACGCCGAACCCGTCGCCCGACTCCCCCGCCCTGGCCGCCTCGATGTTGGCGTTCAGTGCCAGCATGTTCGTCTGGTCCGCGATGTCGTTGATGAAACTCGCGATCTCTTCGATATCCGCCAACAGGTCGTTCAACTGTTCGACCTTGTCGACGGTGTCCTCGGCGCTGTCGGTCAGTCGTTCGAGGGTTGCCATCACTGCCGCGGCCGACTCCTGTGCGGACTCACCCCGGTCACTGGCCTCGCGGGACGTGTCCGCGACCTCGTTCGCAGCGCTCGCTATCTCCTCGATCGTCGCCGAGAGGTTCCGCATCTCGTCTGAGATAGACTGTATCTGGTCGCGCTGGTCGTCCGAGCCAGCCGATATCTCTCCGACAGCGCCGCTGACCTCTCGGCTGGCGGACTTGACCGAACCGAGACGGGTGTCAACCTGCGTCGTCGCGGCGGTCACCTGCTCACTGAACGATGTCATCTGGTCGACGGTGTCGGTCCACTCCCGGAGCAGTTCGGTGTAGGCATCGTACAGTGGTTCGGCGGTTTCGAGCGGCGGTTGGCCTGGCTTCGCCGTGAGATCGCCGCTAGCGTTTGCTCTGGCGACATCGGCGAGGTGGTCAACAGCGGTTTCGAGTGCTCGACGGTCCGCCCGTTCCTGTTCGAGTTCTGCTGTCAACTGCTGGCACCGCGCTTCTAGTCGCTCCTGTTCCGTGCTCGAAGTGTCGCATTCCGTTCGATCAGTGTCCAACTCCTCGCGAGCGGGCTCCGCCGACGAGGTTGCACTTCCCGACTCGTCTCGACTGCTCCCCTCCGCGAGGCCGTCGTCGTCCTGTGCCCCATCGGACCGGTCAGGTGTTGAATCAAATAGGTTCCATTTACTCATTGTCTCTCCTGTTGGCCGAACGACCAACACGGTCTCTGGGAGAAGTGGGACATCAAAATATATAATAGTTACTTTGGCTTGGGTTCTGGCAGTAAATATTATCTGTCTATAGGTTTGGTCCCGAATCTGGGACGGAAACTGTGTTCTATCGTGATATAGGATTCCTTACGGTAATATATAATTGTATATTACTGTAGTCCGATTCTTTCAGCGAGAGACAGTATGTAGTACAGTCTACATCTATTTCCCGCCATCATCGGAATTCTACATGATTACATAGAAAATTTACTAAGCGAAGGCTATCAACGGTAAAGTAAAGTGTATGCGCCCCAAACCCACGGAGAGATAGATGGGACCGACACCACACATCGCCGTCATCGGCGGCGGTTCGACCGGGGCGGGCATCGCGCGGGACCTCGCGATGCGCGGACTCGACGTGACCCTGGTAGAACAGGGGAACCTGACCCACGGGACTACCGGTCGGATGCACGGGCTGCTTCACAGCGGCGGGCGGTACGCCGTTTCAGACCAGGCCAGTGCGACCGAGTGTATTGAGGAGAATCGCGTTCTCAGAGACATCGCCAGCCACTGCGTCGAGATGACTGGCGGCCTGTTCGTCAAGCGGCCGGAGGACTCAGAGGAGTACTTCCAGAAGAAACTCAGCGGCTGTGAGGAGTGCGGTATCCCCGCTGAGGTCGTCTCTGCCGAGGAGGCCCGTGCAATGGAGCCACACCTGGCGAAGGACATCGAGAAAGCCATCAGCGTCCCCGACGGGGCCGTCGATCCGTTCCGCCTCGTCGTCGCAAACGCCGCGAGCGCCCAGGAGCATGGCGCGCGCATCGAGACACACACGAAGGTTACTGACCTCATCGTCGAGAACGGCGAAATCGTCGGCATCGAGGTCGAACATGACTCTGGCCCTGGGAAGCGCGTCCACGGTACGGAGGGCGGAACTGAGGAAATCCGCGCTGACTACGTCGTGAACGCGACGGGAGCCTGGGCCGGACGTATCGGTGACATGGCTGGCCTTGACATCGAAGTGCGTCCCTCCAAGGGTGTCATGACCATCATGAACATTCGGCAGGTCGACACCGTCATCAACCGCTGTCGACCCAAGGGCGATGCGGACATCGTCGTGCCACACGAGACGACCGCGATTCTGGGGACGACCGACGAAGAGGTCGAGGACCCCGAGGAGTATCCCGAGGAGCAGTGGGAGGTCGACCTGATGATAGAGACCCTCTCGGAGCTGATTCCGATGCTCGAAGAGGCCCGGACCATCCGCTCGTTCTGGGGTGTCCGTCCGCTGTACGAACCGCCGGATGTCGGGAGCGACGATCCGACGGACATCACGCGGGACTTCTTCCTGCTCGACCACGACGAACGCGACGACATGCCCGGGATGACAAGCATCGTCGGCGGGAAGTTCACCACCTACCGGATGATGGGCGAGCAGATATCTGACCACGTCTGCGGGAAGTTCGACATCGATGTCGACTGTCGGACCGCCGACGAGCCACTGCCCGGTAGCGAGGATTTCTCGGTGCTGCGGGACTACATGGACGAGTTCGGGCTTCGCTCGCCCATCGGCCGCCGGAGCGTCGAGCGACTCGGCTCCCGTGCTGACGACGTACTCAAAACCGCCGGACCAAACCCGACCGTCTGCGAGTGCGAGGGCGTTACCCGCGCCGAGATTCAGGACGCTATCGAGGGGTCCGGGTCGGATCTGAACGCCGTCCGCATCCGGACCCGCGCGTCGATGGGCAACTGTCAGGGCGGCTTCTGCTGTCACCGGATGGCGAGTGAACTTCACTCGGAGTACGACGAGTCAATTGTCCGCGAGGCGTGGGACGAACTGCTCCAGGAGCGCTGGAAGGGCCAACGGCACGCCCTCTGGGGTGAACAGCTCTCCCAGGCGGCACTGAACTACGCACTCCATGCGACCACACAGAACCGCGACCAGGACCCGGCGGACAGCGATCCTGTTGATTTCTCGGCGTTCGACACAGGCCGTAGTCCATCGGACAGCGTCGATAGTGCAGACGTATCCGCTGACGGAGGTACGGATGGCTATTGAGTCTGAGGTGCTCGTCGTTGGCGGCGGTCTCGCTGGACTGACCAGCGCGCTGTCGGCCGCCCGCGACGGTGCAGATGTGCGGCTCGTTTCCTACAAGCAGAGTACGCTCCGGCACGCCTCGGGACTGATCGACGTGCTCGGCTACACGCCCGACGGTGACGGCCCACTGACCGACCCGTTCGAGGCAATTCCGTCACTGCCTGAAGAACATCCCTACCGAACGGTCGGCGTCGAGACGGTTCGTGAAGCGATGGCGCTTTTCGACGACGCGGCCCCGACATACGAGGGCGGCCACACGGACACGAACGCGCTGCTGCCAACCCACGGCGGGAGCATCAAACCGACCGCCCGGTATCCGGCCGGGGCCAGCGCTGGCCTCGCTAGCGACAACCGGGACACGCTGCTCGTCGGCATCGAAGAAATGGTCGATTTCGATGCACCTCACGTCGCCTCCCACCTCGAAGCGGCAGGTGTGCCGTTCGACGTGCGCGGCGAGACGATTCAGTTCCCCGGCGACCTGCGGGCCGACGCCAAAGTCACGCGGTACGCCAAGTTGCTCGATACAAACAGCGAGGTGGCTGTCCGGGGCCGGAAGGTCCCGGCCCGCGAGGCGATCATCCAGCGCGTGAACCCGCTGCTCGAAGACGAGAAGCGGGTCGGCTTCCCGGCGATCCTCGGCGACGACAATCCCGGAGCCATCCGGGATGCGCTCAGTGAGCATCTCGGCGTTGACGTGTTCGAGGTTCCGATGGGCCCGCCGTCGTTACCGGGCTTGCGCCTCGAAGACACGCTGTTCTCGGCGCTGGACGAGGCCGGAGCCAGCATCGAGACTGGCAACCCTGTCGTCGAATTCGAGGGCGAGGACTACATCGAGCGGGTGTTTATCGAGAAAAACGGCGCAAAGATACCCAACAGCGCCGACCAGTACATCCTCGCGACCGGCGGCTTCGTCGGCAAGGGCGTCGAATCTGACCGAAATGGGGTGTACGAACCGGTGTTCAACTGCCACATCCCCCACGCGTCGGATCGTTACGACTGGTTCGAGGGCGAACTGTTCGGCAATCACGAGTTCGCCCGCTATGGCGTAGCGACCGACGACGACTTGCGGCCCCTTGATTCGAGCAACCAGCGGGAGTTCGAGAACTTGCGCGCCGCCGGCTCAGTGCTTGGCGGCTATGACTTCGCTGCGGAGAAATCCGGTAGCGGCGTCTCGATTGCGACAGGCTACGCGGCGGGCCAACGCGCCGCACAGGAGGCACGATGAGTGACGCTGAATCCCCAGACACAGATTTCGACCCGGTAGCACCGAACACAGGCGAGGAGTTCGAACCTGTCGACATCTTTCCCGATAGTGACGACTTCGACCTCCGGCCTGGTGCGGATTCCTGTTACAAATGCTCGACCTGCGACACGAACTGCCCGGTCGCGGAGGTTGACGACGACTTCCCCGGACCGAAGTTCCAGGGGCCCGAGCAGTGGCGGCTCAAGCAGTCCGACGACGACCACGAGATCGACGACTCAGTGATGGACTGCTCGAACTGCATGCGCTGTGACAACGCCTGTCCATCTGGCGTCCCACTCAGCCAGATGCACAACACCGCTCGCGGGGAGTACGTGAGCAAGCAGATGGACAAACTCTCCGTCGAATACATTCGCAATCGCATCCTCGCGAACTACCGGACGTCCGCCTTCTTTGCGAGCAAGGTCCCTCGACTTGCCAACTTCGCGATGAACTTCGGCCCGGCTCGCTGGGTCATGGAGAAGACGATGGGCATCACCAGCGAACGCGACTTCCCCGCGTTCGCGAGACAGACCTTCCGCGAGTGGTGGGCCGACCGCGGCGGACAGGGCCAGTCCAGAGAGAACGCGAAAGCGGCCCGCAAACGACGCGGTCTCCCCGAAGACGCTGACAAGAAGGTGGCATACTTCCATGGCTGCTACTCGAACTACAACACGCCAGAGGTCGGGAAGGCGATGGTCCGGGTGTTCGAGGAGTTCGGCTATGAGGTCGTTGCGCCCGAGCAGAAGTGCTCCGGAACGCCGATGTTCGCCAACGGCATGCTTGATGACGCCCGTCGTCACGCCGAAACGAACGTCTCCTCTATGTCCGACCTCGTCGATCAGGGGTATCACGCCATCGCCTCCTGTACGTCCTGTTCGATGGCGCTGCGACAGGAGTACCCCGAACTGTTCGATATCGACGGCATCGACAAAGTCGCGGAGAACACCTTCGAGGCCGTCGAGTACCTCCGCATCCACGAGGATCTCAGCGGGGAAGTGCAGGCGGCGGACGTGGACGGCGATCTCGCCGAAGAGTTCGCCTACCACGCCCCGTGTCACTCGCGCAATCAGGGACTCGACCGCCAGGCCGTCGAACTGTTCCGCGACCTCGATGGTGCCGAAGTCGAGGACGTCGGCGACTCCTGTTCCGGCATCTCGGGCACATACGGCTGGAAAGAGGAGAAGTACGAGAAGTCCATGAAAATCGGCGAGGAGATGTTCGAGCACATGGAGCACGCCGAGGGCGAGACCGGGATGACCGAGTGCCCGACCTGCGCGATGCAGATGGAACACGGCAGTGGCTACGAGATCCGTCATCCGCTGGAGCTACTCGAAGCCGCGCTGGTCGAGTAGCGGCCCAGCAGTCGTTTCAGTAGTTGTATTACTAGCTATCGGTGCATCAAAATATTTGCCGGCGAAATCCGCCACAGACTTCCAGTAGCAGTTACTCTTCGCCGCGGACAAACGTAACCGGGCACGGCGCGTTCAGCATGACTTCCTGCGCGGTGGAGCCGAAGACGGCCTTGCCGGTCGGCGAGCGCTTGCGGCCACCAACGACGACGAGGTCTGAGTCGGTCGTCTCGGCGAGGTCCACGATCTGCCCGCCGTGGTTGCCCACCGCTCCGCGGGCCTGCGTCGACAGGCCAGCGTCGTCGAACCGCGAGATGAGCTCTCGGACGGTCGTGTGGCGGTCAGCGACCTCGTCTGGGCTGGCGTCGCTTGTCGATTCGAACTCTAGCCTGTCCACGACGCCTTCGTACTGGTCGTCAGTGAATACGTGTGCAACTACGACTGTCGCGCCGGCCGGCCCCGCGATGTCGATAACGGCCTCAGCGAGTTCGTCGATGCGGTCCGCATCGTTCGGTCCGACTGCGAGAAGAACAGTTTCCAGTGCCATATCCGCTACTCCGCGGGGAGATTCGTAAAACCTTCGATAGGTACTATCTTCGTTGTTACTTGTTCGTATGTGGCCTCAGCCGGTGTTTTTCATCCCGGCTGCGATACCTTGTACGGTCAGCCGCAAGGTGCGTCGCTCGGTTTCGGTTCGATGGGACTGCTTGAGCAGGCGGACTTGCAACAGGTTCAGCGGGTCGACGTACGGGTTCCGGCGCTCCAGGTTCTCCTCCAGCCAGTCGCGTGAGAGCAGTCCGTCCTGTCCGGTAATTTCGAGGACTTTCTCGATGGTCTCCTCGTACTCGCTTTCGATGCGCGGGAAGATGCGCTCCCGGAGTTCGGGATCGGCCAGGTCGGCATACTCGCGGGCGATTTCGAGCTCGGTTCGAGCGAGCGCGAGCGACGCGTTGTCGAGTTTCGTCCGGAAGAACGGCCAGTTCTGGTACATCTCCTGCAGCGTCTCCATGTCGCCACCGTTTTCGAGGTAGGCATCCAGCCCGGTCGCGATGGAGTACCAGCCGGGGATGATACAGCGGGCCTGCGTCCAGGAGAATACCCACGGGATCGCCCGGAGGTCATCGACGCTACGGTCGCCACTGCGCGAGGCCGGGCGCGAACCCATGTTGAGGTTCTCGATGACGGTAATCGGCGTCGCCTGCTCGAAGAACTCGACGAAACCGTCGGTTTCCAGCAGGTCCTGGTACTCGTTGCGAGCGGCGTCCGCGGCCGTCGCCATCGCCTCCTCCCACTCGTCGGGGATCTCTTCGACAGGCTCCTCGATTGCGTTGTGGCGCGCCCGCATCTGGGCGTTGAGCATCTGTTCGAGGTTTCGCTCGGCGATGTCGTGGTTGGCGTACTTCTCGGCGATGGCTTCACCCTGCTCGGTGAACTTTATCTGGCCGGTCACGGTTTCGTTTGGCAGGGCCAGCATCGCGTCGTTCATCGGCCCGCCGCCGCGGGAGATCGAGCCACCGCGGCCGTGGAACAACCGCATCTCCACGTCGTAGTCGTCAGTAATCTCGGCCAGGCGCTTCTGGTTGTTGTACAGCGACCAGTTGGCAGCGAGGAACCCGTTCTCCTTGTTGGAGTCCGAGTAGCCCAGCATGATTTCCTGGACGTTATCCCGGGCGTCAAGCGCCTGGGAGTAGGCCTCGTTCTCGAACAATGTCCCCATGATGCGGCGAGCCCCGGAGAGCGCGTACTCCGATTCCAGCAGTGGGACCACGTCGAATCCACAGTAACCGGGCAGGTCGACGATGTCGACCTGGTCGGCCAGGAACAGAACTTCGAGCACGTGGCTCGGCTCCTCACACCAGGAGATGGCGTAGGTGTCGATTGCGTCGATACCGAACTCGTTCTGCCAGTCGGCGGTCGCGCGGAACCGGTCGAGGACGCGCGTCGCGTCCTCCGAAAGCCCCTCTGTGTCCGCCATATCGATGACAGTGTTGTCCTGGAGGATAGCCTCGGTCAGGAACTCGACGCGCTCATCTTCGTCCATCGCGGCGTAGTCAATGCCTTCCCGCTCGACGGACTCGGCGATGGCGTCGGTGTGCATCTTTCGGTGGTCACGCAGGTCGAGGCTCGCCAGGCTGAAGCCGAACGTCTCCACTTTGCGGATGAGTGGATCGACGTGGGCCTCGGCGAGGACTTCTGCGTTGTTCTCCCGGAGGCTGTCGGCGATGACGCTGAGATCGGTCAGCAGTTCCGCCTCGTCCTCATAGCCGCCCTGTCGGACGTCGCTGACTCGGATGACTGATTCGCGCATCAACCGGAGCTTCTGCCGGTAGGGCTCGTCCGGATAGCGCTCTTCGGCCTCTTTGGCCACGCCCGGGAGCTTCGACTTGTGGCGGTCAAGCCGTTCGTTGAACTGTGCGTCGGTCGCGATATTCGACGCGTCCTGGCTGAGGACACCGGAGAGCTCCTTGAGCTTGTCGCGGTACAGCGGAAGCACGGTGTCGCGCTGGCGTTCCAGCGTCTCCTCGGTCACATCCGTCGTCACGAACGGGTTCCCGTCGCGGTCGGACCCGGCCCACGACCGGAACTCGTAGAGAGTGTCGACGTCGATGTCCTCGTCGTACACCTCATCGAGCGTCTGTTCGAGTTCGTCGTACACCTCGTCGATAACGTCGAACAGGACGTTCTCCAGATACCACTGGACGTTCAGCGCCTCGTCGGTGACCTCGGGTCGGCGATCCCGAACCTGTGGGGTCTGCCAGAGGCTGGTAACCTCAGCGTCAAGGTCCCGCTCAATCTGTTCCTGTTCACGGTCGGTCAGCCGCAGTTCGTCGAGTTGTTCGAGGTCCTGTGCGACCGACCGGAGCTTCGCCTTCACTGTTTTCCGGCGAGCTTCCGTCGGGTGGGCAGTGAACGTTGGCTGGATGAGGAGGTCATCAAGGATGGCTTCGACTTCCTCCGCGTCGGCGTCGCGGTCGGCCAGGTCACGGACCGCTTCTTCGACGCTGTCAGCCAGTACACCCTCCTGACTCCCTTCCCGAATCTCGCGGACTCGCTCGCGCTCCTCGGCCAGATTGATGAGCTCAAAATACGTCGTAAACGCGCGTGCGACAATGTCCTGTGTCTCCGGGTTCAGCCGGTCCAGCGCACGGTGGACCGCTTCCCGGGTCTCCGCATCGCCCCGTCGGTAGTCGATACACGACGTCCGAATCGTCTCCACCGTCTCGAACGCCTCGGTTGAGGTTTGTGCCTCCAGAACTTCGCCCAAGAGCGCGCCCAACTCCCGTACGTCCTGGTTAATCTCTCTGGCGTGTAAAGTCATACCAACTCATCCAGTAGCAAGCCCTAAAACACTATTGAATCAGGGAATCAGGCATGGTCATTCATGAAGATACC
>JBDGPY010000093.1:0-21032 GCA_042219425.1 Haloarcula sp. | reverse complement strand
AGCGAGACGTCCTTGTTCTTGGCGTGGATGAACTGGATGACGTCCGGATGGGAGATGCGCATGACGCCCATCTGGGCCCCGCGGCGGGCACCACCCTGGGCGATGGTTTCGCACATCTGGTCGTAGGTCCGCATGAACGTGATCGGTCCCGAAGCGATGCCGCCTGTCGAGCCGACGGGATCGCCGTACGGGCGGAGCTTCCAGAACGCATACCCCATGCCACCGCCGGACTGGAACACCTGTGCGGCCTCCTTGGCGGTCTGGTGGATATCGTCGATGTCGTCGCCCGGCGAATCAACGAAACAGGCTGAAAGCTGCTGCAGTTCGTCGCCGGCGTTCATCAGCGTCGGCGAGTTCGGCATAAATGAGAGCTGCTCCATCTGCTCCTGGAAGGCGTCGGCGGTCGATTCGACGTGGTCGCGGACGCCCTCGGGCAGTTCCGGCACAATCGTTTCGTAGGCGAACTTGTTGACGTTGTAGACAGAAAGCTCGGTTTCGACGTCGTCGTTCACAGACGTCCCTTTACCGAACACCTCATCGGCGAGTTCGTCGCGGCGCGGGTGGTCGGGCTTCAGTTGATCGGGCGAGACGTGCACGTCGACGCCCTGCTTGTCGGCCTCGAACACGGCCTCGGCGAGCGCAATATTCTTCGCGACTCGGTCGAAGAGGTCCTCCGGCTCCTCGATGCGGTTGCCGTCGGCATCCTTCCGGAGATACCGGGCCGGCAGGATGTTGTGATAGGCGTTGCCTGTCAGTCGCTCTTCGATAGTGTCACCGTCGGTACGTTTAATTGGGAGCGTAATCTCGTCGGCGGAGAGTTCGCTGTTACTCATCGCCCGCTCCTCCTCCCGACAGCGGCCGTCTGTCGGTCGATACCCCTCATAGTGGTTACCCGTGATCCTGTCATTTCTGGCGGCAGATACGTAGTCATCGGTGGCGTTTAATCCTTCCTTCTTGACCGCGATTCGGCAACGGCCGTAGCGATTGACGGAGCCGTGGCTACGGTGCTCGTCAGTCTGTTCTGGAACGCGGAGACGATAGTCGCGTACAACGGAGTAAATACACTTGATTCTTCTTAATATTTTTCAGACCGGAGTGAAAGTGAAAACCGACCACTCGGAACCACCGGACGTGGCCGAAATATCCAGTAGAAATCAGCGGGGGTTTCGGGGTGAGGCGATACGCCTCCCAGAGGGTTGTAGGGAGTTTGAATGGGTTCGTCAGACGTACTGCAGCCCGGTGGTTTTTCCTGGTTCCGCGACGCGCTTTTTCACGGATGCTCGGCTTGGGCCGACCATCCGCGCAGGGAGCGCAGTCTCCGCAGGCGTGGATTCGGAGTGTCCCACTCCTACTTGCTGGTGACGGCGGATGTGGCCGTCGCCCACCTTCTTGTCGGTGTACTCAGCGGCGGCCATGAGTGATGCCGTCACAGTTCCAGTCTTCGACTGGCACTGTTGTAAATCCACGGCACCAAGTGAAAGTGAAACGAAGACGGCGCTGTATCCCCTCCCTACTGTACTGCTTGTCCGCTTTCGCGGACTGCGCTGCTCGTTGAGGGAGGGGGCTTAGCGCCTGCAATCAGCTAAAAGGTCACTGCGAGTAGCCACGAAGTATTTGTCCGTGGATAATCCGTTGGTACGTATGCTTCCCGTCTTGCAGCTCGGATTACTGCTCTCACCGCCAGCGATACTCGTCGGGCTCCTGGCCATCGCAGTGGTACTGCTGGTCGGCAGACTCGTCATGAAAATTGCGTGGCGGCTCGTCATCATCGCCATCATCGCCGTCACCGTTATCTGGATACTCGGTATTCTCGGAATCCAGGTGCTCTAGAGGTCAGAAAGGAAGTTCCGGATGACGTCGTGGCCGACTGCGGTCAGGACCGATTCGGGATGGAACTGGACGGCTTCGATGGGATACTCGCGGTGGCGAACGCCCATGACCAGTTCCGTTCCGTCCTCGGTCTCCGTGGTAGCGCTGACGTCGAACTCTTCGGGAATCTCGTCAGCGATGAGCGAGTGGTAGCGCCCGCCCTGGAACCCCTGTTCGAGCCCCTGAAAGACGCCTTTGCCATCGTGGTCTATCGGGAAGGCCTTCCCGTGAACCGGCTCCGGTGCACGGCCGACGCTGCCGCCGTAGGCGTACACCGCTGATTCGAGGCCCAGACAGACACCAAGCGTCGGTACGTCGGGGCTGACCTCGCGAAGAACGTCCAGCGAGACGCCGACGTCCCGCTCGTTTTTCGGGTGTCCCGGTCCCGGTGAGAGGATGATGGCGTCCGGGTCGAGCGCTGTCACATCTTCGAGCGTTGCGGTGTTCCGAACGACCTCTGTCTCAGCATGCTCAGAGACGTACTCGACGAGGTTGTACGTGAACGAGTCGAAGTTGTCCACGAACAGCACTCGGAGGTCCTCACTGACAGCGTCCTCGTCCGCCGGCTGTGACGCGCTCACTGTGTCACCTCTTCGGGATTGTCAGCGTCGGCAGGTGGCTGGCCGCTCTGGTCCTCCGCTTCGATCTGCTCTAGCGCCGTCAGTACGCCATCCATCTTCTGCTCGGTCTCTATGTACTCACTTTCGGGGTCCGAGTCCGCGACGATGCCCGCCCCGGCCTGGACCGTGATCCGATCATCGTCGTCCTCGTCTTCGATCGTCGCCGAGCGAATCACGATGGCGAAGTCGGTGTCGCCGTCCCAGTCGAAGTAGCCGACGCCACCGCCGTATGGGCCGCGCGGAGAGCGTTCTAGCTCGTCGATGATCTCCATCGCACGGATTTTCGGCGCGCCCGAGAGCGTCCCAGCGGGGAACGTCGCCCGGGCGGCGTCGAATGCGTCCGTGTCCGGAGCGAGCCGGCCAGTCACCGTTGACTCGATGTGCTGAACGTGGCTGTATTTGAGAACGTTCATGAACTCCGGGACGCGGACGCTCCCGGCCTCGGCGACCCGCCGGACGTCGTTGCGAGCGAGGTCGACAAGCATGGTGTGCTCGGCCCGTTCCTTCTCGTCGGCGAGCATCTCGCCGGCCAGCCGTCGGTCCTCGACTGGCGAGTTCCCCCGCTGGCACGTCCCCGCGATGGGGTTGGAGACGACGTGGTCGCCAGCGACTGAAACCAGCGTCTCCGGGCTCGCGCCGACGATTGTCAGGTCGTCGTATCCCAGCAGGTACATATACGGCGACGGATTCACAGCTCTGAGCGCCTCGTAGAACCCGAGCGGGTCAACGTCGCCGTACAGCTCGCGGGTCCGCGAGATAACGCCCTGGTAGATGTCGCCCGAGAGGACGTACTCCTTGGCGCGCTCGACGGCGGACTCGTACTCGTCCTGTGGGCCGGCGACCTCGCGGTCCCGACGGAAGCCGCCAGTCTCCAGCGGGTCGAGGTCCGAGAGGACACTCTCTACTCGCTCGGCCTCGGCCTCCAGTTCGTCGTAGCGCTCACCGGCGTCCTCGTCCTGCCGGACGACGGGCGTGAATACCAGGGAGACAGTCTCCTCGACGTGGTCAAAGCGGACTGTCGAGGTAGTGAGGACGAACTGTGCGTCCGGGAACCGCGAGTCAGGCCGCTCCAGACCGACCTCGTCGAGCCAGAGGTCGTAGACGGCGTCATAAGAGAGGAAGCCGACGAGGCCGCCTTCGAGATGCTGTCGGTCCATTTCCGGGAAGTTCCGCAGCGCCACATCGGGCATCGCTGCCCGGAGGTCGTCAACCACGTCGCCGCCGTCGGTCGTCACGAGGTCGGCATACCGGTCGTCGAACGTTTGCACCTCGCTCTCGTCGCCGGTGGCTGTGACCACCGCTCGCGGATCGTAGCCGACGAACGAAAAGCGGGCGTGACGGTCGTCAGTCTCGGGCGCGAACGCGCCGTCTGGATCGCTAGAGGCAACCTTCTCGGCGCTCTCAAGCAGGAACGTGTAGTCGCTGGCGGCCACGTCGCTGGTCCGCCCGGTCAGCGCCGCGTACGCAGTCAGCGGTTCCACGTTCGCGTTGAGTTCTGCCGCGGTCCGGACGACGACCGGCCGGTCAGCCTGTGCGTGCTCGACAAATTCCTCTCGGGATACGTCGAGAGTCATACCAGCCCCTCCGTCGCTTGCGTCGCGTTCCGTACGAACCGCTCGACTGCGTCATGGTCTTTCGTGCCGCCTGAAGACTCCACGCCAGTCGCGACATCGACGGCAAACGGCTCGACCGTCTCCACGGCGTCGGCTACGTTCTCGGGCGTCAGTCCGCCGGCCAGCACGACGGGCGCGTCGAGCGAGTCGACGAGATCGCTGGTGTGCTCCCAGTCGTGTGTTTCGCCCGTCCCGCCACCACCGTCGGCGTCAACCGAATCGACGAGCAGAGCGTCGGCATGGGCAGCGTATTCATCGATGTTCGGCGCGTCCGCCTCGATGACTGCGACAACGTTCTGTGTGATCCGACGGTCGAGGGCACCGAGTTCCGCAGGCGAGAGTCCGTCGTGGACCTGCACCGCGTCAGGTTCGACGCTGTCGACGCGCTTGACGGCCTCCTGTACCGTTGTCGGCATCGTCACGAGGACGCTCGTCACGAACGGCGGGACGCCGCCGACGAGTGCCGTGGCAGTCTCCGCGTCGACTTCCCGGGGCGTGTCGACAGGGACGCCGTGGATGACGCCGACCGCGTCGGCACCGGCTGCGACGACGGCGTCACGGTCATCGTTGTTCGTCACACCACAGATCTTCACGCGCGTCATGCACCGATCAGGTCTTCGAGTTTGTTGGCCGCCGAGCCCGACTCGATGGCCTGTCGAGCCCGCTCGACCCCTTCTTCGTGAGTGTCGGTGACGCCGGCGACGTAGATGGCTGCCCCGGCGTTGGCGAGAATGACGTCCCGCTTCGCTCCGTCGACTTCGCCCGAAACGATGCCGCGGAGGTCGGCCGCGTTCTCTGCCGGTGTCCCGCCCGAAATCGCTTCGATGTCGTGCGTTTCCAGGCCAACATCCTCGGGTGTGATTGTGTACTCCGCGATTCGGTCGCCGGTGACCTCTGCGACGGTCGTCTCGCTGTGAACCCCGATTTCGTCGAGGCCGTCGCCGTGGACGACTAGCGCCCGCTCGACATCTAGTCGAGCCAGCGCCTCGGCCATCACCGGGACGAGGTCCGGATCGTAGACACCCAGCACCTGCGCGTCCGCGTCGGCGGGGTTCGTTAGCGGACCGAGGATATTGAACACGGTCCGCATCCCGAGTTCCTGTCGCGGGCCGATGACGGCCTTCATCGACGGGTGGAACACGGGCGCGAGCATGAAGCCGATACCATCCCGTTCGATGGTCTCCTCGACTTCGGGCGGTTCAGCCTCAATGTCGACACCAACCTCTTCGAGTACGTCGGCGCTGCCGGAGGACGAAGACACCGAGTAGTTGCCGTGTTTGGCGACCGGGACGCCAGCGCCGGCTGCGACGATGGCGCTTGTCGTTGAGACGTTGATGGTGTTGTAGTCGTCGCCCCCGGTCCCGCAGGTATCGACCAGTCCTTCTCGGTCGGGTCGGATAGTCCGCGCGGCGTCACGCATTCCCTCGGCGAAGCCGGCGATTTCGGCCTCAGTCTCCCCCTTTGCCCGCAGCGCCGTCAGGAGTGCGCCGATCTGCGCCTCGGTGGCATCCTCGAAGACAGTCGTCGCAACGGTCCGCGCTTCGTCCTGTGTCAGGTCCTCACCGTCGGTGACGCGTTCGATATACTCTTTCATTGTAGTACCCAATGAACTCTTTCGTGTTGTAATGTACAAATCCGTACATTGACTTAAGCCTATCGGGACCCCCGCTCACGAACGTTCTCATGTGGACAATCAACAGACAACGTGGTGATACGGAATTCGAAACCTTCAATTATACCCACCCGATACAATGAGGTGTACCTCGCAGTGAGGGTTCGTGGTCTAGGTCGGTTATGACACCTCCTTGACATGGAGGAGGCCGGCGGTTCAAATCCGCCCGAACCCACTACTTCTGTCGCAACCAACTTGGAAGCGGTGCGAGTCTCGCCTGCGCTCAAAGTACGCAACACATCGGTCGAAGCTGTTAGACACGGACTGCCACGACTCAAACGGGAAACAGCGGCTCCTGAGTGCCGTTAGCGAGCCAGTCGAGCTGGCGTTTTCCTCACGTCTTGGAACACGCCTCGTGGAACCGATCTTTCTGATTTGGAGACGCCAATGGACACGCTGTGACAGGCAACTCTGGAAAATCACGGGTTCCGGTACCTTCTTGAATCAACCCTGACAGAATCACGTATGGAAGAGCGAGTCCAGTCAGCAGACGCGTTCGAACAGTTCGTGCTGCTGTCGGTCGTGGAGTTGGCAACGGCGGACGAGACGCCAGCCCATTCCTACCACGTGACACAGACGGCGAAGGCGCATCTCGACGATATCAAACAGGACCCGTTCGGTGGAATCGAACGACGCGAGGTTATCACGGCACTGGGGACGCTTGCGGACGAGGGACTGCTGGTGGACGCGCAGGCAGAAACGGCAACCGGCAAGGGGCGACCGGCCTACGAACTGGCGGCCGACCCCGGCGACATTATCGACGCGTTGTCCGACACCGACATGCTCCAGCCGTATATCGAAACGATCCAGTTAGAACCGTCGTCTTAGACGACGCTGACGTCGTTGTTCCCCTGTTCGATAGCGGGTAGTTGGCCGGATTCAAGCCGTTCGATTCGGTCCATAATCGTGTGTACGATGTCGCCATCTGTACAGGGTGCGACGTGAGTGAGTTCGGTGTCGTTGTACTCGGCAAGTCCCATGACCGGTAGCGTCATGACGTCGTACGCCGAGTCAGTCACTTCGGAGTCAGCTTGTGAGTCCTGGTAGAACGATTCCAGCGAGACGTTGTTCGTCAGCGCCCACTGCTTGAACTCGGCGATACGGTTCAGGATGTATCTGCCTTTTTCAGTCCGCGCGGCAGCCGACTGGGGGGCGATCTGCTGGCCCCAGACGATGACATTGTATCCCTCGACCTGATCGTTCTCGTCGAGCGTCTCAAGCTGGTCAATGACCGCCTCCTGTCGCTGGTGCGCGCCGTTGGGAAGCATGGATCGAACGTAGAGTTCGATGTGAGGTGTCGGAAGATTTTCACTCATAGTTATCCAAGAGCACTCTCGGCTGGCACATATAGCTACTGTGAGAGATGACTGCATAGCGCAGAACCCCCTTTCAGGGCAGGTACCGTGTAGAATTGCCATATTTGGCGTCCGGAAAGATTTCCAGAGATAACGATGGAGCGAAGATAATTAACACGTGGAAATAATATATCTGTTCTAACTAATCTGTGCTATCACCGGCCGCCCGGTCGTGGAGTGTCTCGTGGATGCCGAGGACGAGTGCGGGGACCACAACGATGAAAATGTGTTCTTCGAGAGGAATTCCAAGCAGATCGACACCAGTCCGCAGCTGGATTGTAAACACGCCGACAGTTAGCGTGTACCAGTCCCAGACATACGCAATGGGATAGAGAGCTGCAATTGTTTGTATCGCCTGTCGGAGTGCCGCTACGCGCCACAGCAACGCGAGGGCAACGCTTCCCCAGATTACCTCGGTGACGAGATACGTGTAGGGGCCGAAGATGCCGATATCCGGAAGCATATACGATGGAAGGGTCGAACAGTGTAAAGGCTGGCCCGTTTCCTGATTCACGGGTACTAAACCAACCTTGATAACCCTTCACGTAGAACCATCGAACTGTGAAGCACGATGGATATTGCTGATATCGCCACCAGAGAGTTTGTCGAGGTTGACGCCAACAAGCGCCTGGGGAAAGTTCGGTCTATCTTCGAGCGCGAGAACCCCAAGGGCATCATCGTCAGAGAGGACGGTGCATACGCTGGCGTTATCACGCAGAAACAGCTGGTCCAGTCCCATGTAGAGGACAACGCGAAAGCAGGGGCGATGACGCGCTCGGCGCCGAAGGTCGAGCTCACTGACGACGTGCGTGAGGTTGCGCGCGTCCTCATCGAGGGTGAAGTCAAGCTCGCACCTGTTGTCGAGGCCGGCGAGCTCTGGGGAATCGTCACCGAGGACGATATCCTTGCCGCCGTCCTTCATAACCTCGACGCGCTCGCTGTCGAGGACATCTACACGCAGGACGTGATAACCGTGTCCGAGGACACCAACGTCGGACAGGTTGTCAACCTCCTCCGGAAACACGGCATCTCCCGGCTACCGGTTCTTGACGATGAGGACAGCCTGACCGGGATGGTCACCCGCCACGATATCGTCGACGTCGTCGTCCGAGACATGAACAAGACGACGCGGGGCGACCGCTCGGGCGAGATTGAGCGGGTCCTCGACATGCCCGTGTACGACGTGATGAACAGTCCGGTCGAGACGGCACAACTCGACGACTCGGTCGAAGACGCCGTCGCGCGGATGCTCGAAAACGACTTCGCCGGGCTCGTCGTCACGCCGGCGGACGAGGACACTCACGTCGCCGGCATCCTCACGAAAACCGACGTGCTCCGTGCGCTGACCTACACCGAGGAGGACCACATGGACGTTCAAATAACGAACATCAAGCTGCTCGACACTATCGACCGGGCCGATATGCGGGCCGATATCGAGGCAGTCGCCGACAAGTACGGCGCGATGCAGGTCCAGCACGCCCACGTCCGGTTCCACGAGCACAAGGAGAAACTCCGCGGGACGCCGCTTATCCAGTGTCAGATCCGGCTCCGGACCAACAAGGGTCAGGCTGCCGGCTCCGGCGAAGGCTACGGAGCCGAGACCGCGTTCAACGTCGCACTTGACAAGCTAGAGCGCAACGTCCTCGAACTGAAAGGGATTCAGGCCGACGAAGAGTACCGCGGCCAGCTCCTCCGGAAACTCGGCGAACTGTAGCCGAGGCGGACTGTTCCGGGCGCTGGACTGTCAAACGCGGTCGATAGCGTTCTGGATTCTACTTTTCGCCCTCGAACAGCCGAAAGGGGCTTCGAAAGAAGAAACAAGCACCGTATTTATAATTTATCTAACGTTTTGTGGGAGAACAGTTCGTCCACTGTCGGTTCGGCACTCCCTGATCGAGTAGGTCACACCCCGACACAATCGCTTCGGACGAAAACGTCGCTCGATTCACTGCAAAAAAGCTCGCTCCCGGTTACTGGAAGCCGATGCGGCCGCCGGTTCCGGCCTGGCGCTGCGGGCTGGCGCCGCCTCTGAACTCTTCTTCCATCTGTTCGTAGTAGTCGCGGATGTCGTCGGTGATGGTCGGTCGCACGCTGTCCATTGCCTGCCGGAAGTGGCTCATCTCGACTTCCTCCGCGTCGTCGTCCTCACGAAGCGCCTCGATAGCGGCCTCCCGGGCGATGGATTCGAGGTCCGAGCCGACGAACCCTTCGCTGACTTCGGCCAGTTCGCGCAGGCTCACGTCGGGCGACAGCGGCGTGTCGTCCGTGTGAATCTTCAGAATCTGCTCGCGACCCTCGATGTCTGGCTCGCCAATCATCACGAGCCGGTCGAACCGTCCCGAGCGGATCAGCGCCGGGTCAATCATGTCAGGCCGGTTGGTCGCGCCAATAACCATCACGTCCTCCATCTCTTCGAGCCCGTCTAGCTCGGTCAGGAGCTGGTTAACGACGCGCTCGGAGACGTTTGATCCCATCTCTCCGCCCCGACCCGGTGCCAGCGAGTCGAGTTCGTCGAAGAAGATGATGGTCGGTGCGACCTGACGGGCCTTCCGGAACGTCTGGCGGATAGCTTTCTCGCTCTCGCCGACCCACTTGCTCAGCAGTTGCGGGCCACGGACCGAGATGAAGTTCGCGTCAGTCTCGTTGGCGACGGCCTTCGCCATGAGCGTCTTTCCGGTCCCGGGTGGACCGTACAGTAACACACCCGATGGCGGCGTCACGCCCATGCGATCGAACTTCTCCGGGGAGTTCATCGGCCACTCGACGGCTTCCTGGACCTGCTCCTTGGGGTCGGTCAGACCGCCGACGCTGTCCCAGGAGACCTTCGGTAACTCGACCAGCACCTCCCGCATAGCGCTGGGAGAGACCTCGTTGAGCGCCCCTTTGAAGTCGTCCCGCTTGATTATCATCCGGTCGATGAGGCTCGGCGGGATATCTTCTTCATCGAGGTCGATCTCGGGGAGGTAGCGCCGCAACGCCTTCATCGCAGCCTCTTTCGTCAGGCTCTCGATGTCAGCGCCGACGAAGCCGTGCGTGTCCGTCGCCAGCTTCGCGAGGTTCACATCGTCCGACAGCGGCATCCCGCGGGTGTGGATCTGGAGGATCTCCTCACGCCCCACTTCGTCCGGGACGCCGATCTCGATTTCACGGTCGAAGCGGCCGGGGCGGCGCAGCGCTGGGTCCACGGAGTCGACGCGGTTCGTCGCGGCGATGACAATGACCTGCCCGCGAGACTCCAGCCCGTCCATCATCGTCAGCAACTGGGCGACGACGCGGCGCTCGACCTCGCCGGTCACGTCCTCGCGCTTGGGCGCGATGGAGTCCAGTTCGTCGATGAAGATGATCGAGGGCGCTTCCTCGCTCGCATCCTCGAATATCTCGCGTAACTGCTGTTCGGATTCGCCGTAGTACTTTGAGATGATCTCTGGCCCGGCAATAGAGAAGAAACTGGCAGAGGTCTCGTTGGCGACGGCCTTCGCAAGGAGGGTCTTCCCGGTCCCGGGTGGCCCGTGGAGCAACACCCCCTGTGGCGGCTCGATGCCGAGCTTCTTGAATATCTGTGGGTGTTTCATCGGCAGCTCGACCATCTCGCGGACCCGCTGAATCTCGTTTTGCAGGCCGCCAATGTCCTCGTAGGTGATACCGCCGCCGGTCTTCTCGAAGCCGGAGATCGGCTCCTCGCGGAGTTCTACCTCAGTGTCCTCAGTGATGAGACAGACGCCCTCGGGCTCGGTCTCGACCGCAATAAGTGGGATAGCCTGTCCCGGCGAACGCATGAACGGATGGTTGGTCGAGGACATCACTGGGACGATGTCGCGCTCGACAACCGGCCGTTTCAGTATCTGGCGCTTCACCATCCCGGCGGCGTCGGAGCCAAACTGGACCGACGCCTCCTCCGGCGGCGCGAGGACGAGCTTGTCCGCTTTCTCGGCCTCAGCCTTCCGGATGGTGACGCGCTCACCGATGCCTACGTCGGAGTTTTGGCGCGTGAAGCCGTCGATACGGACGGTATCGGTGTTCCAGTCCTGCCGGTCAGCCCGCCACACCTTCGCCGCCGTCGTATCGCTCCCCTCTATCTCGATGATGTCTCCGGGAGAGAGCTTGAGATGCAACAGCGTGTCGGGGTCAAGTCGGGCGATGCCGCGCCCCGAGTCGTTCGGGTACGCCTTCGCCACTTCCAATTGGACTTCGTTCATAGTAGAGCCTGCTTACAACGAACTCGGGTAGCCCCGGAGATATGCTTTATGCTACCGGCGGGCAAGACGCACGACGACGGTTTTATATGTTATCAATTGACATGGTGCATGGTCGAGCGTGCAGAGCGGTCGATGCGAGTCCAACCGGGCCACGTCGTGCTGTGGACGCACAGACCCATCGGAGCGGTACCAGAGCATGTATACGTGTGTTACAATGCTGCCGAACAGGCTGCCGACATCGCCTCGTTTCATAAGGCTGGGCGCGATAGCGCCGGTATGGTATTTCTGGTTCCATTCGATGGATCACCACTTGCAGACGCTGCACTCGACCGTGCCGTCACGTACGCCGAGGCGCTCGGTGACGAGGTAGTCGCGGTCGCCTTTATTCCGACTGGGACGGACTACGCGGAGCGCCGCCGTCGCGTCGACCCAGCCGAGAACTTCGCGGCGGAGACAGCAGCGAACGACCTCCGGCGCAAGATCGAGGAGGCCACTGATGACTCCGAACTCCGATACGACGACGTAAGTGCTCACTCCACTAGCGAACTGTCGGCCACTATCCGACAGAGCGCCCGCGATGTCGATGCCGACGTCGTCTTTCTCGGCAGCGACGACACCGAAGATATCGTCGTCCCCATCGGCGAAGTTACGGACAGCGAGGCATACGATGTGCACATCGTCCGCCGGGCCTGACCCGTCTGGCTCTTCGCGCTCCCGGTGGACCGGGCGCGGATAGCATGAAGGGCTTTTACTCGCGCAGTGCGACGCTCCGTGTATGCGAACACTCGCTTTCGATGGCCGGATGGGTGCTGCCGGCGATATGCTTCTGGGAGCGCTTCTGTCCGCCGGTGCCGACCGCGAGGCCCTGTCACCAGTCGAAGACGAACTTTCTGTGGAGTACGCTGTCTCCGAGGTGAACCGCTGCGGTATTGCCGCAACGCGCGTTTCGGTACTGCTCCCGGCGGACGATGCCGACGCGGTTGACGACGACTCGGCCCACTCTCATGACGATGATCATTCCCACGACGACGGGCACGACCCTCACGATCATTCCCACGAGGGACACGACCACACCCACGCCGAGGGTCACGGTCCCAGTCGAACGTATGCAGAAGTTGTCGAGATTGTTGAGTCGATGGCTCTCCCCGCATCTGTCAGAGATGACGCGCTCGCGATATTCGAGATTCTCGGAACGGCAGAGGCCGCGGTCCACGGGACGGACCTCGATGACACCCACTTCCACGAGGTCGGTGCCAACGATGCCATCGCCGACATCGTCGGGGCCTGCCTCCTGCTCGACGATCTCGACGTGGAGCGGGTCGTGACGACGCCGCTGTCGACCGGTGGCGGTACTGTCGAGATGAGCCACGGAACCTACCCCGTCCCGACGCCGGCTGTCGTCGAGATCGCAGAACAGGCCGACTGGTCGCTACAGGGCGGCCCCATCGACAGAGAACTGCTGACACCGACCGGCGCGGCCATCCTCGCTCACCTTGCGGACGGAGCCGAGTCGGTACCGTCGCTCGGTGTCGACACCTCGGGCTACGGCGCGGGCGGCTGGAACCTCGACGACCGTCCCAACGTCCTCCGGGCGATGGTCGGCAAGAGTTCGGGGCAGCTCCGCCGTGACGAGATAACGGTGCTCGAAACGAACGTCGACGATGTCGCCCCCGAAGTGCTTGGGGACCTCCAGCGCTCGCTGTCGGATGCTGGTGCCCGCGATGTCTCGATAGTGCCGACGACGATGAAGAAGTCCCGACCCGGCCATATCGTCAAGGTCATCTGCAAGCCCGAGGATTCCGAGCGGGTGGCTCGCCGTCTCGCTGAAGTGACCGGAACGCTCGGCATACGCGAATCCGGGGCTGGTCACCGCTGGGTCGCCGACCGGGAGTTCGAGACTGTCGCCCTCGACATTGACGGCGAGCAACACGAGGTGACGGTCAAGATCGCCAGCGACACCGACGGAACTGTGTTCGACATCAGCGCGGAGTACGACGACGTCGCGACCGTCGCCGACGCGACCGGGCTCCCTGTCCGCGAGGTTGCCCGGCGGGCCGAGCGAATGGTCCGAACGTAGCCTCGCTACTCATCATTGGTTTCCTGTTCCGAGTCGTCTTCAGTGGTATCAGTGTCGCTGTCGTGTGCTTCTAGTGCTTCCTCAATACTGAGTACCCCGGCTGCGACGTCCCGTGCGAGCTGCTCGCTGATGGCACGGTTCGTCTCGCTTTTCTCCCGCGAGCGGTCCTTGATCTTCTGAAGTTCCCCTGCCGTGGGCTCGATGGTACGGCTCTCGATCTCTTCGCCGTCGAGGCGGGCGATGTTGACTGCCGCCAGTACATCGCCCATTCCCCGCGACCCGGACCCGAGATACGGCGTCGTCCCGGTTTCGTCCACCAGTTCCACTGGCACGGACTGGATATCGTCGATGATGCGGGAACCGACGAGCCGCGCGCCGTCACCGATGCGGACGACCGGATTGACGGCGTCTTCGACTTCCTGACGGACGATTTCTGCGGCCTCCGCCGCCGGAACCTGGAACGCGGCGACAACCACGTCCCCCTGTAGTATCGCGACACCCGGGCGCTCGCCGGGATCGATTCCGACGACGGTGTGCCCGTCCCCACCGCGGAGCGTTGAAATAACTGATTCGACGGCCCGCCGCGGTGCGTCCGGGTCCGCCTGTACTACGTCGACGCCGTCGGGGATTTCCACCGATTCTCCGGCTGCGATGACCGCCACCGCCGCCTCATCGGGCCACTCGTCGCCGGGTTCGATTGTGGTGAACTCTACATCCCGGTCGCGTAGTTCGGTGACCACACCGTGGTACACTTCGAAGTCTTCGGTGGCGACGACTATCACGTGCGGGTTTCGAACGCTACGTACTTACAGATGGGGGCGGTTCCAATGTGGATGCAGATTGAATCGGTAGGTTTCAGGTAAGTACCAGAACAAAGCTACCGCGTACGGTATACGTTACTGTCGTACAGCGGACGGTTCAAGCCGGTCCAGACGGGTTCTACGTGGCGTTTCTGGCAACGCTGGCTGCGGTGGCGATCAACGCAGGCAACTGGCTGCAGTACTGCCAGTCGCTAGCGGTCGAACTCGGAGCGACCCGCAGGCGATTGTAACCCTGAAAAGTCCGGAAGTCAGGTTCCCAGTCACACGGCGCTTCTACGCGTGGGACGACCTAGAGTGCGACACACTCAACTCCGAATCACTCGTCATCACCCGCAGCTGGGGGACGGATCTGCGATTCCCACGGCTGACGTTGACGATGTCTCGCTCGTCGAGTAGACACTAGCCGAACAATCTTCCACTGGCTGACAGCTCTGTCGGCAATGTACCAGCGTTTTTATCCGAACCTGTCTAACCCCTTCCCGTGAGCGAGTACGTCCCGACCGGGTGTGACGCCATCGACAACCTTCTGGGTGATGGGCTCGAGCGCGGCACTGTCACGCAGGTGTACGGGCCGCCAGCGGCCGGCAAGACCAACCTCGCACTCTCGGCGGTGATGGAAGTCGCCGCCGCTGGCGACGCGGCGCTGTACATCGACACCGAGGGCCTTTCCGCCGACCGGATGGAGCAGGTCGCAAGCGGTCGCGCACGCGGGACGAGCCAGACCGTGGACGACCTCGCCGGCCGGCTCATCGTCTCGGATGTGCTTGATTACGACGAGCAGACCGAGGCCGTGCAGGACGCTACCGAGTTCGCCACTGAGGTTGAACTCATCGTACTGGACAGCGCGACCGGGTTCTATCGACTCCGTCGAGACGACGAAGACGGTGGCGAGACGCTTCGAGATGTGGCCGACCAGATCACCCACCTCCTCTCGCTGGCCCGCAAACACGATCTCGCCGTCCTGTTCACAAACCAGGTGTTCACCGATCCCGATAGCGACCGCACGACAGCGCTGGGCGGGCACACACTCAACCACTGGTCAGGCGCTATTGTTCGACTCGACCGGTTCCGCGGCGGTAACCGCCGCGCCACGCTGGAGAAACACCGCGCCAAGCCGGCGGGCGAGACGGCCCAGTTCCGTATCACTGACGCGGGACTCGTTGGCGACGACACGCCCGAGCCACCGCAGTAAGCCGCTCGAACTTCGATACCGTTCTCAGGCGCGCGCCGTCGTGGCGACGGCCGCGTCGCAAGTGCGAGGGATGAGTCGCGCAGGCGAGTATCGCGAGCCGAGCAACGCAATCGGCTGGGGAGGCGTGTGGCTGTCACGGTTTTGTGGCTGTTGTAGTTAACAGAATGCATACCGCGCGAGCGGAGCGAGCGCGGTTTCGCTCCGAGCGCGGCCCTGGCCGCGACTCGGAGGTCGTTTTTAGCGTAGATTTTTGCAAAGGGGGGGTCCGCAACGCCGCAGGCGCGAGGAAACCCCCTGCAGTAAAAAGGTACTAGTAGATGAGGTCGTCGTCGTTCTCGACCATGTACAGCGACCGTGCGGCAATATTGACGGCGTGGTCACCGACACGCTCGATGTCACGAATCGTCAGCAGGAGCCGCGACACGTCACCCATCAGCTGTTCGATTTCGGCCTCGCTGGAGTCGGCATCAATCTCGCGCTCGATGAGGTCACGAACGACTGTCTCGGAGGCGGCTTCACAACGTTCGTCAACCTCATCGTCGATATCGGAGATGGTGTAGCACTGCTCTGCGTCCTCGTTGCCGTACGCCTCCATAGCGCTTTCGACCATCTCGATGGTGATATCAGCGACCTCCTGGATATCGACCTCAGGGAACACGTCGCGGTCGGCCTCCAGCGAGTACTCACCGAGGTTGGTCGCGAGATCGCCGATACGCTCCAGATCAGTGATAATCTTGAATGAGGCGGCGATGAACCGGAGATCAGACGCGACTGGCTGTTGCAGCGCCAGCAGATCGATACAGTCCTGTTCGAGGTCGAGATACAGCTGATTGATCTCGTGGTCGCCCTCGATGACTTCCTGGGCCATCTCCATGTCTTTCTGTTCGAGCGCATCCAGCCCAAGCCGGAGCCGCTCGAGGACGATCTCTGACATATAGAGCACATCCTCGCGGAGTGAGTTCAGTCCCTCCTGATACGAATCTCGTGGCATAGTCCGGAATGTGCCGGTGGTATGCATCAGCCTTTCCCTTCTCCCAATATCTCCCGATACCGTCGCGAGTGGTGACGGCCGAGACAGCTCGCTCGGGGCGTGGCTCTGTCCTGCAGTTATCGGGATGTGTCGGTGCCGTCACTTCGGTCCCGCGTCGGCGGCGTGTCTCGGGCTGACTGCGAGCGCCGTCTCCTGTCCGAGTTCCGTCCCGCCCTCGACGCGCTCGACGCGGAGCACCACATCCTGTGGCGTTGCACAGCCACAACTCACGAACTCGGTCCACTCCTCACCGACGGATACCGGCCCGTCGTGGACCCGTCTGAGATACTGCTGATAGGAGTCGTCACGGAGTTCGTCCAGAATCCAGTCGGTGTCCACGTCGGACCACGAGTCCTCGTCGGGGGTGAACGAGAGGACAATTCGCTCTGCGACTGGTTCCATAGTGCCACTGAAGCGACGACGGAGCTTAGTCCCTTGGGAGCGCTACGGCACTGCAGGTGGCTCTGGCTCGATAGCACGGGCCGGGGCGAAGCCGTCAGTACCCTCTTGGCCGCATTTGTCGCCGGGGCCGGAACGCGCCCTGGTCGTGAACCCGCTCGGGCCCGACTACAGCTTGTCGTTGACTGCTTCGAGGCAGTCGGCGTCGACAAACACCACGACGTGGTCACCGGGCTTTATTATGGTGTCACCGCGCGGGATGACCAGTTCGCCGCCGCGGCTGATGGTCCCGATGACAACGCCGGTTGGGAGTTTCTGGACTGACTCGCGGATCGGATGTCCAGCGAGGACGCTTTCGGCGGACACTTCGATTTCGAGCACCTCGGCGCGGTCGGATTCGATGATGGCGACCTTCGTCGCGTCGTACTCGCGCGTGAACCGCGTGATTTCCTCCGCAGTCGTCTCGCGGGGATTCACCGCGACATCTACACCGACAGCCTCGAACAGGTCAACGTACTCGCCTGAGTTGACGACGGCGACGGTCCGCTCTGCCCCCAGTCGCTTGGCCAGCAACGTCACCAGCAGGTTCTTTTCGTCGCTGTCGAGCGTCGCGACCACGGCATCGGCGTCTTCGACGTGTTCCCGTTCGAGGAACTCGCTGTCGGTCGCATCGCTTTCCAGAACGGTGGTTCCCTCCAGCTCCTCCGCCAACTCGCGAGCACGCTCGTGATCCCGTTCGACGAGCCGCGGTTTGACTCCCCGCTCTTGGAGGAGGCGTGCGGTGTGGTAGCCCACGTCGCTCCCGCCGACGATGAGGACGTTCTGGGTGCTATCGGCATCCGGCGTGATCTCCGTCGCGAACAGTCGTACGCTCTCGCAGCTACCGATAACGACGATGTCGTCGCCAGTTTCGATGACCGTCTCCCCGCGCGGAATAATGACTTCGTCGTCTCGCAACAGAGCTGCGAAGGTTAGCGACTCGTACCGGTCAGCTTCGGCGACTGTCTGGTTCGCGATGGGGCTCGATTCGAGGATTTCGAACTCCCCCATCTGGACTTCCCCATCGACGAACGTTTCCACGTCCCGTGCTCCAGGGAGCCCGATGACACGAGTAAGGTTCTCCGCGGTGAGCAGGTTCGTCGCGACCATATGATCCACGCCCAAAGCGCCGTGGGACTGCTCCCAGGTCCGGAGAAACTTTGCGCTTTTGACCCGCGAGATCGTGAATGCGTCGGCGACCGTTTTGGCAGTTCCGCAGGTGACAAGGTTCGTCTCGTCGTCGTCAGTGCTGGCGATGAGTACGTCGGCCGTTTCCATTTCGGCTTCCCGCAGCGTGTCGAGGTCCGCGCCGTCACCCTCGACTCCGAGCACGTCCGCCTCGTACATCAGGGTATCGACGCTGTCGCTGTCGATATCAACCACCGCAACCTCGTGGTTGTTTGCGAGGCTCTTGGCGATGTTCGACCCGACTTCGCCGGCGCCAACGATTACAATGTACACTGCCGCCCCACCACCTGATACATGTGTTGCGGGTTTTCACCGGCGGGGCAAGTGCATTTCTATCTTCGCGGAATCGGGACCACAGCCGCTTGCTGCGCCGCCTGTACAACCTGAAATTTCAGTGACTGTTCTTCGGTTCGTTTCCAATAGTAACCCGCGAGCGTCGATATCCGCCTCAGTCTGTCTCCGAGATGGTTCGGCTACGCCTCGTCGCTGATAGGTGCATCGCTCCAGGGAAAGAGTGGTGACTGACGTTGAAACCGTTCGACGGAATCGAACGACTCCTTGGTCTCCTCGATAGCGTGCCGCATGCTATCATAGTCGGTCATACCTTGCTCTTCCCTCTGTTGTCGTTTGGTTATGAGTGTCTTTACCGTTTTTTCGTCCGCGGATATTCACTGACTTGGTGAAGTAAGTAGTGTGAAAAATTCTATAGGATGGGCGTACCACCAGCAGACACCCAGATACCGACCGATATCTATGACTCGCGAGTGTCACAGCATAGCTGTGGCGTTCGCGTTCTTAGGTTACTGTCTAAATCGGCGTATTTGACCGCGAGTGCGAGAAAGCGACTAACGACGATCCCGAAGAGAAGGACTAACTGGACCGTTGGTAGACTGGCGGCCATAACTGGAGCGGTTCTACAGGCAGAACAGGCTGATTGCCTCGGGGTCGGACGGAAGACGCTGTCTTCCGTGATGACGAGACGCTTCGCGTCTTGAACCGCTTGACTCCGAGGCGGTTCACCTGTTAAACTCTTGTAGCAGTGCCTGTCGTCCGGGGCCGCTGACTGGGTGTCCAGCATCGTGTTCGGCGAGGTAGTCTATACACCGGTCGCTCCCGAAAATATCGAACACCGTGTCATCGTCGGGCACGGGGCGGTTCGAGGTATCCGACGTCGCCGCGAACTCCGTGCTTTCGGCGGACCCAGCAGCGGGTAGCACCCGTTTCAGTACCCCGGTTGAATTGCTGATACTGCTGGCTATCCGGTCAGACAGCTATTCGGTACTCCCGCATTCGTTCGAACTGGTACAGCCGGTAGTATGAGTGAAGTATTCAGTCAGTGATGGGTGAGACGAGGCCAGCTAACGACGGGCCAATAATGTCGTCACCAAGTGGCTCAACGCCAAGACGAAAAGCACCACACCTACGACGATTGTGAGGCCGACACCCGAGACGAGCGGTACCGAGATACCGCTGAGCGCGAGCCAGGTTACGGCGATGAGCGTGCCACAGGCCGCTCCCAGATACCGATTGGACCAGCTTTCGTCAGCAGGGACATTTGTGCCGTCGTACTTCGTCGCAGGCTTGGTCACCGGGTCTGGGTTCGTCTCTGGCGTTGTGGACGACAGGATGGACGGCTCTTCGATGAGATACCCGTCAAAGGACTTCGTGAGCTCTGTGGCCTCGACCAGGCCGCGGTCTTGGTTGTAGTTGATGACGCCCGCATCGTCCATTTTTGGGAGGTGTGACTGGTACAGCGCGATGTACACGCGCTGGCGCTCCTTCGACCGTAGCGCGTCAACGGTCGTGTCGTGTTCCAGCGCCGCGATGTGTTCGGCGATATCGCTCATGTTGGCCGGTTTGTCCCCGGGGTACTCGTACAGGTACTTGAGGACAAGGCGTCGGCGGCGACACTGGAGGACGTGGAAGAGGTCGTCGCGCGTGAACTCTTCGTCCACCTCTGATTCGTCGGCCGTTGTCTCTTCGGATTCAACCGTGGCGGGATCGGCGGTCGTTTCAGCTATCGACATGTTCTCCCTTTTTCAGCTACCGACATATACTGGGTCGACTGTTCCACCGGTTGCGTCCGTTTTACCCGTTTAACAGACTGATAATGTCTTACTTACTTCTATTCATAATATCGTAAGCAGCGTTTTTAGACTTCCTACAGCCACTTCTGAGGAGTCGGAGGGTTTTAGCTATTGACTCTCTGTTTCGGACGCGTACCGGACTGTTATACTCGACCGCGCATTGTCGACCCCGTTGCAAGGAAACGTGCCGTCAGAATGACAGATGCGGGCAGCGCTCTCTGTCTAGTTCTAGCAATCGGTAGCAGAGCAGCCTGACCGAGGCCGTCAGCTCGGTGACCCAGCCGCGACTGATGGCCGAGATGGTCACGCCGATGCCGACGATGAACCCGACGAGTAAACTAGTGACCCACGCGGGCGTGAGCGCGCTGTTCGGGCCGTTCCGAGTTTCAGCTCTCGACCGTCAGCGGCACCGTCGCCGTCACTATCTGATTGCACGGGGCTCGTTCCGATCTCCAGTTCCTCCCCGTTGAGGACGCCATCACCATCCGTATCTGCGACTGTCGGATCGGTTCCGTGCGTGTGGACTCCTGTTCCGTCTGCGAGCCCATCGCCGTCGCTGTCCGCAGTTGTGAGGGTCGACCCCTGCGCTATCTCGTTACCGTTGTTCAGCCCGTCGTCGATATCTGCAGGATCTGCCTATCGATACTGTCATACGCGTGTTAGCACTCCCAAATAAGATCAGGAGCGTACTCACTCTTCGAAGAGACCGAGTTCCGAACCGATGATCTGGTCCATCCCCCGCCGGATTCGTTGCGAAACTGCCGACGGGGAGATATCCAGCTTTTTCGCGAGTTCTGCCTGCGAAATACCCCTGGGGACCTCAAAATACCCCTCGCTGTGTGCGGCTGCGAGAGCAGCTTGCTGCTCCGCGGTC
>JBDGPY010000071.1:0-21654 GCA_042219425.1 Haloarcula sp. | reverse complement strand
TCCATCTGAAAGTGAATATCACCTCGCTCAGGTAGCTTCCACACCTGATGGTGGACAGTCGGTCACGCGTCCGCGAGTGGCTTGAACAGTTCATGCATTATTACAACCATCAGAGGTCTCATCAAGCTCTCGAAGGATTGACACCAGCTGAGGCGATACAAAAGTAAACAGTACCGGTTGCTCTAGTGAATTAGGTGCGAAAGGAATAATGCATGTACGAGTGTTATTCTGCACCTGACAGCGTTCCGGTGCCAGTCATACAGTGTTGAGTGCCGTTCAGAATGATTGCTCCTATTAGATACCCCCGTTCGATCGCTTCGAACACACAATTCGATTAGTTAGCTTCATACTGTATGATCAGAACTGGGTACGATACTCAGCAGTTTCAGGGGCTGAATCCCGCTATGAGTGGGCGATGTTGAGCTCTAATTCGTTTGCGGCTCCGAGCAACAGGTCAGGGAGTTCAGTCTCGAGTCGGTCACCCTTCAACCGATGAGATGGGCCAGTAACGCTGAGCCCGCCGATTACATCATCATCCGGTCCACAGATAGCGACCCCAACAGCGTGCGTTCCCCGCAGGGATTCCTCACGGTTGAAACTATACCCCCGCTCACGTATCTCTTCAAGTTCCATCAGTAGCTCATCCGGATCGGTAATTGTGTATTCGGTTACCGGACTGAAGTCTATTTGTTCGATCTTTTCGAACAGTTCTTCCTCTGGTAGTTCGGCCAGAATTGCCTTGCCAGCTGACGCCGCGTAAAGCGGAATACGGCTGCCGATTCCGGGGTCCGTATGTACTGCTTGGTCGCCACCCGAGCGTGCAAGGTACACAGCTTCGCCATTTTCCTCAACAAAAAATTGGGCGCGTTCACCAGTCATATCCGCTATTTCTTCTACTTTTTCACGCACCAGCTTGTAGCCAGTGTAGCTCTTTCGAGCGGTGTCCCCAATATCAAGAAAGCGGAGGCCGACATGGTATCCATCGTCCCGTTCGACAATATATCCCAGGTGATCGAGCGTCCGAAGGTGACGGTGTACTGTACTTTTTGCGTAATCGAGCTCCCTGGCGATCTCCGAGAGAGTCATCCCCTCTCCAGTCTTGATACACTGTATCACATCAAACAGTGTCTGGGCCGTCTGAACCGAATCGGGCAAGTCGTCGGCATGCGGTTCCATATGCAATAGATACGGCTCCAGTGGTAAAAGTGTTCGACATGCTCGAACAATCTACCGCGGCACAGGTCGTTACACGCCGCTCACCAGACCAGTCACGGCTCTATCACACACGGTCGGCCCAATAGACACATTTAATCCAGATAAGTGAGTGGGTGCAACTGTGGGATCGCTCTCATCGATAGCCGGGACTGACGCTGGTGTCATCCGTGAACGCCCGTTTCAGTTGCTGTTCCTCACTAACATGCTCCCGCCGCTGGGGACGGCACTCCTCTCACCAGTACTAGGGTCGCTTATCGAACCGCTCGGCGCGACAACGGCGAACATCGGCCTGATGCTGTCGGCATTTACCGCCCCCGCCGTCGTGGTCATCCCGATCACCGGAATCCTTGCTGACCGCTACGGCCGGCGGCCAGTCATTCTCTTCGGCCTCCTGTGGTTCGGCCTCACCGGTACGGCTATTACCCTTGTCTCGGAGCTCCGTATGGCCCTGTTGTTGCGGTTCTGTCAGGGCATCGGCTTCGCGGCGCTCACACCGATCATAATCACCAGCATCGGTGACCTCTATTCGGGGACGAAGGAGGCAACCGCACAGGGGTTCCGGTTCACCGGGTCAGGTCTCACGCAGACCGTCTTCCCGCTCGGTGCCGGAGTGCTGGTCGGTATTGCGTGGCAGTATCCGTTCCTCCTCTACGCCATCGCCTTCCCCATCGCCGCCGTCGTCTACGTCTGGTTTGAGGAACCAATCGACCCGGATGCGGGCAGCGAGAACGAGCGAGACATCAGAGCGCAACTCGCTGACCTGCGGAACCTCGTCTCACACAGACGCGCGTGGACGATGATCGTCGCCCGCGGTGCCGCGAACCTCACGTGGTTTGGCTTCCTCACGTACAACTCTATCGTCGTGGCGAACGTCCTCGGAGGCACCCCCGCGCAGGCGGGCGTACTTGCGGCTCTCGCGAGTATCAGCTACGCGATCGCGGCGACCCAGGCCGGACGCATCGCGGCCCTCTTCGACAGTCGGCTGTATCCGCTCATTGCGACGAACGTCTCGATGGGCGTCGGTCTCTCGGTCGTCTTCCTCGCTGACGACCTCTGGATGGCGGCGGTCGGTGTCGTGTTCATGGGCATCGGGTTTGGTATCGTCCTCTCGATCTATCGGAGCATCATCACCACGCTCGCGCCGCCTGCGCTCCGCGGCGGACTGGTGAGCCTCAGCGAGGGGAGCGGCCGCGCGGCGGCGACAGTGACGCCCATTCTCATGGGGATAGCCATTGCCATCGTGAATCCACAGTTCGGGTTCACGTCGTCCGTTCGGATCGTCGGCGTCGCGACGGCGACGCTCGGTGCAGGCCTCGGTATCACCTGCTTGCTGCTGATGAGCACGTCACGACCCATCGAGATGCACAGCTAGCTGGCTGCGACCGAGGGTACTATGTCGGTCTCGACGAATACTCCCGAGAGAACACATGCCAACAGACATATCCGACATCGTGGTCCTCGACGACGACGCGCACGGTATCCCCGCGACCGAATACGCAGAACTTCTCCGAGGGCGCCTCCCGGATCACACTGTCTCCCTCGCGGCGACACCGGCTGACCGTGAGCGGCTGGTTGGCGAGGCCACCGTCGTCGCCGGTGGCGGGTTGGACGTGTCCGATCTCACCGCCGCCGAGAACCTGCGCCTGTTCGCCTGCAACACGGCCGGTGTCGACCACCTTCCGCTTGACGCACTCGCCGAACAGGACGTGGCGGTGACGAACGCCTCGGGCGTCCACGGCCCGAACATTGCCGAACACGTCCTCGGATGGGTGCTCATGTTCACCCGGCGGCTGGACGAGGGGCAGCGCCGGCAGGCACGTCGAGAGTGGCGGCGTTTCCAGTCGTTCACCGAACTCGCCGGTAGCACTGTGACCATCGTCGGCCTCGGATCGATCGGGCAGGCCATCGTCCAGCGCTTCGAGGGGTTCGACGTGACGACGCTCGGCGTCCGCCACACCCCCTCGAAGGGCGGGCCGACCGACGAGGGGTTCGGGTACGACGAGCTCCATGACGCGCTGGCACGGACAGACGTGCTCGTCCTCGCCTGCCCGCTGACTGCGACTACCGACGGGCTAATCGGCGAGACGGAACTCGACGTGTTGCCGGCGGACGCCATCGTCGTCAACGTCGCCCGCGGCGGCGTCGTCGACACGCCGACGCTGGTCGCAGCACTCCAGTCGAACGACATCCACGGGGCAGCGCTGGACGTGACTGACCCGGAACCGCTTCCGCGTGATCACGATCTCTGGAGGTTCGAAAACGTCTTTCTCACGCCACACGTCTCGGGCCATACGCCGAAGTACTGGGAGCGGCGAGCGGATATCCTCGTGGAGAACCTGGAGCGAGTCGCCGAGAGTGGCACGTACGAGAATCTGCGGAATCACATCGTCTGAGGCGGTAATCAGTCAGCGGTACGCCGCGATGCCCGTCAGGTCCTCGCCGAGGACGAGTGTGTGGATGTCGTGGGTCCCTTCGTATGTGTACACTGTCTCCATGTTGGCCATGTGCCGCATCGGCGAGTAGTCGGTAGTAATGCCATTCCCCCCGAGCATCTCGCGGGCCACTCGGGACTGGTTGCGGGCCATCCTGACGTTGTTACGCTTGGCCATCGAGACGTGCTTCGGGAGCATATCGCCGGCCTCCTTCAGGTCGGCCAGCCGATGGGCCAACAGCTGGGCGAGAGTTATCTGGGTCGCCATCTCAGCGAGCTTCTCCTGCTGAAGTTGGAACCGGGCGATGGGGCCGCCAAACTGGTCGCGGTCAGTGGCGTACTGTCGGGCGGTCTCGAAACAGTCCCGCGCGGCGCCGACCGCACCCCACGCGATACCGTACCGGGCCTGCGTCAGACAGGAGAGCAGTCCCTCCATCCCCTCGATACCGGGGAGGACGTTTTCTTCAGGAACCGAAACGTCGTTCAGGCCGATTTCGCCCGTGACGGAGGCCCGAAGCGAGAGCTTCTCGTGAATCACGTTCGTGGTGACACCGTTCCGGTCCGTCTCGACGAGGAACCCGCGGACCGGGTCGCCCTCGCTACTCCGGTCGCGAGCCCACACGACGGCCACGTCGGCGATGGGCGAGTTGGTTATCCACGTCTTCGACCCGTTCAGGACGTAACCGTCGCCGTCCTGCCGTGCGTAGGTCTCCATCCCCGAGGGGTCCGAACCGTGCTGGGGTTCGGTGAGGCCGAAACAGCCGACGGCCTCGCCGCTGGCCAGCGCGGGGAGCCACGCTTCTTTCTGGGCCTCGCTGCCGTAGGTGTGGATGGGATAGATGACCAGCGCCCCCTGCACCGAGGCCATCGAGCGCAGCCCCGAGTCACACGCCTCCAGTTCGCGCATCAGGAGGCCGTACCCTCGTTCGCTGACGTTCGGGAGGCCATATCCGTCCAGGTTCGGCGCGTAAAATCCCATCTCTCCCATCTCCGTGACGAGGTCGGTCGGGAAGGTCCCGTCGAGCCAGTGCTGGCCGATATCGTCGACCTCGCCCTCGACGAACGACCGCGCCGAGTCGACGAGCAGGCGCTCCTCTTGCGAGAGGGTCTCCTCCATCTCGAAGTAATCGAGCATACGTCGGAAACGCCTCGGTCAGTGAAATAACCCGTCCCGCAGATGTAAGGGTCGGCTCTCATACTGTCGGCTGTAAGTCTATGAAGAATTTTGCCACACCGAGGTGGCAAATATCTTCACGAAGTTACAGCCAACAGTATCAGAATCCGGTTGTCCCGTCGAGTCGGTGTTCCTCGACGACGGACTCGTCCAGCTCGATTCCCAGTCCCGGTTCTTCGGGCACATCGATGTAGCCGTCCTGAATCAGCGGCTCGTCGCGTGCAAGCATGTCGTCCCACCAGTCGACTTCCAGTGCGTGGTACTCAAGGAGGTCGAAGTTCGGCGTCGCCGCACCCAGATGGACGCAGGCCATCGTTCCGACAGGGCTGCAGACGTTATGCGGTGATATTGGCATGTAATTCTCCTCGGCTCGGTCGGCAACCCGCATCGTCTCGGCGATGCCGCCCACTGTCGTCGGATCCGGTGTGATGATGTCGACACCGTGCTCGTAGACGAGTTCGGAGAGTTCGAACACCCGGAACCGGTTCTCCCCGGTCGCAACGGGTGTCCGCGTGGCTTTGGTCACCTCTATCTGAGCGTCCATGTTCTCCGGTGGGACGAGGTCTTCGAGCCACATCAGTTTGTACTCCTCCAGTTCGTGGGCCAGTCGCTTCGCGCTCTCGACGGAGTAGTCCCAGTGACAGTCGAACGCGAGATCCACATCGTAGCCGATTTCGTCTCGCACGGCTTCGACGATCTCACGTTTCTCCTCGATAGCGGCGTTGGTCAGGCGGCCATTATACGGGTCGGGGTCGTTGTCGGCCGGCAGGTCAAGGTCGAACTTCAGCGCGGTGAAACCCATGTCGGTGACGCGAGCTGCCTCAGCAGCGTAGGCCTCGGGGGAGTACGCCTTGGCGTCAGCGTAGGCAGTCGCGCCGTCCTCGACGGCATACGCCTCGCCGGCATGACAGTCACAGTAGAGGCGCACTTCGTCGCGGTATTTCGACCCGAGCAACTGATAGACGGGGAGATCGAGAAGTTTCCCAGCGGCGTCCCACAGGGCCACCTCGATACCCGAGGCGGCCGTGACGACCTTGCCGGTGGTCCCGCCGTGGCCGGACATCTCCTGAAAGATGTACCGGACAAGCCGCTCGACGTCGAGGGGGTTCTCGCCGATGAGGAACCGCTTCGTGTACTCGACGAGTTCCGGAATGCCGCCACCCCGGTAGGACTCGCCGATGCCAGTGACCCCAGCGTCCGTCTCCACCTTGATGAGGTTCCACTCGAAGTTCCCCTCAACCACGCAGGACTTGATGTCAGTGATTTCTACGTCACGGTTCGCGTCGCGGTTCGCTATCTGATCTGAGTAGTCTCTCATTGCTGTTTGAATTCGTCGAGTGCGTCTGTATCGAGCGGTACACCGTGGCCGGGTTCGTCAGGGAGGGAAATCTGTCCGTCGTCGTCGGGCGAAAGCGGGGCTGTCACGACATCGTCGAACACCTTCACGTCCATGTCCCGGTAGAAGTACTCTACCCAGCAACCGTTCTCGATTGCGCCCAGGAGAGACGCATGGAGGTTCCAGTTGTAGTGTGGTGCGATAGGGACGTCATAGGTGGCCGCGTAGTTGGCGATGCGGAGCCACTCCGTAACCCCGCCACACACTGTTGCATCCGGCTGTAGTATGCTTGCCGCACCCGTGTCGCGGAGGCGGGCGAAGTTGTGGCGCGTCCCTTCGAGTTCACCGGTAGCGACAGGGTAGTTAATGGCGTCGTTGACCTGTGCCATTGTCTCGACTCTGTCGATCATTACCGGTTCCTCCATGAAATAGGGGTCGTACGGTTCGAAGGCCCGGCACGCCCGGATAGCTTCTGTGGGGGAGGACCAGACACCGTTTGCGTCCAGCAGGAGTGTCCGGTCCGGTCCTATCTCGTCACGGACGGCCGCCACGCGGTCGACCTCCTCGCTCACCGAGCGGCGACCGACCTTCATCTTGACGACGTCGTGACCTTCATCGAGGTACCGACGCATCTCCTCGCGCAAGCCCTGGTGCCCTTTGTCGTCGCGGTAATAGCCCCCGCTGGCGTAGGACGGAACGCTGTCGGCATAGCCACCCAGTAGCTTGTACAGCGGTTCGCCGGCGGCCTTGGCCTTCAAATCCCAGAGCGCGATATCGACCGTTGAGATGGCCCGCAACAAGAGCCCAGTGCGGCCAATTTGCACCGTCCCATCGTACATTTCCTGCCACAGACGTTCGGTATCTCTGGGGTCCTCGCCGACGAGCATGGGCTCGAGGAGTGACTCGACAGCTTCCGAGACGAGTCCAGCGCCCTCGTAACCGAGTGAGTACCCAACACCCTCCAGTCCGCCCGCTGTCCGAACGTACGTTATCGCGTGGTCGCGATACGTGAGCGTCCGGTTCGAGAACGAAACTGGGGACTCAAGCGGTATCTCTACTGGAAACGACGCTACTTCGACAATTTCCATAGTGACAGCGGCGCGGCACACACAATAATAATCAGTTGTCACGGCAATACTTACTACCAAGGTATTTGTACGCCTCCGCCGAGACACTCCCCTATGGACGTACCCGACCGCAGCGACGTCGACCATCTTATCGACCCGCAACCGCTTCCGACGTTCGCGCGGGTTCGCTACGAGCCACCGACAGAGACGGTCGCAGACCCTGCCAGCGCGGCGCAGGACGAACTCGACACCCTCACACTCGACGGGTTGGCCGACGGCGCCACTGTCGCGGTCGGCGTCGGTAGCCGCGGCATCCACGCTATCGGCGACATCGCCGAAGCTGTTGTCTCGTCTCTCACAGAGCGCGGGTTCGACCCCGTTCTCGTGCCTGCGATGGGGAGCCATGGTGGGGCGACGGCCGACGGACAGCGGGAGGTACTCTCGGCGCTGGACATCACCGAGGACGCGACCGGAGCGCCGATAGACGCCCGGATGGACGCCAAGCGACTTGCGACGGTGACTGTTGGCGATACCGAGATGCCGGTCTACTTCTCGGCCGCGGCGCTAGACGCCGACGCCATTCTCGTCGTGAACCGCGTCAAGGCCCACACGAACTTTTCGGGGCCCATAGAGAGCGGTCTCTCGAAGATGACTGTGGTCGGGCTAGGCAAGCAACGCGGGGCAAAGTCGTTCCACTCGACAGCTATTGCCGAGGGATACGTCGAGACTCTGCAGGCCGCGATGTCAGTCATTGAGTCCAACACGCCGCTACTAGGTGGTATCGCTCTCGTCGAGAACTTCGAGGAGGAGATAGCCACCGTTGAAGCCGTCCCTGCAGGTTCGTTCACCGACCGCGAACCTGCATTACTGGAGCAGGCATACGACGAGATGCCGACCCTGCCCGTCAGCGATGTGGACCTGCTGATTGTCGACGAGCTCGGCAAGGAGATATCCGGCGCTGGGATGGATACCAACGTCATCGGTCGCTACCGTGTCCTCAACGCGCCGGACCCCGACGACCCCTCGATACAGCTCATCTACGCCCGCGGTCTCACTGAGGCGACGAACGGCAACGGCAACGGTATCGGATTGGCAGACCTCACTCGACAGGCCGCCCTCGACCAGCTCGACATGAAGAAGACATACGCGAACGCGCTCACCAGCGGATCGCTCGCGAAAGCGAAACTCCCAGTCGTCGCGCCAGACGACGAGTTCGCCCTCCGGACGGCGCTGGCCGCGCTTGGTGGATACGATCCCGAAATGGTCCGCATCCTCTGGATACAGAACACACAGGACCTCGGGGAGATGTTGGTTTCGAAACCCGTTCTCCCTGACCTACCCGACGCTGCGACAGTCCGTAATCAGGGGACACTCACCTTCACCGACGGGACAGCCGGCTTCACCGAATCGTAGTCCCGCCTGCGGTGATTGCCTAGACGGAAACGCTTTCATTACTGACACTGATTGAGTGTGACATGGACCTGAAGATAAACGGGAATGCAGCGCTCGTGACAGCATCGTCCAGCGGACTCGGCAAAGCGTCTGCGAAAGCACTCGCCCGCGAAGGCGTTGACGTGGTCATCAACGGCCGCGACGTGGAGAGGCTCGAAGACGCACGGGAGGAAGTCGAAGCGGTCGCAGCGGGTGAGGTAGTCGCCCAGTCCGGTGATCTCACTGACCCAGAGGATGTCACGAACCTCGTCGAGACCACTGTCGAGGAGTTCGGCCGCCTCGACCACCTTGTGACCAGCGCTGGCGGCCCACCGTCGGGCGCGTTCCTCGATACCGACGACGAGGATTGGCAGCAGGCCTACGATCTGCTGGTGATGAGCGTCGTCCGCCTTGCCCGTGAGGCCGAGCCACACCTTCGCGAGGACGGCGGCACTATTGTAAACATCACCTCACGGAGCGTCAAGGAAGCGCTGGACAGTCTTGTCCTCTCGAACTCCGTCCGGATGGGCGTTATCGGCCTAGAAAAGACTCTCTCAAAGGAGTTTGCGCCTGAAGTGCGGGCTAACGCTGTTCTCCCCGGCCCCCACGAGACATCACGGATTCAAGACCTCGTCGACGCCGCCGTCGAACGCGGCGAGTATGATTCCTACGACGAGGGACTGCAGGACTGGGCCAGCAACCCGCTCGAACGCGTCGGTGATCCGATGGAACTTGGCAACACCGTCGCGTTCCTCTGCTCGCCCCAGTCCGGGTTCATCAACGGCACCGCTCTCCCCATCGATGGCGGGTCGACGGGGGCGAACCTATGAAACCCGTCCCGTTCGACGATGCCGAGACGTACGAACCGGAAGACGGCTGGCGGCGCGTCTCCATGGCCGGCAGCGACCAGTTCACCTTCGAATGGTTCGAGAAGCCACCAGGACACAGTTCCCCGATGCACGACCACGAGAACGAACAGGTGTGTCTTTGCCTCGAGGGCGAACTCACCGTCGCCACCGAGGACGACGAGATCACCCTGCAACCGAACGACTCGGTGCTGCTCGAATCCAACGAGTCCCACCGTGTCGAGAACACCGGCGACGAACGGGCGGTCGGGCTTGACGTATTCGCCCCGGGTCGCTCGTTCGACTTCTGGACGAACCGAGAGGAATGAAGTACCTCGCGCGCACTGCGAGCGGCCGGCCGATGCTCGGAGACGACGACGGTTTCGTGCCGCTAGGAGCTGTCAACCCGAATCTCGACAGCGTCCGCGAGGTCCTCCCCCGGGCCGCGGCAGGAACGCTCGGCGATGTCGCGGATGCGCCAGCCGAACGCGTCCCGGCTGTTGACCTCACGTTTGGCCCACCGCTCGAACAGTTCGGAAAGCTCTGGGGTATCGGCCTGAACTACGCCGAACATGCGGGCGACTTAGACGAACAGCGGCCAGCCGAACCGGCGAGCTTCATGAAGCCCTCGTCGGTCCTCACGGGACCGGGCGGTCCCATCCGCCTGCCGCCCGAATCACAGAGCGAGCGCGTGACGGCGGAGGCCGAACTCGCTGTCCTGATGGGCCGCGAGTGCCGGAACGTCGACGAAGCGGACGTCACTGACGTCGTCGCTGGCTTTCTCCCGGTCATCGACATGACTGCCGAAGATGTCCTCCAGCGCAACCCACGGTTTCTCACCCGGTCGAAGAGTTACGACACGTTCCTCGTCGTCGGCCCGGTCATCGCAGTACCGGAGGAGCCCCTCGACCTGACCGACGTGACGGTCCAGACCGAGGTGAACGGCGAGGTACGGTCCGAGAACGAGATTCGGAACATGCTGTTCCCGCCGGCGGAGATCGTTTCGTTCCACTCCGAAGTGATGACACTCGAACCCGGCGACTTGTTCAGCACCGGGACGCCCGGCGCAGCGCACATCAACCCCGGCGACCACGTGCGGGCGACCGTCGAATCCATCGGGTCTGTCGAAGCGCCGGTGACGCGGTAACACTCGCTCACCGCTGGCAGAGTCGTTTTTATTGGTGGTGATAGGTGAACTGATAGCCGTATCGCGCACCAGTTCCTGTCGACGGGAGCACAGACCGTACACTGGTAGCCGCTGACGCAGTCGAACGCTCCCAGGCGCTGCTGATGAGGTGACTGTCGTCATCCTGAACGTCTTTTAAGAGTTCGAAGTATTTGATGTCTGTCTGTCTCTTATATCCTTCACGGTCATTTGTGTATCAAATAGATAGATTATTAAGTATGCACGTGCTCGGGCCGAATGGAGATGCCAGAAGACAGTATGCAGCGTCGCAAGTTCTTGTATGGGGCAGCAACGGCTGGTGTAATCGGACTTGCAGGGTGTAGTGGCGGCGGCGGCAGCGGCGATGGCAGCAGTGACGGTGGTAGTAGCGACGGTGATGGTAGCAGTGGCGGCGGGAACGGCGACGGCGGGAGCGGAGATCTGTCGCTTCGCGTCGGGACATCCGCCGGCGGAACACGTGACGTAGGTCTCGCCGTCGAACGTGCTGTCAGTCAGGAAAGCGACAAACTCGGCTATTCGACCGTCGAGAGTCCGGGGTATATCGGGACCATCTACCGGATGGCCCAGAACCAGTTCAACACGGGGATCACCGACAATAACTCGCTGAATAAGGCCATCAACGACAAGGGTCGATTCAGTGAGCAGTCGGTTTCTCGTATCCCGTACTACGGGTTCTACGCGTTCCCGTACAGTATCTTTGTCATCGCTCGTGATGGCACTGGTATCGAGACGTTCGATGACCTCGCTGGCGCGAAAGTCTACCCCGCGGAACCGGGTTACTCGACACGCGCAACGACGCTCGACGTCTGGTCGCAGGACCCGACAGCTGACATCTACGATCAGATGAAAATCCAGAACATGGGTGTTGACTCCGCTCCCGGTGCGATGGAAGAGGGTAACATTGACGCCTGTATCGCCTACGGGACGCCCGGCGTCCGGTACACCGGCTGGGTCACTGAGATTGCGTCGCGGCTCAACGTTCACTACGTCGAACCGACTGACGCACTCATCGAATCCGCCGAGTCCTTCGCCGGTGCCGGTGCCAGCCGAACCGCGTACAGCGACTGGCAGCTCGGGAAGCAAGACATCGGGACCGACGAGCTGTTCCACTGGGATCTGGAAGTCAACTACACGTTCAATCCCGAAGCAAACAACGACGCTGTCTACGAGTTGTGCCGCGTCGTCGACGAGCACAACGATATAGTCAACGAGGGAGAAGAGCAGTTCAACGACTTCCAGTCGACAAGCGACATGCTGGGCTCCGCCCGGGAGAACATCCCCGTCCACCCCGGTGCCGTCCAGTACTACAAGGACAACGACGCATGGAACAGCAACCTGCAGGAGGGCGGACAATAAGCGCTATCTAGACCGGTCTCGGCTCCCACCGCTGACGGGGACCAGCCGTTCTTTATATACTACCAATCATGAGTACACAAACGGAACATACTGGCCGGGCGTCGAAAATACTCCGAGGACTGGACGTCACTGTCACGAGCGCCGCCCTCGCGTTCTGGGGTATCGTCATCGCGTGGTCGTACACCCAAACGTGGTCGACGGTCAGGTACGCCACTATCTTCGTCGGCGGCATCATGACCGTGTACGCACTCAATGAGACGCGCGAATCCCTCGAAGCGGGAGACTGGGCCGATAGCGTCGTGCTGTTGCCGTCCTCGATAGTGCTCATCACGGCCTCGGCGTACTTCGCGCTGAACTTTGAGGCCGTCTACCTCCTGCGTCAGGGGTTCGCACTCCAGCACGAGTATATGATGGCGCGACTCATCATCATCTCGCTGCTGTATCTGACGTGGCGTGAGTTCGGGAACCTGTTTCTCGGCTTGGTCATCGGTGTGATGGTGTACGCCCTCTATGGGAACGTTATCCCCGGCGTCCTCGGGCATGCCGGGATGAGCGAACTGACGCTCCTTCAGGCGACGGTCACCGACCTGTACGGGTTCTACGGCTCACTCACCCAGCTCACGGCCTCGTGGATCGCGCCGTTCCTGCTGTACGCCGGCCTGTTGTTCGCGTATGGCGCGTTCGACTTGATACTGCGTATCGCCATCGTGGCGGCGAAATACGTCGAGTCCGGCGTGGCACAGACTGCGGTCCTCTCATCGGCGGTCATCGGCTCCATCAATGGATCGTACACGGCTAACGCCGCTATGACCGGCTCGTTCACCATTCCGACGATGCAAGAGAGCGGGATGTCTGGTCACCGAGCGGCTGGCATCGAAGCCGTTGCCTCAACCTCGGGGCAGGTTCTTCCGCCAGTTATGGGTGCATCTGCGTTCGTGATGGCATCGTATCTCGGCGTCCCTTACCTCAACATTGTCGTTGCTGGGCTAATCCCGGCCGCGATTCTGATCGCATCAATCGGTATCGCAGTCCACTACACCGCTCTCAGCGACTCAAGCAGTCAAGACATGGAGTTCTCGGAGTTCTTCGACGAACAGCTCTCAAGCAGGCAGAAACTGTTCGAGGCGGTTCGGTTCGGAACTCCGTTCAGCGTGCTTATTTACCTCCTCGGTATCGCCCAGTTCACCGTGATGACATCCGCGCTGTACACGGTCATCGCGATGGTCATCACCGGCATCATGATGCCATCCATCCAGCGACTCGTGGACAGTTCTGACACCTCTCCCGTGGCGGAGTTCATCACACAGGTGAAGAATACGGTATTCGGCTTCCGTCGCGGGGCCATCATCCTCGCACCTATCGCGATCATCCTCGTCGTCATCAGCGGTGTTGTCAACGTTTTCGGGACGACTGGCGTCCCGGCGAAGATCGCTCTCCTGATGATCAATATCTCGGGGGGCGTCCTGTTGTTCGCCGTCTTGCTGGGGATGGGCGTCGCTATCCTGATGGGTGTCGGAATGCCGACGGTTGCGGCCTACGTTATTGTCGCTATCCTCATTGTCCCGACGTTCGTCTCTGACTTCGGCGTGGCGCAGGTTACGGCCCACTATACGGTGTTCTACGCAGCTATCTTGGCGGGAATCACACCACCGGTGGCGACTGCGGCGGTGGTTGCGGCGGGCATCGCCGAGGCGAACTTCTGGAAGACATGTGGCGCGGCAATCAAGATCGCCGCGCCGCTGTTCGTCCTACCCGTTGCGTTCGTCTACAACCCTGGACTCATCTCGATGTCACCCGGCCTCAATAGCCTCATTATCGGGTCGCTGGTAATGCTGGGTGCCATCGCGACGATATACGGACTGAACTACCCGTTCAAGATGCGTCCAGGTCGGCGTGTCCTCCTTCGGACCTCACTGACAGCGCTCGGTGTCCTCGTCATGACGTATCCGACTGACCTCGTGAAGGCCGCCGGCATTCTGGTGTTCGCCGGGGTCTTCGTCGGTGAGAAGGTGATGGTCCGTGATCTCGACCTGCCGTTCGTCCAGGGGGCGAAACAATGAGCTCTACTGAGGAAGCTCCAGAAGACATGGTCGATACCGCACAGGCCGGTGGCCTCGGCGAAATAATCCCCGAACCGCTTATGCCAATCTGGAGCAGGATCGAGGCGATACAGGAGTTCCGTGAAACGCATGGCGACACCTACGTCACCGTTCTCGAACTGCTGACCGGGATTGCGCTTGCCGCTGGCTACGTCTGGTGGATGTACATCTACCTGCTGGGCGGGACGACGACAACAATCTAACGTCGTCGGATCCGCTCTACGCGTCCTGCTTTCTCGCTGCTTAATCCACGCGCTGATCGGGACACAGTGATCACTGCGTCAGGATCATTTCGTAGTGGAGCGTTGTATCTGCATGCCGACAAGAAAGGACAATTGCGAGTCGTCGCCAGCGAGGGCACCCGCAGCGTTGTGTCGGAAGACTACTGCCAGTTGGCAGCCCGTTCGATGTCGTGTGGGATGTGGTTATTCTGGTGTTTCACGTCGTCGAGATACGCCTGTAGATCCGGCTCGAAGTCTGGATGTGCGCAGTTGCTGATTATGAGTTCGGCGCGTTCGACAGGAGAGCAGCCGCGCACGTCGGCCACGCCCTGTTCGGTGACGAAGATGTCGATGTCGTGTTCTGTGTGGTCGACGTGGAACGTCATCGGGACCACCCGTGAGATGTCGCCGTCGTTCAGCGTCGAGGGGAGCGCACAGACGGAAACCAGCGAGTTGCGGTTGAAGTCTGCCGACCCGCCAACTCCGTTAATCATCCGCGTCCCGCTGACGTGCGTCGAGTTGACATTACCGTAGATGTCGAACTCAATGGCGCTGTTGACACCTATGACGCCGAACTGGTCGATGAGGCCCGGGTGGTTTGCGACGTCGGCCGGGCGAAGGACGATGTCCTCGGCGTAGCGTTCGATGTCGGCGAAGAGGCGCTCCTGTCCCGCATCCGTGAGCGCCATCGATGTCGCACTCGCACACTCGAGTCGGCCGGCATCGAGCATATCAAAAAGGCCGTCCTGAATGAGTTCGCCGAAGTACACAACTTTTCGATCGCCAAAGTCGAGTTCCTTCAGTTCGCCCATCAGTGCGTTGCCGAGTGATCCGACGCCGAACTGGAGATGGACCGCGTCATCGAACACCGGCGAGCGCTCCATCTCCTGAGAGAGAAACGTCCCGAGGTTAGCCGCGATAGCAAGGTCGACGTCCGTTGGGTCGCGGAAAGAATACGTCGAGTCTGCGATGTCGGTCTCGACGACACCAACGAGTTTCTCGGGGTCAAAGTCGATGTAGCTGGTGCCGATTCGTTCGCCCGGGTTCGAAAGTGGCACTGGGTCCCGGTTCGGTGGCTTCCCAGGCTGATAGATGTCATGGAGCGTCTGTAGCTCCAGCGGTTGTCTGTGGTTCAGTTCGACGATGAGGCTATCGGCAGCCTCGACAAAGGCCGGGACCTGTCCGATTGATGTCGATGGCACAAACCAGTCCTTGCCAACTGCGACGGCCTCGACTACCGCGACATCGGGATCGACCAGGCCACCGTACTGCACCTCATCGCCGATAGCAGAGGCATTCCGGTCGCCAAACGAGATTTCGCGCCGGTTGGTCGCCGCTCGCGCGACACTGGAGGACTGGTACGAGAAGCGGCGGTCGACAGCGCCGGATTCGACAAGGTTGACATCTATTTCGCTACCCACGTTGCCGCTGTGGACAATGGTGAGCTCAAGATCCCGGCCATCCTCAGCTAACGCTAACGGTATCTCCTTCGGATACCCGACGCTTCCGAACCCGCTGGTAAGCACTGTCGCATTGTCCTCGATAGCTGCCGCCACCGACGAAGCATCGGTGACGGGAAGGTCGTCGTATAGTCGCCGTTCGACCGGTCTGCCTTCTGGAGCGTGTCCGCGAGTCACAGGCAGTCACCCCGTGACGGACGCCGAGATGCGCGGTCGGTGCGAACGATGCAACTGTCGCTGGTGACAGTACCACTGCCACCGTCGATGAGTGGAAACATTGTCTATGCGTGGGCAACTCAGTGCGGAACAGCGAATACGGTAGACTCACTGTCGTTCGAAGACTGGCTTGCCTATGCTTGGTCTGTCTGCATTTGTTTGTCCGTATCTGAGATGATAAATCATATGGTACCAGTCGCAGCCTAGACGGCCACTTATATATGGGGACCGACCGATACGACGACCATGGAGCATTACGACGACATCAGCTACGCTGTGACCGACGGTATCGCCACCATAACCATCGAACGGGCGGACGTGTACAACGCCTTCACGCGCAACACTGTGCTGGAACTCAACGATGCAGCCCGGACCGCCGAGGCTGACGAGAGCGTCTACGCGGTCGTGCTGACTGGAGCCGGGAAGGGGTTCTGCTCGGGTGCGGACACGACAGAGATGCCCGACTGGGACGAGCAGTCTCCTGCGGAGTATGGGGCCTTCCTCTGGCTCATCCAGCAGTTCGTCTGGAACCTTCGGACGATGGCCACGCCGTCCATCGCCGCCGTTAACGGCCCGGCTATCGGTGCCGGCTGTGACTTCGCACTGGCCTGTGACCTGCGCGTTGTCGGCGATGAGGGCGTGATGCGTGAAGGCTTCGTCAACGTCGGTCTGGTCCCCGGCGACGGCGGCGCGTGGCTCCTCCCCCGTCTCGTCGGAGAGTCCAAAGCACGCGAGTACCTCCTGACGGGTCGCGACATCACGCCCGAGGACGCCGTCGACATCGGACTCGCGGTCGAACAGGCCGACGATGCGCTATCGGCGGCTGGTTCCCTCGCCGAGGAGATTCGGGACAAACCTGCGACAGCCGTCCAGCATACGAACCGCCTTGTCGATCCCCAGCAGAGTTTCGACGACTACTGCCGGAAAGCGGCCGAGTATCAGTGGGACTGCGTAGTCGATAGCGAACACAAGGAAGCCGTGGCCGCGTTCAACGAGGGCCGTGATCCGGCGTATGACCGGTCCTACGACAACTGATACGGACTGAGCCAGGCTGCGCGCAGTCGTGCGGTCGTCTCCATAAACAGTTACAGCGGTCCGTATGAGAAAGAAGGCGGTAGTATCGGCTATCGCTCCGAGACGGCCGGGAGGCCGTCGTCTTTCAGCGCCCGAGCGATGGTGTTCAGTTGCATCTCGTCGGTGCCGGCGGCGATGCGCCTACTCCGGGCGAACCGGTAGAGGTACTCCAGCGGATGGCCCTGCTGGTAGGCGCGTGCACCGACTATCTGGACAGCCTCGCTGACGACGTCCTCGACCATTTGCGAGCAGTGGAGCTTCGCCGTCGATGTCCGGAGTCTCGATGGGGGTTGCTCGTGGCCTTGCTCGCCCGCTGCGGACAGATACACCAGCGAGGCAGCCGTCTCGACCTGCCGATACATCTCGGCGAGCTTCCACTCAATGCCCTGGAACTCATCAATTGTCTGGCCGAACTGCTCGCGCTCGCTCGCGTACTCCAAGGCCTGTTCCAGCGCCGCCTCGGCCCATGCGACGGTGAGGACCGAACTCCCGAGGCGCTCCCAGTTGAGTGACACCAGCTGCTCCTTGAACGCCTCCTTGCCACGGGTAAGGACGTGGGTTTCGGGGATGACTACGTCGTCAATAGTGAACTGCGTCTGCGCGTAGCCGGCCATGTTCGTGTACACCTCTTCTATCTCGACACCGGGGTCGTCGTAGGGAATGACCACCGAGCCCAACCCCTCCGGGAATTGGACCCACGTCACGGCCGCGTCGCCGAAGGGGACGCCGCCGACCCACGTCTTCTCGCCGTTACAGACTAACTGTCCGTTCTCCTCGGTCACTTCCGTATCCATCGAGCCCACGTCGGACCCGGACGACGGCTCTGACATGGCGATTGAGATGAAGCTCTCGCCGGCAGTTACGGCCGGGAGGTACTCTTCTTTCACCGCCTCGGAGCCAAAGAGGTCGATAGCCCGGGGGGCGACCATACACTGCATGTAGGTGAACCATCCCGTGTCCGGACACGCTCGTCCGACCGCCTCGGTCAACAGCATGGCCGTCACATCGGACAGTCCCTGCCCACCGTATGCTTCGGAGATCGATGGACAGTAGAGATCCGCCTCGGCCAGTCGCTCAAGATTGTCCCACGGTACGTCGCCATGCCACGTGTACGCCTCTTCGCTGAACTCCGCGGCCACCGATTCCGCACGCTCGGCGTATTCGCGCTGCTCCATGGTCAGGGTTGACATCACGTTAGTGTTCTGAATAACCGGTTATAAATGGTCGGATTTGCCAGTCCGGATACGGGATCGTCAGACGAACCGGGTACTTTCCGGCGACAGCGCTGTTTCCGACCGTTATATCCGCTGGCTATTCCGTATACGCCTCGATGCGGGGCGTGAAGGTGTCAAGCAGTTCAGTTCGCTCGGCGACGCCACGCACGCCGTGACGAGCTTGAACAGGGTATCCCATGTCCTGAAGTAAGGCTCTCGACTGGCTCCATACGTGTGTCTGGCGGTCCTCACACTTGATATCCTCGCTAAAGCCGGAGGTCCCGAGTACTGGGAGATTATGATTTGTAGTCTGTCGATTCTTGTGGGTGGAACGCACCCGTTGTATCCAACAGGTAGACTCCCGGCTGGGGAGTTTGAGTTATCTTTCGGGGGATATTCATCGTACCGTTCACGTCTGCGTTCCACGAATCTGTTCGCACCACGAACGGTTTTCGACGTGTTCTCCTCACCGACGCGATCTACGAGAATTACTGTGCTTCGGCCTTGTATTCCAGCAAGCTCGTGAAGCGGTTGAATCCCCGGCAGTTCGGTTTCTTGTTCCCGGTCTGGCCCAGTCCGTGGATCGCCGTTGTCGTCTTCACAAATGTTGTTCAGGTCGCCCGCAGTGATCTTCTCCACGCCCGCTTGGATACACCGCTGAACGATGTGATTCGAGAGCGTGGGCAGGAAGTGGTCTTTCCTGCGAGAGGATGTTCTTCGAGCGCGTTGCGCTCGCTTTGACGGCCAGTCTTGCCTTCGGTCTGGTGTTTTCGCTGGTGACGGTGTTATCGCCCTGCATCTCTGTAACGATAGGCATCCCTAGGCGACTGTCACCTGCCCACGTGTACTCAAACCTTTGCGGCGAGCGTCTCGGCGATGTGTTCGCCGAAGGGAAGCGAGGAGGTCAGGCCCGGCGACACCGCATTGAGGATGTGCACTGCGTTCTCGCGTTCGATAAACAGCGGATCTTTTACCAGTTCGCCCTCATCGCTGACGAGCTGTGCGCGGATGCCGGCGTAGCTCGGCTTCAGGTCCTCGGCACGCACCTCGGGGACGAGTCTCTGTGACGCCTCGGCGAACTTCTGCTTGCGGTAGGACTTGTTCAGCTCCGACCACGCAACCGACAGCATCGTCTTGGAGGCGAGAAGTTTCCTGAATCCCTCGTAGGAAAGGATCTCAACGAGGTCAGACGGATTCATATCTGTGTTGTTGTAGGCCTCGCGCCCGAATGCCAGCACCGCGTTCGGGCCGACGATGACCTTCCCGTCGGTTCGGCGCGTATAGTGGACGCCGAGGAACGGGAGCTCCGGGTCCGGTGTCGGATAGATCATCGTCTCACAGAGATCCGCCCGCTCCGGAGTGAGTTCGTAGTACTCCCCACGGAAGGGAACGATCTGATACCTCTCACCGACACCGAGTTGATGAGCCAGCGTGTCGGCATGCAGGCCCGCGGCGTTCACCAGGTACGAGGACTGAATATCGCTGTTGCTCGTCGTGATGTGGTAACCGTCAGTGGCGTGTTCAATCTTCGAGACTGCATGGCCGGTGTACACCGAGGCGCCCGCCTGCTGTATCTCTCGTGCGAGCGCGTATACATACTGCTGTGAGTCCACCGAGGCGGCTTCGGGTGCATAGAGGGCTGCCTGTCCGACGGCGTGGGGTTCGTGCTCGTGAATCGCCGCTTGTGAGTCTAGCAGTTCGTACTCGACGCCGTTGGCGTCGGCCTGCGAAGCGAGGGTCTCCAGATGGGCCGCCTCTCGGTCTGTCTCTGCCACGACGAGGACGCCCAGTTCCTCGCACGGCACGCCGTGTTCCCTGCAATATTCCTTCATGCGCCGGGTCCCTTCGGTGGCAAAGTGAGCTTTTTTCGACTCCGGTGGGTAGTTGAATCCGGGATGGAGAACACCCGAGTTGCGCCCGCTCTGGTGCTCTGCGAAGTGGTGTTCCTTCTCGATGACGGCGACGTCGAGATCCGTCTGTGCCGTGAGATGCTTCGCGACAGACAGGCCGACGCAACCGCCGCCAATGATGGCAACGTCGTGGTGCATCATTAGTGACTGTGACATGCTTTGTCTTAGCTGGATTTATACATATCGTTCCCTGCGGCTATGGCACACCAACTGTTCGGGTAAGCGGTGATCAACAGCGCTCTATAAAGCACAGAGACCGGTCTGGAACTGTTGTGTTGTCAGTCAACCAGGCCCGACTCCCTCAGCGGAGCTGTCCCGGTTGGTATCGGCATCCAACCGACCTGCATTGAGGGAGCTGGGCTGCTTCCCATCGTCTGGCTGGCAGAGTCCTAACTTGGAGTCTCGGTTGTCCCACCGTATGACAAGCGTACTAAACGCAGTCAGCAAGCCACAGCTACTGGGACTCGGCGTCGAGATGGAGCAGTTGCTGGTTCGTTGTTAGATCGCGGAACCGTTGAGTATCGCTCTCGCTAATGGTCCGGCGCTTATCGGTGACGATTGTCTCACATCCGCTGCAGTCAATAGAACTTCGCTCTATAGCTAGTGAACTAGTTCTAACAATTCTTGTAGATGACATTCTTTATTTACCAAATAGACGGAAATATACTCGATAACCTCCACTGCACCTGGGTATGAAAATAATTCCTCGAGAAATACTAGAAGAACGACACCACTTTAGAGCTGACGGAGAGGGAGGTGTAGGAGAGATGCAGCAATTGTGCAGAAAGCGAGGTATACAGCCATGCACGGATCACTTTCAGACAAGATGCCATCTGCCACGCCGTGAACCGTGGTTCTCTCGCTGAATCAAGATAGCGTCGCCTTTTGAGACATACAGGCTGTACTGATCGCTGAACCATCTACCCCAACCGTTTCTTCTACAATCCCGATTTTTTCGTCGGTCAGCCCGTACAGCTTGCAGACAGGATTATTTATCAAGTCGTCTCCCTTCTCGATATTTATATGGAAGTATATATGTGTATTTATTTGACCAATTTTTGAATATTCGGTTGGGTCCTCGATGGCCCTGATAAATCAATGGAGATAACCGATTTCGTCTCACAGAACGCACCGGACGAGAGCCAGGATCACTTCGAACTGGAGAACAGCAACCTGCTAGACATCGATGTCGACGGCTTCAGTGAGTATCTCTGTACGAAGGGTGTGACCTCACGTCGCGGCCACGGTCACCGATGACCGGCTCCGTCGATCAGTGTTTCCCCGTCATTCTTCTCTGTGATATCTGTAATAGCCGCGATCACACGTTCGATTTCTCCGTTGCTGGTGGTCAGCGGTGCGGCATTGACCGAGAGCCATCGACGACTGCCATCCGCAGCTTTGATGCCGTGTTCGTATTCG
>JBDGPY010000032.1:12861-21719 GCA_042219425.1 Haloarcula sp. | reverse complement strand
TCCTCGGGGTCCGCGTCGGCGACCAGTTCGGAGACTGGCGGTCGCTGGTCGATCCTGTCGGGATCACGGACGTACGTCAGGAGGACGGCGACACGGTGCTTGCAAATCCCACCGTGATCGTACGGGCAGGAACACGCCGTGTCGACGACCCCGGTTTCGTCGAGTTCGATCCGCACCTGGTAGGGCTTGTACTGGCTGCCCTCGACTGCCGCTCCGATTGACTCACCGCGCTGGGCGATCTCGACGACGGCACCCTCGTCGTAGTAGCGACGAGTGTAACTTGGTTGCGAATGCTGACGTGAACGGTGCCGAGAACATCCGACAACAAGTATCTCCGAGTCTCGCCACGGACGGCGGTGATAGGAGTAACGGCTGGTTGGCACAGCCATCGACATACCTGTTTGACAAAGAAACTGGCTCGTTCAAGCCCCAAGAACAGGCGCTGTCGTAGACCGTAATATCCCAACTTAGCGGTGCGGTGCCGTGGGATTCACCCGCGTTCACGCGAGTGAGGATGTCAAGAATCCGGGACCCAGACACCGTTCACGGGCCGGAACACCACGTAGGCGTCGACATCCGATGTGTCGGCCGGATGAGCGGTGTGGAGTGTGAGTTGGCCCATATTCGTGTGGTTTCGGTTCTGTCCGGCCACCCACTCCTCCGCGTCTGCTTTCGAGTTGAACGCAAGTCTGCGGTCCTCATCGAAATCCGCCTCCGCGAGTGGTGTCTCACGAAAGACAGAGTCTTTGAGTTCCACGATGTAGTCGGCCATGGCTGTTCGTTCGCCATAGCTCCCCTTCAGGATTCCCCGAGTTAGGGCGGATCATATCTCTGCCGCCCGTACGAACCGTATCCGGATTCGACTGGGAGCCCGACATCCAGGACCGACTCCGGACCGTTGTCGAAGACTGCGGACTCGCCCAGCAGTTGCCCGACGAGTGGACGTTTGCCGACATCGTCGTGTGACTCCGACCTTGCGACTCTGCGACGAATGTTTACCCGTGATACCGGACACAGGTCCGGTTAGATGGTCGAGACGCGAGAGACAACCCTGATTCCCACGACGATCCTGCGAGACACGCGCGAACGACGTCCGTGGGCGTTCGACTGCTACTCGGTCGAAACACGCGATGTGACTCTTTCGCCCGGTGACTACACCGTGCCGGCATACTGTATCCACGACCGGGAAACAGATACATATCACCCGCAATTCGCCGTCGAGCGGAAATCCGGGCACGACTTTCTCACGGCACTCACCTGGGAGCGAGAGCGATGCAAACGTGAGTTACAGCGGGCAGTCCAGTGGACACAGCCCCTCCCCGTTGTCGTCGAGACACCATGGAAGACATCTCTCTGTAATCTCGGGTGTATGGCGTGGCGAGACATCCATCCGAATCCGGTCACGGGTACGGTCGCGGCGTGGACCAACCACTACAACGTGGCATTCCATTTTACCGAGACTCGCCGACGAGCCGAACTGTGTGCGTTCCTCCTTCTTGTCCGTCACAGTCTGGTCCGACGGTTCGACGATAGCTCACTCGGTGAGGCTGTTTGAATATTTGATCTGAGACAAATTATTTGAGAATAGAGGACGAAGACCTAGCACGAATGGCTGAATCGAGTCAGAAATCGTGGACAGAGAGTACGAGCGGACGTGAGCGCGTCCGGCACGTTGTGGAGTTGCTGGACGAACCGACACCAGTGCAGGAGATTGCCGACCGGGCAGATATCTCCAGAACGACAGCGGACGACGAACTTCAGCGCTTGGCGAGTGATGATTGGGTCATCGAAACGAGCGTTGACGGAACGAAAGCGTACGATCTGAATCCCGTGCGCATGCTCTTCGACGAAGTGACTGACCTGATCGAGGCCCATTCGCGTGACGAACTGGAGAGCCAGCTCACGGAGCTGAAGAAGGAACAGGAAGAACTGGCTAGGGAGTACGACGTCAGTTCGCTCAACGAGTTTCGGGAACAGCTCGCTGACGAGGAACTATCAGCTGCGGAGCTTCGTGAGCGTCGCAACGTGATTGCTACATGGGAGGCGATCAACACGGAACTCGGATTCGTGAAGCACGCACTTCACCTGTATGAGGATGTCGTGGAGCTGTCCTCTTCACGGACTGACTCACCCTCGACATTCGCCTAATGGTCGTCTTTCTCGCTAACCGGGCGAACTTGCAGAGCAAACGGCTCCACGACCGCATCTGGAACCGACTTAGTGGAGAGTTCAACAACGTCCGTCGTCGGCGTGCTGAACCGCGCGAAGCAGGCCCGTACCGCGTCGTCGGTGATGTGAACCCGCGCCAGTTTTTCGGCGACGACGAGTATCCTGCGACAGCGGCCCGTATCGAGGTCGGGTTTCACCTGCAAACAGGCGAACCGTACGAGTATTACTGGTTCAACTGGATTGAGCCGGAGAGAAGTCTGCTGGTCGGGTGGCATCAAGACGGTACGCACGACGACCTTGGCCCAGCTCATCTACAAGTGAACGATGGTTCGACGGCTGTTGACCATCAGCCGGCCCGGTTCATCGATTCACATCCGCTCGACGTTGTAGAACAGCGGTTCGGAGAGCTGCAAGCTGCTGTCTTCGCTGTCGAGTGGAACGACGGACGACCTGTTGGACTCGATCAGTCTGCCACCGTCGTTGAGTAAAGGTCAGGTGTTCGGAAGGTATTCAGCCACGTGGCGGAGTGGCGCCTGGAAAGCAGTCCCGGTGTCATGAACCATGGCTGAAAACGAATGTGCGTCCGGTGACGATCCGGGCACTGACGGCACAGCAACTGACCATGCATCGACCGGCGAGTCACTCGAGATTCGGTACAGAGACCACAGTGGCCTGTGGCGACGAATGCAGTTCGAACCGCGGCCGGACGGCCTTGGGTGGTACCGGCATGAGGAAGAATGGACTGGCTGTCACTGGCGGCCGGTCGGCCGTGCGGTGGTGACGGACCTGTGGTGGCAGACCGGCGTCGGTGGGAAATGACGTAGCCGACAGAAATTATCCGAAGGACGTCAAAAAGTTTGTTGAGGCGAATTGTGGGTGGTACGGGAGTCGTAGACGATCCCACTCAATCAGGTCACATGAGAATCACGTGGCTGCTGGAACCCAGTAAATGAATCTGTGATTCATATTTACCATCTCTGATTTCAGTAGAAACATTAACCTCGTTGTAGCTACAACTCGCATATATGTCAACAGCGGTCAAGATGGATGAAGACGCAAAATCCAAGCTCGAAGAGCTACAAGCGGAGATTCGGCTTAAAACGGGCAAGAAGATCACCCAACAAGAAATCCTCTCAACACTGATTCAATCAGCAGTTGACTCCCGCTCGGAGTTCGTTGATTCGTTCCGAGATGGAACAACGGCCCTGAACGAAACGGAACTTGAGGAATTCAACCAAGGAACGATCGCCTCCGGTGTCGAAACGACGGAAGACGACATCGACGATATCCTGTACGGATGAGCGTCTTCGTCGACACTGGCGTGTTCTACGCCCATCACGACACCGACGCCAGCCGACACACGGTCGGTACTGACGCCCTGAATGCCGTCCTTTCGTCCGCTGAATACGGTCACGTGATGACGAGCGACTACGTCTACGACGAAACGGTCACGCTAACGCAGATGCGGACAGGGAATGTCGACGCCGGTCTCGAAGTGGGGCGGCGCATTCGCGGATCAGGGTACCCCTCGGCCATCGAACTACTCCATTCGTCTCAGACTCTCTTCGATCGTGCCGTATCCGTCCACCAAACGTACGCTGACCACGAACTCAGTTTCACCGACGCGATGACCGTCGCAATGGTCGAATACCACGAGATAGACGGAGTGTTGAGTTTCGACGACGACTTCGACGGGGTCGTCCCCCGACTCGTTCCGGACACACTGACGTTCCAGTGATGCCGCTGCTACAGTCGACGAGGAGACTGGATGTTCGCCTGCAGTGCCCGGACGAGGATCATCGGCAGGACGCTCGCGTAGATGAGCTTGACCGGGAACCGGCCGCGGGCTCCTTTGACGCGGGCGTTCGATAGCGGAATTTCGACGCGCACCGACTCGGCGTAGACGACCACGGTAAAGATGAGGACCGTGGTGAACAGCCCCAGCAGTTCGCCCTGGAGCAACACTGTCTGCAGTCCGTCAGCAGCCAGCACTGGCCCGGTGCCACGCTGGCCGGTGATGAACAGATACCAGGTGTAGATGATCCCCTCGCTGTTTCCGAGGAACGGCGTCGTCAGGATGCCACCGATGAGCCGTTGGCTCACACCGGCGACGATGAACAGCCCGATACCGGAGCCGACGCCCCACTTGGAGATGACCTCGTCCATGAACAGGATGAGGACACCGCCGACGAACATCTGGGCGAAGATGAGCCACTGGACACCGGCCGTACCGATACCCAGTGAGTTCGCGACCGCCGTGTCAGCCGGGAGGAAGCCGCCGGCAAACACCATCGGAAGCCCGGTGAGGCAGATCATCACGAGCACCAGCAGCTTCTGGAGCCCCTAATAGAGGATCTGATCCCGCGGGTCGTCTTGGGTGTTCAGCCCGAGCAGGTCTGCCCCACCGAGGAGCTGTAACACGATGGACGCCGTGACGATCGGACCGATATCCAACTGCATGATGCTCCCCTGGCCGGACGCCAGAATCGACGAGAAGCGCCCGAACACCTGCTGGCTGGCATCGATGTCCAGACCGAACAGTTTCACGTTCGTCAGGAAGAAATACATCAGCAACACGCCCCCGGTCCACGTTAGCTTGTAGCGTTCATTGATAATGAAATCAGAGGAGTTCCAGTCCAGCAGCTCTGATGTAATCCTGTAAGACCTCTGCTTGATCCTGCTTTGCAGCTACTGACCGTTCAACATGTGATTTCAGCGTCTCCAAGTTGTGTGGAGTGAAGTTGCCCAGTCTCCTCGTCGGATCTGACAACATGAAACTCGTCTCGGTCAGCGAGCAACCGCACTGAACACGTTGACACGCTTCCCGCTCGATTTACTCCGAAGAATCGGTGTTTCTCCGATTGGTGCCCACGTTTTTCGGACGACCGGGTCAGAGCTAGCTTTCACTCGTTGCGAGGGGTGTGGGCGTGAGAAATTTAACCGGAACAGGACTCTGAATGATTTCTTTTGTCCTTCACTCGTTGTGTTGTGTGTGCACTAAGTACCGATATTGATAAATCCACGGTTAGAGACGGGAGTACAGGAACTGGGATGGAACTTGTTGCCTGCTGAATCACACCCGCCCAGAGTTCCTACTTGTAACTGTCATTATTCAGGGCAGCCTGGTGAAGCTTCCATCGTCTGGCCTATTCACAACTGAGACTCAGGACGTAGGACTTATGTCACACCTGATCAATCGATGTAGTGATGGATAGCGGCTGGCGGTACCGTGTAGCCAGTGTGTCAGGTGTCGTCACGCTCACAGCAGTGACTGTCGCACTTGTCAATAATGCGACCGTCCAGTCACTTGCTGCGGTGGTTCCGTTGCTCAGTCGGTTACCGACCGACCCACCGTCCGGGTCGGAGTTCACGTTCGAGTTACTGGTGACGACTGTCGTCGTCGCCAGCGTGTTCCTACCGTTGTATAAGCCCCGGCCACGTCGGATTCTTGATGCTGTTTCACTCACACAGAAACGCGTTGTAGTCGCTGTACTCGTACTGGCGACTATCGGATACTTCGATTACACGTACCGATTGCCACGTCTGACTGTTGTGCTGGTAACGCCACTGTTGTTGGTGGCACTGCCCGCGTGGTTCGTGTGGATCCGGAAGCGGCCACCGTCGAACGGTAAGCGGACTGTTGTCGTCGGTGATGATGTCGATATAATCAATGAGGTCTCAGAGGGGGTCGAGGGGACACTTCTTGGCTATCTTTGCCCAACAAGTGTCGTCTCACCGCAAAACGGCGTTCCCCCGGCAATTGCTGATGGCGGTATTCGTTCCGACGGACTTGAACGGTTGGGTGGACTCTCACGGATCGAAGACGTGCTTGTTGAGTACGATATCGATACGGTAGTTCTAGCGTTTGAGCACGCTGACCGCGCAGAATTCTTCGGTGCGCTTGATGCGTGTTACGAGCACGGTGTCAGTGCGAAAGTCCACCGGGAGCACTCAGACTCCGTGCTGACGGCCAATACCGGCGTTGGGATGCTGGTTGATGTGAAGATCGAACCGTGGGATATACAGGACTATATTCTCAAACGAGCGTTCGATATCGTGTTCGCGGCGGTTGGATTAGTTGTGTTGTCCCCTGTGATCGTAAGCATCGCTGCCGCGATCAAGATAGATGATGGTGGCTCGATTCTGTACCAACAGGATCGGACTGCGGTGTTTGGAGAAACATTTTCTATCTACAAGTTTCGGTCTATGATCGAGAACGCTGAAGATGAAACCGGCGCAAAGATTAGCGAGGGAGACGCTGGCGGTGTTGACCCACGCGTGACATCGGTTGGTCGACTGTTGCGGCAGACGCATTTGGACGAGATCCCACAGCTTTGGTCGATACTCCGTGGTGATATGAGTGTCGTTGGGCCTCGGCCAGAACGGCCAGAGTTGGACTCAGACATTCAGACTGGCGTTGTCGACTGGCAAAAGCGCTGGTTCGTGAAGCCAGGACTGACTGGTCCAGCACAAGTGAACCGTGTGACCGGAAAAGAACCCACTGAAAAGCTGCGGTATGACCTGGAGTACGTGCGCGACCAGTCGTTCAGCTATGATATGAAACTGGTTGCACGACAGGTGTGGAGCGTACTTTTTGATATTGTAATTTCACTTAGAGGGCAGTGACGATCGGCCTAAACGAGCGAGTGATGTCAGCCTGTATCGGGCCATCTAATTCTCATCACAATCTGCCATACGAATATCATATATGTTCTGTTAGTTATCCACTAAGTTACGACTCGACCGATTCAGATACCGAGATAGCGGTTTTTGATGCCGATTTGCATCGCAGCGTCGCCAAAACAACCAGATTACAGCACATATTCTCCGCCACAGTTTGTAACGCTACGCCAGAGGTTTGAGGGCGATGTAACGAAACACCCAAACCATCTCCGCAAAATGCCTACAGCATGGCAGATAGTCGCTCGTCAGCCCTCCTCGACGACGAGGGAAACCTTTTCGGTCTTGTCAACGTCGTCGATGCACTGGCCGTACTACTTATAATTGCAGTGATCATAGCAGGCGCAGCATTGGTTCTCCAACCAGAACCAGAACCGGACTCACCAGATCTTACAACAACCAGCGTCACTATCGATCTCGGGACACAGCCGTCATATCTCGTTTCAGAAATCAACGAAGGCGACACATACAGCCCAAACGGCAACTCCGAACTCACCGTCACTGATGTCTACCTCACACCACAGGGCGACCAGACGCGTGTCATTCTCCGTGCCACACTTGAAGGCCCCACCAGCGGTGACAGTCTCACCTACGCGAACGCACCCCCTCGCCTTGGTCGTTCACTGACTATCACCACAAGCCGCTATGAAGTAAGCGGGCAGATACGTGCCGTGGGTGGTGGCAACAGCCTCAACCAGGAGAATACGACTGTCGTTCTCAAGGACACGATGGCTGCCGCTGAGGCTCGCGAGGTTACCTCCGGTGATGAGATCCGGCTCGGTGGACGCACTGTTGCGACTGTCGAGGACGTAGCGGCGTACGCAACCGAAGACCCCAGCCAACAGACTGTCTTCATCGAAGCTGAACTCGAGACCTACACACAGCAGGGTAGCCGGCGGTTTGGCGGTATCCAGATCCGCCGCGGGCAAACAGTCACACTCCCAGCAGCGGACTACACGATTGACGGACGTCTCGAACAGATCGGTAGCGGCCTCCAACCAACAACCGCCGACATACTCTTCGAGACGACCGTCGACGCCGAAACGGCGGACGACATCGCCGCCGGTGACGTTGCTACCGTATCGGGTCACGAGACAGCCGAAGTGAAGACTGTCACCACCTACGAGACACAGAACCCCGACCGCAAACGCGTGTTCGTCGGTCTCGAACTATCTACTCTCGAAAATGGTGACCGCCAACAGTTCGGAAGTGTCTACGTCCAGCCTGGGAATAACATCACCATATCGACCACCAACTACGAACTCTCTGGCGCTATCGAACGTGTCGGTGCACTCGAACCGCGTGGTGCACTCGATAATCGGACGGTAACTCTCCGGATGACTGACATCCGCGAGGACATGGCCAACGCGATTGAACCTGGTATGACCGAAGTCAGTCGTGGCGAGACGATTGCTCGTGTCAGTCGCGTCAACACTGACCCATCGGTTATCATCACTACGGGAGATAACGGCTCTGTGACCGTCGTTGATCACCCGTTCCTGCGTGACGTCACCATCACAGCCGAACTGCAAGTTCGTGAAACGACGAGCGGTGTTCAGTTCAAAGGCAAGTCCATCCAGCAAGGCTCGTCAGTTGTGATCAACCTGGGGACACTCACAATCGAAGCAGACGTCGTGAGTATTGGCACCTGAGAGACTCCGAAAACGATATTGTGGATCACGCAAACCAATACGCAGTTGGATGGTTAGTGTGCCCGGATCAATAGACCGTAGCGAAACTGCTGGTGAGAACGATATTATCGGCGGGTCACGAATCATCAGCGCTGGGATATCGGTCAGTTCTCGTGTAACTACCCTTATCAAAGAGTCATATTGCTACCGCTGGCTCACGAAAGAGCCTGACCCGGAGGTAATCGTCATCGATCTCCGGGAGACGCACACTGTCGGTCCCTTCATCGCACTACTGGATAGAATTATACCCGCTATCGAGCGCGCATGGCAGCACTCACGTGGGGGATCGGTCGTGCAAAGCGTGTACAAGCGCCTCGA